>NZ_JCAUAP010000015.1:0-155915 GCF_059692015.1 Paenibacillus sp. J22P165 | reverse complement strand
GTTCTGGGAGAGTAGAACGTTGCCAAGCATTGTTCCCTGATAGCTCAGTTGGTAGAGCACTCGACTGTTAATCGAGTTGTCACAGGTTCGAGTCCTGTTCGGGGAGCCATTGCTTCCATAGCTCAGTCGGTAGAGTGCATCCATGGTAAGGATGAGGTCACCGGTTCGATTCCGGTTGGAAGCTCCAGTAATTTTTAGTAAGGCCCGTTGGTCAAGTGGTTAAGACACCTCCCTTTCACGGAGGTAACAGGGGTTCGAGTCCCCTACGGGTCACCATTTTTAAGTCCCATGGAGGCTTAGCTCAGCTGGGAGAGCATCTGCCTTACAAGCAGAGGGTCGGCGGTTCGATCCCGTCAGCCTCCACCATTAACTTTATATGCCGTTGTAGCTCAACTGGTAGAGCAACTGACTTGTAATCAGTAGGTTGGGGGTTCAAGTCCTCTCGACGGCATGTTTTATATTGGGGATTAGCCAAGCGGTAAGGCAACGGACTTTGACTCCGTCATGCCAAGGTTCAAATCCTTGATCCCCAGCCATTTATGAGTCATTAGCTCAGTTGGTAGAGCACCTGACTTTTAATCAGGGTGTCGTAGGTTCGAATCCTACATGACTCACCATTTGCCTTCTTTACTACATGCGCGTATGGCGGAATTGGCAGACGCACTAGACTTAGGATCTAGCGGGTGACCGTGGGGGTTCAAGTCCCTCTACGCGCATTAAATCCTCAAGTATATTTATATACATGAGGTACCCTGCGGAAGTGGCTCAGCGGTAGAGCATCGCCTTGCCAAGGCGAGGGTCGCGGGTTCGATCCCCGTCTTCCGCTCCAATTTTATATGCGCCCTTAGCTCAGCTGGATAGAGTATTTGACTACGAATCAAAAGGTCGGGAGTTCGAATCTCTCAGGGCGCGCCATTCTTCATTATAAGTTATAAACGTATCGGGATGTAGCTCAGCTTGGTAGAGCACCTGCTTTGGGAGCAGGGGGTCGCATGTTCAAATCGTGTCATCCCGATCATTTTCTAAACTACGCGGGCGTAGTTTAATGGTAGAACTTCAGCCTTCCAAGCTGATCGCGCGGGTTCGATTCCCGCCGCCCGCTTAATAAAGACTGAGCCACCTTCGGGTGGCTTTTTCTTTATATTTACAAATTCATTATATTTGCTGTAAACAGTTTACTCATAAGGGTTGATTGGTCAGGACAAGCTAGTAGAATCTTATCAATACATTAATTACCACCGTAAAACGTACGGTTTTTTTATTTTAATACTATGTGTAGCGGACAGATTGTGGTAAAATATTCTGAAATGAGTTTTTATAGCGACTAGCTTTTGCAGAGAGAAGCATTAATGCATCATAGTGAATAGATGAGGTGGAGAGTAATGGTAGAGAGTGAGATCGTCCAACAAAAACAAAGTACGAATAACTTGCTGCGCAGAGATATTCGTTTTCTTGGGCACATACTAGGTGAAGTTCTCGTACATCAAGGCGGGAATGATCTGCTGGATGTTGTTGAGAAAATTCGTGAAATGAGTAAGTCGTTAAGAGCACACTATGTCATTGAGATCTATGATGAATTTAAGAAAACGATATCTTCACTAGATCCAGAAATTCGTCATCAAGTGATACGAGCTTTCGCTATATACTTCCAACTAGTTAATATTGCTGAACAAAACCATCGTATTCGTCGTAAGCGTGATTACGAGCGCTCCTCTGGTGAATCTGTACAACCAGGTTCCATTGAGAGCATTGTGCAAGAGCTGAAGAATACGCATATTCCTTACGCAGAGGTACAAGAGATTCTTAAAGCGATCTCGCTAGAACTCGTTATGACAGCACATCCAACCGAAGCTATGCGTCGTGCTGTACTTGATATTAATCTGCGTATTTCGGATGATATGATGAAACTGGACAACCCTAACCTAACGTACCGTGAACGCGAGCAATTGCGTGAGAAGCTATTAGGTGAAGTACTTAATCTGTGGCAAACCGATGAGCTGCGTGATCGCAAACCAACGGTAATCGATGAAGTGCGTAACGGGCTGTACTATTTTGATGAGACGCTATTCGATGTACTGCCAGAAGTTTATCATGAGCTTGAACGTTGTTTAAATAAATATTACCCAGAAGATAAATGGCATGTGCCGTCCTTCTTGAAATTTGGTTCTTGGATCGGTGGAGACCGTGACGGAAATCCTTCAGTTAGAGCGAATGTAACATGGGAAACCCTTGGTTTGCACCGTCAATTGGCTTTGCAAAAGTATGAGGAGATTTTGAGAGAATCTTTGGCTCATATGAGTTTCAGCAAGAACATTGTGAATGTGAGCGATGCTCTAATCGAATCTATCCAATGTGACCGTGAAGCGATGGGGAATGTTCAAGATGTATGGCGCAATGAGAAAGAGCCATATCGCATCAAGACGACCTATATGATCGAAAAAATTCACAACACGGGCAATGTGAATGTGCCTGCTTCACAGAAGTACAATAGTCCAGAAGATTTTATTCAAGATTTACAAGTGATGGATACAAGTTTGCGTGCGCACTTTGCAGACTATGTGGCTGATAAATATATTAAGAAGCTAATTCGTCAAGTTGAGCTATTCGGCTTCCACTTAGCTGCTCTGGACATCAGACAGCATAGTAAAGAGCATGAGAATGCGATGACCGAAATTTTAGCGAAAATGGGCATTACGCCAGATTACAGCAAGTTATCTGAGGAAGAGAAGATTACTCTTTTGACGAATGTGCTAAATGATCCACGTCCAATCACTTCAACGTATTTGGACTATTCCGATGGTACGAAGGAATGTCTAGATGTTTATCGTACGGTTGGTAAAGCACAGAAAGAGTTCGGACGCAACTGTATCAACAGTTACCTGATCTCGATGACGCAAGGCGCAAGTGACATGCTTGAAGTTGTTGTGTTTGCCAAAGAGGCGGGCCTATACCGCAGAGAGAGCGACGGTACGGTAATAAGTACGGTTCAGTCTGTTCCCCTTTTCGAAACGATTGACGACCTGCATGCAGCTCCTGGTATCATGAGCACGTTGCTAGCGATCCCTGCTTACCGGGCAAGCCTGGATGCTGAAAACCCACTGCATGAAATTATGTTGGGCTACTCCGACAGTAATAAAGATGGCGGTGTGATTACAGCGAACTGGGAGCTTCGTATGGCGCTTCAAGATATCACGGAGGCTGCTAAGAAATTCGGCGTGAAGCTGAAGTTCTTCCATGGTCGTGGAGGTGCATTAGGTCGTGGCGGTATGCCATTGAACCGAAGCATTCTTGCACAACCAGTTGAAACACTAGGTGGCGGCATCAAAATTACAGAGCAAGGTGAAGTACTATCTTCCCGTTATTCCCTACAAGGGATTGCTTACCGTAGTTTGGAGCAGGCGACATTTGCGTTGATTACAGCTTCGAAGCTGTCCCGATCGCCGCAAAGACACCCACTAGAAGACAAGTGGGAGAACATTATGCGTGGTATTTCGGAGCAAGCTCAAACGAAGTATCAAGACCTTATTTTCAGAGACGAAGACTTCTTAACGTTCTTCAAAGAATCCACTCCGCTTCCGGAGATTGGTGAACTGAATATCGGTTCCCGTCCATCGAAGCGTAAGAATAGCGATAAATTCGAAGATTTGCGTGCGATTCCATGGGTATTCTCATGGACGCAGACGAGATACCTGCTACCAGCATGGTATGCAGCAGGAACTGGCTTGCAAAGCTTTGCACAAGGCAATGAGAGCAACCTAGCGGTCCTCAAAGAAATGTATGAGGATTGGTCCTTCTTCCGCACAATGATTGATAATCTGCAAATGGCGTTAGCAAAAGCAGATCTTCTAATTGCGAAGGAATACGGCAGCTTAGTCAAAGAATCCGCGATTGCAGAGCGTATTTATAATCTAATTAAAGACGAGTATGAATTGACGTCTTCTATTATTTTGCAAATTACAGGTCAGCAAGAGATTCTAGATAATGTTCCTGTGATTCAAGAATCCATCAAATTGCGTAACCCTTACGTGGATCCGCTAAGCTATATGCAGGTTGAACTACTCACTGAGCTTCGCGCACTAAGAGAGAACAATGAAGATGATGCGATTTTACTTCGTGAAGTATTACTTACCATCAATGGGATTGCCGCGGGGCTTCGAAATACGGGCTGATCCTTTAACAACATAGAAATTAACAGGATGATAAAGTCGGGGGCTTGCAGCAATGCAGGCAGCTCGGCTTTTCTTGTAAGTATGGGAATTGCCCAAGTCAGGAGGTGCGCGGCAGCATGGGGCGTTGGTTGGCGATCGTTCTTGTTCTTATTGGGGCTTCAAGTTATGGGTTGCTTTCTTCGTTTATCAAAATGGCCTATGATCAAGGATTTACAGATGGACAAATTACACCTGCGCAGATGACGATGGGAACATTATTGGTATGGGTCTTGATTCTTTTTCACAAAAAATCGTGGGTAAATCCTTTCAAGGGACCTTGGATTAAGCTTGGGTTGATTGGGATTTTTGGACTGTCGCTAACGACAGTCGTTTATAATATTGCGTTGGAGGAGCTCGATGCCTCGCTGTGCATTATTCTTCTTTTTCAATTTACGTGGATGACGATTGCTATGGATTGTATCGTGAACCGAAGATTGCCTAAACGCATGGAAGGGATTGCGATTGCACTCATTCTGGCAGGGACGCTGCTTGCAGTGAATGTGTTCGATACCGACTGGGGAGAGCTTAGCATTCTGGGTATACTATATGGACTTCTATCCGCGTTAACTTATAGTATTTTTCTGTTCTTCACGGGACAAGTGGTGAGTGCACTGCCTCCGCTCATGAATTCTGCTATTATGCTTACAGCCGCGTTGCCGGTGATGTATGTTTTGTACCCGCCGACAGTGTTTGTTCATGAAAATGGTGGTATGCTGTTGCTATGGGGGCTGTTATTAGGCTTATTAGGCCAAGCAATACCTACGGTATCCTTTAACATCGGTATTCCCAAGATCGGTAGCACGCTTGCTGCTATGCTGGGTTCTGTGGAACTGCCTGTGGCTATTCTCGCTGCTGCGCTGCTTATCGGGGAGCCAATTGGTGGGTTGCAATGGGGAGGCATGGCCCTGATTCTAAGCGGAATTATAATTTCTGAAAACAAATCGTAATTTCTGCGTATATAAGTAGTAGAGGGAATTGAATGTTCACTAAATGGTAGTTGAATTGTCGAGAAGCCGGAGGAAAACCAATTGAACTTTGTTGAAGCACGACTGGCTAAGCTGGCCAGTAATGGGGATCGTAATGCTTTTGCAGAGCTCGTGGAGCTCTATAAAGACAAGATCTTTCATTTGGCTTACCGCATGCTGAATAACAAGCAAGAAGCCGAAGATGCCGTGCAAGAAACGTTCTTGCGCGTGTATACGAATTTACATCGCTATGATGAGAATCAGAAGTTTTCGACGTGGATTTTTCGGATAGGGACAAACTTATGTATTGATAAGCTGCGACGAAGGAAGCAGACATATTCGCTGGATGCAGAAATGACAGATGGTGAAGGCAATGATTACTACGCTATGCTCCCTAGCAATGAGGACACGCCGGAGAAGCAGTTAATCGTATCGGAAACGCAGGCACAAATTCACAGAGCGATTGAAACGCTGCCTGAGAAATATAAATCGGTTGTCATTCTCAGATACTTGCATGATATGTCCCTGCAAGAAATAAGCGATGTTCTCGATATGCCCGTGACGACGATAAAGACCCGTGTTCACAGGGGACGAGAGTACTTACGGAAAAGGCTAGAGCAGGAGGAACAAGTTGTTAGTACAAATCCTGTTCGAATTTGAAACATATTTGAAATCGAAACGTATGGTATATCACAACATGCAAAAGTCTAAGAAAGGGGTGGCTGTAACGTGAATTGTAAGGAAGCCCTCCCGCTCATACATGAATACCTCGACGGTGATTTGCCAAAGACGGAAGCTCTACAATTGAAAGAGCATTTGATCGCCTGTCAGGCGTGTAATAACTCTTTCAAGCAACTAGAGAAAACGGATGCTTTGGTTAGAATGCTGCCCTCCATCAAAATACCTGATAACTTGACTGCACAGATTATGAGCGGATTACCACCAACGAAAAAGAAGAATACCTGGACCGACTGGGTTCGCAGACATCCTGCTGTTTCGGTGGCTGTTGTTTTTGGAGCAGTTATGTTCGGAAGCTTCATATCCATGTGGGATGACGATCAGAATCTTATGGTGCAGGGAAGTAACCTACAGGATGTCGTTATTCAAGGGGATACGGTGATTGTACCGCAAGGACATACTGTGAAGGGTGATCTTGTGGTGAAACGCGGTGAACTGAAGGTTGAAGGCGATGTAACGGGGAATGTCGTCGTGATCGATGGTTCAGTCAATCTAGCCTCAACGGCACATATATCAGGGGAAGTCAAACAAGTCGATGAAGCATTGAGCTGGGTCTGGTACAAATTAGGTGAATTCGTAGGAAAAATCGCGCCTTAATGAAACGTCCCTTATAGCAGAGACTATAGGGGACGTTTTTTATTTTTATATAGGAAAAATGAACCAATTCTTGTACGATGAGTCTAGATAAATAGAAGTATACCTAGGTTTATGATATGATCCTTTTATAGAGAGAACTTTGTTTAGTCGCCTGGGGGAGAATACAATGGATTTGCTCACGAGCATTTCGGCTAAGGATATCGTCGATATACTCATCGTTAGCTATGTGATTTATAAATTGATCCTTTTGGTGCGCGGAACAAGGGCCATTCAGCTGATGAAGGGTATCCTCGTCGTTGTCATTACATGGGTCATTAGTATTTGGTTCCAATTAAGTACGCTCCAATGGATGATGAATCAAGCATTTACGTTCGGGGTGCTTGGGGTTATTATTATTTTCCAACCTGAGCTAAGACGAGCTCTAGAGCAGTTAGGTCGAGGAAAGCTATTCAGCAGTAGATCTTCATCAGAAGAAGATCAAGATGTGAACAAACGAATTAGCGAAGTGATTCGGGCTGCGAATTATTTGGCCAAGCGTAAGATTGGGGCATTAATTGTTTTTGAGAAAGAGACTGGACTTACAGACTATGTAGAATCCGGTATTGCGATAGAGAGCAAAATCAGCGGAGAGCTGTTAATTAATATTTTCATCCCCAATACCCCTCTTCATGATGGCGCGGTCATTATTCGACAAGGGCAGCTGATGGCGGCGGGTTGTTATTTACCCCTGTCTGAAAATCCGTTCATCTCGAAGGAACTGGGGACTCGGCATCGTGCAGCAATCGGTATGAGTGAGGTTTCGGATGCGATGTGTGTCATTGTTTCCGAGGAGACAGGTCAAATTTCTCTTACCATGAATGGGCATATTGTGCGAGATATTAAAGAAGAATCGCTGATATCTAAGCTGTTTGAAGAGTTAAAGCCCAAAACAAAGGCGAAAGAAAAGAACCCTTTCTTGAAATGGAGGGGGCGTTCGAATGGATAAATGGTTACGTAACACGAATGTTGTTCGGATTGTAGCCCTAGTGATTGGGGTTCTGCTATGGGTTGTTGTTCACATGGAAGAGACCAATATTTCGGGGAATTCACCGCTGCGTGAACGTGTGGAAACGATCAATAACGTCTCCATTACAACAAAATATGATGAAACCCATTATTACATATCGTCAATGTCGCCAGCGAATGTTCAGGTGATCCTGCGAGGCAAGGAATCATCGGTTAAGAAAGTGACAGCAAGCAATACGTATCAGATTCAGCTCGATTTGACGCAAGTAGGCAAAGGTGATCATCAAGTTACGCTTACACCTGTGGGGATTCCCTCGGATATCGATGTAGAGATCGTTCCTAGGACCGTCCACGTCATGATAGAAGAGCTGCAGATGAAAGAGGTACCTGTTATCATTAATGTCAAAGGAACGCCTGCAGCAGGCCTCAAAGCGGGACAACCTATTGTGAAGCCTGGTAAGGTGTACATTACTGCGCAGACGAGTAAACTCGATCAGATTGAAAATGTCCGCGGCGAAGTCTCTGTGGATAAGGCACAATCAGCGGTAACGAAGCAAGTTAGATTGCAGGCTTTTGATAAGGAAGGCAAAGAAGTTACATTGAACATTAACCCTTCGGTTGTCGATGTAGAAGTGCCGATCACAAGTCCGTTCCAAACAATTCCGTTACAGCTGAAAATAACCGGTGAACCACCTGCTGGTTTTGGCATCGCGATGATTACGCAAACACCTGATAAAGTCACGGTATACGGAGCTCAAGATGTCGTAGATCGTCTGGAATTTTATCAAGGTCCGCAGCTTAGTCTGCAAGATTTGAAAGAAACGAAGGATTTTGCACTGGACATTCCTCTTAGGAATAAAGTAACACAATTAGATCCTGCGAAGGTGACGGTCCATGTTGAAGTTGTCCCTTCGATAACGAAAGCAGTAGAGAACGTACCGATTACGATTATTGGTCAAAATGAAAATTACGAAACCAAAGTAACGCAGCCTGCTACGGCTACCTTGAATATTACGGTAGAGGGTGCTCCTGCCATTATTGACCAATTGAAAGTTCAAGATATTCAAGCGATACTAGATGTTAGTAATTTGCCACCTGGCAAACATGAATTGAAAGTCACTTTAAATATGCCGACTTTTGTGAAGCTGGGGCTTCCACAAGATGTGAAGGCGATCGTTGAAATCAATGAGAAAAACGTTAAAGCAACAAATCCATAATGGGGAATAGAGAAAGAGGAGAATACGAAAATGGGGAAATATTTTGGTACAGATGGTGTGCGCGGAGTCGCTAATGGCGAACTCACACCAGAATTGGCATATAAGGTAGGACGCTGCGGCGGGTATGTGTTAACCAGACAGGCTAAGCATCCGAAAGTCGTGATCGGGAGAGATACACGCATTTCGGGGCCGATGCTTGAGGCATCCCTTGTAGCTGGATTGTTATCGATTGGTGTTGAGGTGATTCGCATTGGTGTAGTGAGTACGCCAGCGGTTGCTTATTTGACAAAAAAGCTAGGCGCAGACGCAGGCGTGATGATCTCTGCTTCACATAACCCGGTTGAGGATAACGGGATTAAGTTCTTTGGCGGCGACGGCTTCAAGCTATTAGATGAAACGGAGCTTGAGATTGAACAGCTGCTGGATGCAGCCGTTGATGAATTGCCTCGCCCTGTAGGCGGCGAGATTGGTACGGTTTCGGATCAGATGGATGCGAAGCATCTCTATCTGGCGTTCTTGAAGGAGACGGTGTCCGCGCCTTTCGCCGGCGTCAAGGTTGTTCTTGACTGTGCGAATGGCTCCGCCTATGAGTTGGCTCCTTTGGTCTTCCGCGAGCTAGGAGCGGAAGTGATCACCATCGGCGCAGAGCCGAATGGGCGCAACATCAACGATGATTGCGGATCCACCCACCCTGAGAAGCTTCGCGACGAGGTGGTTAAGCATGGCGCAGCCATCGGGCTTGCTTTTGACGGCGACGCGGATCGTCTGATCGCGATCGATGAGAAGGGCGATGAAGTCGACGGCGACTTCATCTTGAGTATTCTTGGCGATGCGCTGAATCGCAAAGGTAAGCTAAACCACAGCACCATTGTGACGACGGTGATGGCGAATATTGGCTTTTTCAAGGGGATTGAAAAAGCGGGCTTGAAGGCTCTGCAAACAGCTGTAGGCGATCGCTACGTGATGGAAGAAATGCGTAAAGGCGGCTACAACCTTGGTGGCGAGCAATCTGGTCATGTTATTTTCCTGGACTACATCTCGACAGGTGATGGCATTTTAACAGCATTGCAATTGGTTAATACACTTGTGGAATCCAAACGCAAGCTGAGCGAATTAAAAGGCATTATGCGTAAATTCCCGCAATTGCTTGTTAACATCCGAGTAGCGGATAAAAGCAAGCTGAAGGATAACCTGGTCATCGAAGAAGCAATCCGTAAGGTGGAAGATGAGCTCGGCGATAACGGCCGTGTATTGGTTCGACCATCAGGAACAGAGTCCTTGATTCGTGTTATGGCGGAAGGCCCAGATAAAGAGCAAGTAGAAGCATATGTGCACGATATTGCGAAGGTCATTCAAGAGCAATTGGTCTAATCATAGGGTGCTAGTCCCCCATTTTGCTAGATAATAGCGAGATGGGGGACCCAGCATGCCAAAAACAAGTTGCAATGCCAAGTTAAAATGCATATGATGAAGTTACTCAAGAAGGAAAGGCAGGGTTGAGGTTATTGGTAACAAATAGCGCCAGAACTCACAAGCGGGACGGAAATGTAGGCTTTACAGCTACTACTACGCGGTGAGTTGACGAGGTGAAGGTGTTCGAAACATTCGGCGGGGACCTTCCGGCACGAGGAGTGCCGTTAAGTTGGAGAGCAAAATCGTTCGGGCGACCGGGCAGACAAGTATCCAACATCTATTAATGTTTTTTTCTTGTACACGTAATGAACGCCCTTATAGATGGTTTATTTAGTTATGTTTGATAGCAAATTCAGATCCTTGACAAACAGCCCTTATAGAAGAGGCTTATAAAAATATGGAGGTTGTAACTATGTGCGGTATCGTTGGTTATATTGGAAAGCGTAATTCTCAGGAGATTTTATTGGATGGCCTTAAAAAGTTAGAGTATCGAGGCTATGATTCTGCTGGGGTAGCGGTGTATACAGCGGATGGCTTGCAAATTAAGAAGGCTAAAGGCCGTATTGCGAACTTGGAGTCGAAGCTTGGTGAAACGCCATTGAACGGAAGCGTTGGCATCGGGCATACACGTTGGGCTACTCATGGTAAGCCTTCGGACGTGAATTCGCATCCACACACCGATAATTCTTTGAAATTCTCCGTTGTTCATAACGGGATTATTGAGAATTATATTGCGCTGAAAGAAGAGTTAATCGCGAAAGGACATGTGTTCGTATCGGAAACGGATACAGAAGTTATTTCGCATTTGATCGCGAGTTTGTACGAGGGAGATATCCTTAAAGCTGTTCAAAAAGCGGTGAAGCACATGACAGGTGCGTTTGCGCTTGGTGTTTTGACGGAGTTCGAACCAGACCGCCTTGTTGCTGTACGCCAAGCTAGCCCGCTTATTATTGGGATTGGCGAAGGTGAGAACTTCATCGGTTCGGATATTCCAGCGATTCTAGAGTATACACGCAATGTGTTCATTCTGAATGATGGCGAAATGGCGCTACTGACGCGTGATGCTGTCGAATTAATGACTTTAGAGGGGAATTTTATTTCCAGGGAAATGTTCCATGTCGATTGGGACATTGTTACGGCGGAAAAAGCCGGATTTGATCATTTCATGTTGAAAGAAATCTATGACCAACCGAAAGCATACCGCGATACAATGGGAAGTCGTATTGCTCCTGACGGTAAGAGTGTGACGTTGAACGAGCTTACGATTACGCCGGAGGCGATTCGTAATATCAGCCGCGTGCATATCGTCGCTTGTGGAACTGCATTCCACGCAGGAATGGTAGGGAAATATGTGATTGAGAAAATGGCGCGTATTCCGGTGGAAACGGATGTAGCGTCTGAATATCGTTATCGTTCCCCGATTATCACAAAGGATACGCTTGTGATTGTTGTGAGCCAATCCGGTGAAACGGCGGATACGTTAGCAGCGCTGCGTGAAGCGAAACGTTGTGGTGCACACGTGTTGGCGATTACGAATGTTGTAGGAAGCTCCGTTGCGCGTGAGGCGAACGATATCATTACAACATGGGCAGGACCGGAAATTGCGGTAGCTTCGACGAAAGCGTACACGTCGCAATTGATTGGTTTCTACCTTCTGGGCTTGCACCTGGCGCAAGTACTTGGCACGCAAACGCCTGAGGAAATCGAAGAAGTCATTACGGCTATGAAGGCGTTGCCTGAACAGGTTAGCGAGATCCTAGAGCAAGCGGATGCGTTGAAGGTTGTTGCTGAAGAGATGGCGAAGCATGATAATCTGTTCTTTATCGGCAGAGGCTTAGATTATGCAGTCGCGCTGGAAGGCTCCCTGAAGCTAAAAGAGATCTCTTACATTCACTCCGAGGCGTATGCAGCGGGTGAGTTGAAGCATGGTACGCTTGCGTTGATTGAGGATGATATCCCGGTAATCGCATTAGCGACGCAGCATGAGTTGCTTGAGAAAACGGTGAGTAACATTAAAGAAGTGAAGGCGCGCGGCGCGAATGTGCTGGGTATTGCCGTGGAAGGTGAAACGGAGCTGCAGAAGTCGGTAGATAGCACGTTCATTATTCCGAAAACGTTGGATTTGTTGACGCCTGCGTTGTCTGTAATTCCTTTGCAGTTGTTGTCTTACTATGCGTCGTTGGCGCGTGGGAATGACGTTGATAAGCCGAGGAACCTTGCCAAAAGCGTAACAGTTGAGTAAGTAAAAGAATGAAGAACATTCTGAATACTGTTGCAAAATAAAGTTGTAACTCGACGGATTTCAGTATCCAAAGAAAAAATAAAAGCTCAGGCTCGCGGAAAATCGCGGCTTGAGCTTTTTTGCTATAATCAGTTAATTTATCAACAAACTTCATCTAAATAATTATTTTGTACAGTGGATTAATTAAAAATACAATAAATCAGTCAATTTCTGTGAAAAATAACAATTCGAATTCAATTTTTATATTAATAATTGACGCAAATCGTAATTTAGGCATATAATCAAAATAATTAGTCCAGTGAACAAATAAATAGAAACGGGGGCACAACGTGAAAAGAAAATATTCTGACTACGCGATTGGTTACGCTTTCACACTTCCTTATTTGATAGGGGCGTTCGTACTCTTCCTAATTCCAGCAGGCATGTCCTTGTATTATTCCTTTACAAGATTCAAGGTCATTTCGGCGCCAACCTTCAATGGATTGGATAACTTCCAACAACTGATGGACGACAAGCAGTTCTGGATTGCTTTTAAAAACACATGGCTGTTTGCGCTTCTATATGTACCTATGCAGGTCATAATCCCATTGATATTCGCCGTGCTGCTTTACAACTCGGGCAGTTACATCAAAGGGAAATTTGCTAGCGTGCTTCGCGCCGTTTATTATTTTCCGGCTATCCCATCCTGGTTCATTATCGGTATGGTGTGGATATGGCTGCTCAGCCCGGATATCGGCATTGTCAATCAACTATTATCGCTATTAGGGATGTCTAAGGTCGCATTTCTCCAGGTAGATTCGGCAACGATTATTCCGACGCTCGCAGCGGTAGGCGTATGGAAAGGCTTGGGTTACGCCATGTTTATTTATTACATAGGACTCAATAACATACCGGAGACGTTGTACGAAGCCGCAGAAATCGATGGAGTGAACAGCTGGCAGCGGCTGCGAAATATAACGGCTCCACTGCTTTCTCCAACTATTTTCCTCGTGCTAATCTTGGCGATCTCCGATGCTTTCCGAACATTTGATCAGCATTTTGTAATGGTGTATAACCGCAGCAACATGTATTCGAAGTCGCATCTCATGGTCTATTTGTACGAAAAGGCGTTCCGATTTCTGGATATGGGGTATGCCTCGCTGATTGCGTGGGTTGTCTTTCTCTGCTTGATCCTGATTACGCTGGTCATTCTTAAACTCCAGAAAACATGGGTTCATTATGAAGAATAGGAGAAAACATGATGGCAAATAACACAGTGCTGGACACCACCTTATTGAGCAGCAAAAAGGCCGTAGGATCCACCAAACATTCAGTTTGGGGCATCGTCTCTACCATTATCCTTTTGCTAGGAGCAGCGAGTATGGTGCTTCCTTTCATATGGCTCATCCTCGCTTCGCTAAAAACAAATGCGGAGTTCTACAATTCCTTTAACTGGATGCCAGCCAAGCTTCAATGGAGCAACTATAAGGAACTAATATTTCCCAAGCAGGGGCCAACCTTCTTGCTGTACGTGTTCAATACCGTGAAAATCACGGTGCTATCCGTTTTTGGCATGGTCGCTTCCTGCAGCCTGGTCGCTTTTGCGATTGCCCGAATCGATTTTCCAGGGAAAAATTTTATTTTCGGCTTCGCTGTCATATCGATGTTCTTACCCGTTCAAGTAACCATGATTCCGCAGTTTATCATCTTCAAGGACCTCGGATGGATCGGTACGCATTTGCCGCTTATCGTACCTTCCTTTTTTGGAGGAGCCTTTGGGATCGTGCTGATGAGGCAGTATTACCGGTCGATCTCGAAAGAGTTTGATGAAGCAGCCAAGATGGATGGGGCTGGGTGGTTCGCCATTTACGCCAAAATCCATTTGCCCATCGTCGCCTCTCCGATGATTACCCTTGCGGTTCTCACATTCCAGGAAAAGTGGGCTGAGCTGCTGTACCCGATGATTTTTATTGGCAAAAACAAAGATTTATGGACGATGGTGCTAAGAATCAAGGATATTTCCACAGGTCAGTATAATTCTCGTCCTGAACTCGAAATGGCGGGAGATGTTTTGCTCGTCATTCCCGTCATCCTACTGTTTATTTTTGCCCAAAAGTATTTTACAAAGAGTCTGACTTCTTCCGGTGTGAAAGGATAGCATCCTTTTATATATGTAAACACAACAATAATGAGTATGGGGGGATTTTTTCTTGAAAAAAGTCATGTTAACATCCTTAACGGCCGTCATTTCTTCATCCATCGCATTGTCCGGTTGCAGCTCCAACAGTGGATCTGTTGCCAGTCCTGAGGCATCGAAAGCGCCGACGGCATCGAGTTCAGCAAGCGCTGCGCCATCGAAAGCTCCTGTTAAAATCAAAGTCGCGTATTACTCCGATGAAACGGCGCGCGCTACGATGGGGAACATCATCAAGAAGTTCATGGAGACCAATAAGAACATTACGGTCGAAGACATCGCGACCGACTGGCAGACACACTATGACAATCTGAAAGTGGACCTTGCGGCAGGGCAGGGACCGACTGTATTTTTGTTGGATGGCCCTTACATACCTCAATATTCGACGGAAAAAACGATTCAGGACTTAACTGCGTATACGAAGGACATTAAGCTCGACGATTACTACGGGTTTGATGCGATTAAGACGCCGCAAGGCAAAATCTTTGGCGTTCCACAGGCGATTCAGGTAAACGCTCTTTACTATAATAAAGAGATGTTTGATAAAGCAGGGGTTGCTTACCCGACAGATAATTGGACAACGGATGATGTCTATCAAGCGGCAAAGAAATTGACCGACAAGAACAGCAAGCAGTTCGGGATCGGCCTTCCACAGCATATCCGTTATGGCTGGTATACGGTTGTACGTCAATTTGGCGGAGATATGCTTAACAAGGAACGTACGAAAAGCACGATGGTAAGTGATCCTAAAGTAAAGGAAGCCTTCGAATATATGAAGAAATTTTGGGATGAAAGCTTGACGCCTGGCTTGAAGGATCAAGAAGGCGAAATCAGCAATAAGTACTATACTTGGATGTCGCGCAAAATCGTTGCGATGTTCTACGATAACTACGCCAGAAGATTGACCAACGACAAAGAAGGTGTGAAATATGATGTTGCCGTTGTGCCAAAAAGTCCGAATGGCGGCGTGAATTATAGCGCATTCGTTGCCAATACGTGGGTGATGAACGCAAAAGCTACTGAGGCGGAAAAGCAAGCGGGTTGGGAATTTATGAAATACTTCCTGGGTGAAGATGCGCAAAAGTTGAATTCGACACTTGCCGAAGGTATTACGGCGAATAAGAAAGTGGCTCAAGCTGCCATCGCCGATCACAAAGGCGCGCCAGAACATATCAAAGTTTTCTTAGATAATATGAAATATGCGGGTGACTTAGGCGACAACGTGGTATGGGAAGAGTGGATGGGTGCCGTTGATCCTATCATTAAAGACTATTTGTCTGGCAAAATCGACATCAACAAGCTGTTGAACGAAGGAGATAAAGCCGCTCAAGCCGTACTGGATAAAGCAAAAAAATAAGAAGTATGAGGATTTGAACCTATGACAAACCACCATTTTGAACCGATCATCATGAGCATGAGAAATTTATCACTGGAAGAGAAAGTGGCCGAAATGTGTGTGCTCGGACTTGCGAAGCAGACGCCGCCGTCCGAAGACGAGAGCAGGCTGGGACAGATTGGCGGCGTCGGCATTTTTCCGCATGATATTGGGTCGTATGCTTATACGAAGAAGCTGCTGCAAGAGGTGCGTGAAGCGGCAGGCAAGAATCGGGACGGAGTACCCTTTTATATGTCGATCGATGAGGAAGCAGGGAGCTTGTCGAATTTTAAGGAGTTTTTTCCTTATATCCCTGGGAATCGTGCTGTTGGGGTAAGTGAGGAGCCACAAACTGCTTATGCCCTTGGAAGATTGGTCGGCAGTCAGTTGCATGAACTCGGTATTCCGATGAATTGGGCTCCGGTCCTGGATGTGAATACGAACATCGACAATCCGGTCATTGGCATCCGCGCGTTTGGCGAAGATCCGCAGCTTGTCGCGGCATTTGGGGAGGCCTACATTCAAGGGCTGCATAGCGCAGGGATTGCGTCCACGGCGAAGCATTTTCCAGGCCACGGACAGGTTAGCGGTGACTCGCATTATGTGCTGCCAGAGTGCGAGCTCACGGTGGAGGATCTACTGGCGGGACCGTTGATCCCTTTTCAAAGGGCGATTGCAGCGCAAGTGGATTCGATTATGCTGGCTCATCTCATTTTTCCAAACATCCCTGAGTCAGAGGGACTTCCTGCCTCTTTAAGCAAGTATTTCGTGACGAATTTGCTGAGGGAGCAGCTTGGCTTTGAAGGCGTTATTTGCACGGACGATGTGGAGATGGGTGCAATCAAAAAGAATTTCGAGCCTGAGGAAGTCGGCAAATTGGCTATTCTGGCGGGGAATGACATGATTCTTATGTGCCATACCCCGGATTTTCAACAGAGAGTCATGAATGGTATTGTTCAGGCGGTGAGAGCGGGAGAGATTGCCGAATCGCAAATTGATGCTTCCTTGGTTCGGATTGAGCGGCTCAAAAACAATTTCAGCCTATACCGTGAAAAGGCGCAGCCGCTTCCTATGGAGACATGGGAGGCAGAGGCGCTGGCGATTGCCAAAGCAACTATCCTCATTGAGCAGGATCCGGCTGCGCTGCTGCCGTTATCTCCAACTACGAAGTATGTGCTTTTGGTTCCAAGGCAGGAACAGCTAACCATTGCAGATAATGCGGCTGTCAGTGAACTGATACTGGGGGCGAAGTTGCTGGAACACAACATCCACATGAAGACCGTCTATACGTCCATGCAGCCAAGCGAGGAAGAGATTGAAGCGATGATGGCGGAGATTACGCCTTACGATGTTGTGATGTTAGGAACAATTAATGCACATATTTATGATGGACAGCTTCAGTTAGCTCGGCGGATTGCAAAAGCAAAGCCGCTGCTCGCCATCGTACTGCGTAATCCGTATGATGCTGCGCTTTTGCCGCAGGAGGCCAGCAAGGTACTGATTTGTTCCACCTCCGATTATGCCATGCGAGCATTTGCGGAGCTACATTGTTGATTGTTTGAGTCCAAATTTGTATTGCTCGCATGACTAATGTATATGCATTATTTTTGTTATAATGGTAGTAGAAGAGCTAGGAAGGCAGAAGGGATACTTATGAAAGCAATCAAAGGTAATTTGCAGCTCATGAAAGAAATCAATACGGCGTCCGTATTGAACTTGCTTCATCGAGAAGGCAAACTCTCACGCGCCGAAATTTCAACGGTCACGAAGCTCAGCGCTACGACCGTTTCTGCGCTGGTTGAGGATCTGATAGCTCAGGGCATTGTGACCGAGACGGGCGAAAGACCATCCGTCGGAGCAGGGCGCAAGGCGATCGCGCTGCAAATCAATAAAGACGGAGGCTATGTGGTCGGCATATCGCTGGGCAGCAACTATCTAATCAGCGCTGTGCTTAACCTGCACGGGGAATGCATCGCTGAATTCAAAACGAAGATTGCTTCCGGGAATGAAGCTATCGCAGAGCAGATAAGGATTGCCCTTCAAAGCTGTCTGGATCAGCAGAGCATGCTCGATTCCGGTACGATTATGGGTGTTGGTATTGCAGCTCCAGGCATTATTGATGAGAAGGGAGCGACGATTGTCTACTCCAATCATCTGAAACTGGCGAATCTTAACATAAAAGAGCAGCTCAGGGTGAGCTATCCGGACATTCCGATTCGTGTGATGAATGATTCGAATGCAGCCGCATTTGCCGAATATTACTCTGGTGTCGGGAAAAATAAGCGAAGCATGCTCTATATCACCATTCATGAGGGGATCGGGTCGGGTATTATTCTGAATGGCGAAATATATTCAGGCTTTCTGGGAGCTGCCGGTGAAATTGGCCACATTCCCGTTGAATCGAACGGGGCATTATGCTTATGTGGCAGGCATGGCTGCATCGAGACGGTTCTCACAACGCCGTACATCTTGGACAAATGTCAGGCGGCGGCCCGGGGTGCCGAACAACCTGTGCCGAATTCGATGGAGGATGTCATCACTGCCTACGAAAAAGGTGAAGTGTGGCTTCAACCAGTTTTTGCAAAAGTGCTGACAACGATGACGATGATGGTTGCTTCCGCAATCAATCTGCTGAGTCCTGAAATTCTGGTCATCGAAGGTTGGATGAATGACAGCCCCCGATTCATCCGCGAGCTTCATGCTGAACTTGCTTTATTTCCGTTCCCGATCGCGTTCACGGAAGATCGTTTTGCCGCCGCATCCTACGGGGAAAAAGGCGCCCTACAAGGCGCTGCTACCGGTATGCTCCAGCAAATTTTCGGCGCATCGTCGCTAATTGCTGACTAAATGAATGCGAAGAACCTGCCCTCTTGATGGAAGGGGGCAGGTTTTTTGGTGATTTCACTATTTATAGATTTTACCCGTTTATTTATCCAGAAGTCCCATGCTCTGATACGGAGATGAGGAGTGAAGCCTGAAATCATCTGTCATTGGCGTTTGTAGTTGCCAAGTACTTGGTGATGTGTATGGGTTTATTCCAGTATGCGATCCTGCTTGGATGCATTTATACAGATTACCGTTTTGATAGACATAATCTCCATATTGGTAATAGATCGCGATGTTCCACCATTGTGAATAATCATCCCACAATTCAACCGTGCTCCAGTCAAAATTAGCCGGGAAATTCGGATCTTTAAATTGGACGGGAGAAATATTGGCGACAGTGGTATTGCCTGATGCGCTTATATGGCTGTTTGACCCATTGTTTCCTCCAAGTACATCAATGAACGCCTGACTGCCATCCCTGATATTATTGTTGAAAATAAGGGGATTTGCTGTGTTGTAGCTGGTATAAAATAAGATGTTTCGGTCTGCTTCAGTGGGATGTACTTCATTCTAGGTAAAAACAATGGATCTGAAAACATTGTTTTCAAATTTCAATTTTGTAAGATGATTGGAAGCATCCTCATTAATAAATCCAAAATAACTTCTTCCGTGTGCAAAATAGTTATTATACACGTACACTTGGTCGTTCGCATTAAGCACATCTGTGGGAGCTGCGTAAGTTTTATAGTTGAACATCACTTCGCCGCCGCCGATAAAGATGTTGTCATGTATAGAAGCGCTGCCGTCTCTTTGGTAATATTGCAAGTTCCCCTCCTGAATCGTACCAAAAGGATCCTTCCAATCAATCGCTGTCATGACAACAACATTATGATGAATATTGACGCCATTACCCATATTGACGAATTGTAAACCCTCAGCACCTGTACGTAAAACTCTGTTATTGTACACTTCGAGGTTGGTAAACTTATGCTGGGTCGCAACTCCCTGCGTATTGCCGACATACATGCCTTCCGCATCCGTGTCATGGATATACAAATCATGAACTTTTACTCCATCCATGATAGCAGTTGGTGTATTATCTGTTTTAAGGACAAGACCTGCAAATCCGGTAAAAGAAATCTCCATGAATGAAAGCTCAAACTTCGTTGCCCCGCCTTCAACAGAAATTCCATTATTAGGGGCATTTTTGATATCAAAACCGTAGTCGCCAGTAGAGTTTGTATAATTTCCATTCAAATGACCGGGATAGTTCACGTTTCCTGTCTGAAGCAGAGGATCATATTTTCCTGTAAAAATCCAATTCGAACCGCCCTGAAGTTTTACTGTATAATTGCCTGAACCTCCAACCTTTACTTGCCCTCCATAATTGGTAATGATTAGAGGATCCCCGGCACTTCTTTGCGGTAGATTACCAAGCTGTAGTTGTTGATAATTGCCTGCAGGTATGTAAAGGCGGTCAACGTTCTGCCAGTCTACCTGAGGAAAAGACGCTTGAACATCCGCATAATAAATTAAACTCGCGCCTTGGACAGGCAGTATGAATTGCGTGTAACTTGAAATATTAACCACCAATGATCCTATGACACCTGATCCATCCTGAGCTGTTGCCCTGACTGTTACTAGACCGTCAGATACGGCAGTTAAAAGACCGCTTGCATTTATCGTTGCACTGCCGGTTCCATTTACAACAGACCATGTAACTGATTTATTGCTTGCGACATAAGGCACAACCGTAGCAGACATTTGGAGTGTGTTTCCTGTTAAGACAAAGGATGCACCGCCTGCACCTGTTACAGTAATACCTGATACAGGTTTGTAGGATCCATTTTGAACACCGTTGCCATTTTCATCGATCCAGCCTAGGATTGCATATTCTTTTGCTCTGGTCGTCATTGTAGCCGGAGCACGTAATAACATATATCTCGCACTTGGTGTAACCGGACTACTCATGACATCATTGTCCCTTATCCAAGGTTCCGTGGTTCCTGTTGAAGCCAGATTCTGGGCACTATTGAAGTTAATACGGGTTTCGTTCAAACCGCTATCATTTACGGTGTCGATATCATCGTCCCACCAAATTAGTGCATAAGGAGTCTGGTTTCCGCTGGTATATTGCTTATATTTGGTCCATGTTGAAGTTATTTTTACTTTGTTCCAATTGGCTCCAAAATCAATATATCCATAATTATTTGCATAATAAGGCGCATCATTCGTGCCAGTGCCTCCGGTAGGAGCTCCGGTCATCTCGTCTAGTACTGGTGCGGGAGTTTCAAAAGCATATTGCAGTGGAAACCATGCAGTACCTGCCTGACCTGCTGCAGTAGGATTAATGACCTTCAAATCCTCATTCCCTTGAGCGCCTTGACCACTGATTGTAACTGCCAGAGAACCAGTCACACCAGAACCATCTTGGGCTGTTGCCCTTGCAGTAACCGTTCCGTTTGAACCTGCGGTAAGAAGTCCGCCTGAACTTATTGTTGCACTTCCAGTCCCATTGATAACAGACCATGTGACGGCATTATTAGAAGCGTTTGCTGGTGTTACATTTGCAGTCATTTGCAATGTGCCACCCTGTGTACTTATCGATGTAGCACCGCCTGCCCCAGTAACTGTTATTCCTGTCACAGGTACATTAATCCATCCAACTAGGGTATATTCTTTTGCCTGTCTTGTCATAGTGGCCGGAGCTTGGAGAAGCAGATACCTTCCCAAAGGAGTAACAGGGTTACTGCTAACATCGCTATCCTTAATCCAAGGCTCTGTGGTTCCTACGGATGCAAGATTCTGAACACTGTTGAAGTTGATACGGGTTTCGTTCAAACCGCTATCATTTACGGTGTCGATATCATCGTCCCACCAAAGCCCAGCATAAGGAGTCTGGTTACCACTGGTATATTGCCTGTATTGCGTCCATGTTGATGATATTCTGGTATTAGCCCAATTAGGTCCAAAATCAATATAACCATAGCCGTTTACATAATAGGGGGCATCAGTTGTGCTGGTCCCACCTATTGGATTTCCACTTCCATCTAAAGTAGGTTGCCCTTCAAAAGCGTTTTGCATAGGAAACCATGAAGTACCTGCCTGACCTGACGCATAAGGAGTAATGACCTGCATGCTCACACTTGCCGATGCTGTTAAGATAACTCCCTGTGTCAAAGCGATAAATGTGATGACGAGGCAGAGTAGTGTACGATTGATTCTTCTCATTATTTACCTCCCAAAAATAATTTTCTTCCCATTTGAATCAAATCAATTAGGTGTTAGCGCTTACAATTGTGGGGCTTGGGAAGGTTGTTTCGACGAACTCTTCTTGTTTCTCTTTATCTGCCAACCTTCTTACTTACATCGCAATTCACCCCCTTTCTCTTTCGCCTCCATCATAACAAGTTGCTCAGTAGCTACCAATATGGAGATCGAACGATTTGCATTGTTATCGTCAGGTATCAAACAAGTAAAAAGAAGGCTGCCGGATGGCAGCCTCTTTAATGGGTTATTTACGGATTTTACCCGACTATTTATCCAGAAGTCCCATGCTCTGATACAGAGATGAGGAGTGAAGCCTAAAATCATCTGTCATCGGTGTTTGTAGTTCCCAAGTAGTTGGTGATGTTGAAGGGTCTATTGCTTTGTGCGTTCCTGCTTGGATGCTTTTATACAGATTACCTTTCTGATAGACATAATCACCGTATTGATAATAGATATCGATTTTCCACCAATCCGAATAATTATCCCACATTTCAACGGTGCTCCAGTCAAAGTCAGCCGGGAAACTCGGATCTCTAAATTGGACAGAAGGAAGATTGGCGACAGTAGTATTTCCTGAAGCGCTTACGTGGCTGGTCGTACCATTATTTCCTCCAAGCACATCGATGAATGCCTGACTGCCATCCCTCGTATTATTGTTGAAGAAGAGAGGATTAGCCGTGTTGGCGCTGGTATAAAATAAGATGTTTCGATCTGTTGCAGTGGGATGTACTTCATTCCAAGTGAACGGAATCGATCTGATCACATTGTTTTCAAATCTCAGTTGTGTAGTACGATTCGTGGCATCCTCGGCGATAAATCCAAAATAACTTCTTGCGTGTGCGAAATAGTTATTATACACATACACTTGGTCAGTCACACTAAGCACATCTGTAGCAGCTTTGTAAGTTCTAAAGTTAAACATAATTTCGCCGCCGCCGATAAATACATTGTCATGTATGGAAGCACTACCGTCTCTTTGGTAATATTGCAAGTTCCCCTCCTGATTCGCAGCAAAAGGATCTTTCCAATCAAGCGCGGTCATGACAACAACATTGTGATGGACATTGACGCCATTACCCATATTGACTAATTGCAAGCCCTCAGCACCTGTACGCAAAACTCTGTTATTGTAAATTTCGAGGTTGGTAAACTTATGCTGAGTGTCAACTCCCTGCGTATTACCGAGATACATGCCTTCTGCTTCGATATCATGGATATACATATCATGAATCTTTACTCCATCCATGGTAGCCGTTGGTGCATTATCTGTTTTAATAGCAAGACCTGCAAAACCGACCAAAGAAACCTCAACGAATGAAAGCTCAAAATTTGTTGCATTAATGCCAACTTCAATGCCATGAACAGGGGCATTTTTAACTTCAAAACCGTAATCGCCTGAAGCGTTTGTATAATTATCGTTCAAATGACCGGGATAGTTCACGTTTCCTGTCTGAAGTACGGGATCATATTTCCCTGTGAAAATCCAATTCTTACCGCCCGTAAGTTTGATTGAATATGGTGTGCCTAAACCTCCAACTTTTACTTGCCCTCCATAATTTGTAATGATTAAAGGATTGTTGGCACTTCGTTGCGGCAGGTTTCCAAGACGCAGTTGTGTATAATTGCCTGCAGGTACATAAAGGCGGTCAAGGGTCTGCCAGTTTACCTGAGGAAAAGACGCTTGCACATCCACATAAAGGAAACTCGTGCCTACGACAGGCAGTATGAATTGTGAGTAGGTTGTAATCGTAATAGACAAGGATCCTACGACTCCTGATCCATCCTTAGCTGTTGCCCGGACTGTTACAAGCCCCTCAGAACCTGCAGTTAATAGACCGCTTGCATCTACCGTTGCGCTGCCTGTTCCATTTACAACAGACCATGTAACTGATTTATTAGTTGCAACATCAGGCTGGGCGGTAGCAGACATTTGCAGTGTGTTTCCTATTTTGACAGAGGATTGGCTTCCAGCACCTGATACCGTAATACCGGTTACAGGAGTGTTTGGTACAACCGGCTGCTGACCTCGATAGAGGAAGAAGTTGTCATAGTACGCTTTGCCACCTGCAATGCTACGGTTACCGTTCTTTAACATCAACGACTGGTTCCCAAGAGCGGTAACAGAATAGACAGCACCATTAGCTTTAAGGACACTGTCGATGAAGATATTAAAGTACCATTTCACACCGTCGTGCCTGAACTGCAATTTAAAATGGTGCCACTCGTTTTTGGTATAAGTCCTTTTGGTCCAATTGTTGTATGCATAGAGATTCATACTGCCTGCCGTAGCAGAACCATTGTCATCGAAAACCATTTGGCTGTCGTTCAAATAAAAACTGTTTCCGCTGATACTGTTGTCACCCCTGAAGTCATATTCAAAGGTATAGTCGACACCTGACTCATAGGCAATCTCGGGTAATTGAAACAAATTTTTGCCTGTGCCGTGCGTAATTTCAACTACTTTGTCACCTGCATTTCCCCCTGGACGTGCGACAATTGCGGCTGTGTCGCCGGCCCACGCACCTCCACCAACACTGGTACTGGCGTCGAAGTTTTCATCGTATAGGACTTTATAGACGATCTCAAACACAGCCGTTATGTTGACATCTCCGGCAGGCATTTTAAATGTAAATTGGTTGCTGCCAGCAGGCGTTAAGGCAACCATCATGGCTAGTCCGTTCGGCGAGACTGTGAGCGTTTTAAGTTTGTAGTTCGTTGCCGGGTTGACTGTCAGGGTAATTGTGTCGTCGGTCTGGGCCGAGGTTTTGTCGGTTACGACACTACCGTTTACAATCTGGCCGTTCACGTTTACTCTGTACTGGACTGGAGAACTGGCGGACTCAAACGCAGCTGCCACAGTAACATTCTCGGCTGGCATCACAAACGTGAAAACATTGCTTCCGATGGACTTCAGCTCAACATTACCGCCATTGGCCTTAAGAGAACTAAGTGTCAGCTTGTAGCCGTTCACAGGGGTGACCGTGAGGGTAATGGTTTCCCCAGCAATCATGGTGGAAGAACTTGCCGTGACTGTTCCGTTAACCGACGTAGGCGTGGTGACATGGTATATCGGTTTTGTCTGCGCGAACAACCATTCGACTATGTTTTTGTTACCATCGTTCGGATCCCTGTACGTATATGCGGTATCCCAGCTGTTGTGCCCGACACCTGGGAACTCGGTGTACTTGACTTTCGTGTTCCCGATTGCCTTCAATTCGTTATAAACATTCCTCGAGTGGGCTACGCTGATTGTGGGGTCAGCGTCTCCGTGGAATATCCAAACGGGTATGTCTTTATTGACGGAAGCCTGCGTCTTAGGATCGTTGCTCCAGCCAGCGAAAGTTACTGCAGCAGCTATTTTATCGGGGTAGTGCTCAAGCAACCCCCAAGTTCCCCAACCTCCCATAGACAGACCTATAGTATACAGCCTGCTCAGATCTGCATTAAATTCCTTCTGTACGCTATCGATAAGGGCCCACAAGGATTTGCTCATCTGTTCATTTCCCCATCCATTGCTGGCAGAATTGGGAGTCTGCGGCGCTATGATAATAGCGGGATGGTCTTGGTAATAGGTATCGGTCAGTCGATACAGGATGTCAGCATTCACATTGACTTGCTTCTCGTTATCTGTGCCAAATTCTCCTGATCCGTGCAGGAATAGAAGGACGGGAAGGGGACCCATGTTCGCAGCTCCCTCTGGAACATACAGTCTGTATGGAAGATTAATTAGCCCCGGTTCCGTTTGTGTGAAGGTTCTCTTCGCTGCTTCCTCCAGGAATACATACGGGCCACCAGAAACAAGTGCATGGAATACCAATGTCTTAAACACAACTGTACCTGCGCCATTTGTAATTTCTACTTTTACCGGAACTCTCTCTCGAGAAATCGCAGCTATATTATCCGCAGTTATCGTAGATCCTGACTTTATAAAATTAGCCGGTACTTCTGAAACTCTTACAGCATAACTACCATCCTGATTATTCAGGACGATTCCTTTTGGATTCTTAATCTGGAAATCACTGTTACTGAAAATAAATGGTTTCTTTGTTTTCACATCAATATTTTGAGTTATATCAGGTAGGTAAGAAACAGAATACTTATCTGATACTTCTACTAACGTATGGAACATCATGGATTCAAGCACCGCAGTTCCTGCTTTATTTGTAATTTCCACCTGTACTTCAACTCTTTCAGATGAAATTGCAGAGGCATTAGCTGTCATTGTTGAGCCTGACATTGTGAAGTTTGATGGAACTTGCGCTACTCTTACAGCATAGTCCTTATTAAGTATCTTTTCATTTTTCTTCATGACTTGAAAATCACGGAAGTCAAAATTGAAGGCTTCATCCGACTTTACAGTTATGTTTTGTGAAGGTGCTGGTAAGTATACTGCTGAATATTTATCCTTCTCTTTTGGTTGAGCAGCTAAAACGTTTGAGGAGAAAGATGTCAGCAGGATAAAAATTGAGAGAATAATGGATGGAACTCTTGTAAATTTTCTCATTAAGCAATCCTCCATATAAAAGTTTTCCTGGCTACTTTAGAGACAAGGTGTTCCTTGTTCAGCCTCACTGATACGTACAGCGTGGTCGAACGAATCTTTATTAAAAAGAGAGTGAGCACCTCCTTCTTACTTACTTTGGAATACGCCTCCATTCTCTTTGACCTCTAAAATGGAAATGTTTTTACTCGTATGCGCTTACATCATAACAAGTTGCTCACTATCTACCTATATGGAGATCGAACGATTTGCATTGTTATGGTCTTGGTTTAACACGAACCAGAGTAAAAAGTGGACACCGGAATAAAAAAAAACGAAGCACATATGAAAAAATGTGCTTCGTTTTTAATTCGGTGCAGAATAAGTGATGATCATACGGCATGATTCTGGTTTCTATGATTCATTAATTGTTGCAAGAGTGTCCTCCGGTGTTGTCCGATAAGCTTCAAATAGCTTCGCAATTTCCAGGGAATCCTCCAATGTTCCTTTTTGAGGCGGCTGTCCAGATAGAATGCTTTCACAAAAATGGAGCACTTCCGGAACGTAACCAAGCATGAATATGTTCTTGTTATATAATTGCCCTAATGAAAATTCAGGCTCCCAATAAAGCGGTGCTTCATCGTCCTCAACCAGGTAGGAAGCGGTTCTTCCATACGGTCTAGCGCTTTTCGTTTTGCGATAATAGGTCAATTTTACACCATTCTCCAGAACCACGTTGGCTCCTTGGCCGAAGACCTCAAGCCGTTCAAGCGGACTGCTGCGAGCAATGCCGGGAGCCATATGCAACGTGCCGATCGCACCAGATAAGAAGCGCAGATTAGTCACTGAGCTGCCATTTACGGGCTCCCATTGATACGATAATGTGCCGACTTTGCCCATTAAATAATGAAGAATAGAACCGGGATGGTAGATGTGATCCAGGAAACTTGTTACGTTTTTGAGGTCAGCTCGCTGGGAAAAGGGCGGCATCGATTGCGGATATTTGACGGAGATCGATGTCGGTGTACCAAATTCAGGAGAGCTGATGATTTGTTTCACTTTCTCGACGCCTGGGAAAAACTGTTTCTTTAGTCCGGTCATCACGAAATATCCACTATCCCGGCTTGCTTGAATCAGCTGATGCACCTCGTCACTGCTAGCGGCTGTAGGTTTTTCCATCCACACGTGAATGCCTGCGCGCAAAGCGTCCATGGCAATATCGGTCGCTTGCACACGCCCATCTGGCGTATAACTTGTAACGATAAAGACGGCGTCCGGTTTCTCCTTTGCGAACATTAGCTTATAATCGGTGTAAGTCGCATTCGCACCAAACTGACGCGCATAATCCATTGCCCGATCCCCATTAGTATCACATATGGCGACCAGATCCACCGGAGCGTATTGCAGCGTAGGGTAAATGTTCCGGAACGAGTGTCCACCTGCACCGATAAAACAAATGCGCAGTTTGTGCTCAAATTCGAAGTTATATTTCACGGGTGAAAAATTCATCGCACTCTCTCCGATCGTTAAACATAATATCGTGATATTCAACCTAGTTGAATTAGCGTAATTATATATCCACCTCACCAATGTGGCAAGAGCGATTTTTACTGTTCAACAAAGTTAAACACAATACTGAAATGAATGCCAAGGAGAAGGCATGATCCAACATCCACCACCTAATGAGGTTGTGGATGTTTTCTTTTTAACTGTTAGACAGATGGGTCGTGCTAATCCTGACCATAACAATGCAAATCGTTCGATCCCCATATTGGTAGATACTGAGCAACTTGCTATGATTGAAGAGAAGAGTTCGAAAAGTTAAGACGATGACCAATGACGTGAATGAAATTCCGCCCTCGAACATTGGGCACGGCGGATAATGAACGGTGCATGTGTGGGCCGATTGACTGGAACGATGGACTGGGAAGGAGCTTTACCGATGACGTGGAGAAGAGAGAAGATGGGGCAAATTTTGTACGGCGCGGATTATTATCCTGAACAATGGCCGGAAGAGGTATGGCTCGAAGATATGAAGCTGATGAAAGAAGCGGGAGTTAACATCGTACGGATCGGCATTTTCGGTTGGGCGTCGATTCAGCCAGAAGAACACCGTTTTGAGTTTGGATGGTTGGATCGGATCATGGATCTGCTCGCAGAGAACGGAATCGCCGTGCATTTGGCTACGGCTACTGCATCGCCTCCGGCCTGGTTGACACACCGTTATCCCGAGACCATGAACGTGGATGTCAACGGCCATCCGTACCGTCACGGTTCGAGGCAGCATTACAGTCCGGCTAGTAAGGTTTTCAGACAGTACTGTGCCAATCTTGTACGCGAGATTGCCGAACGGTACAAGAACCACCCGGCGCTGTTCATGTGGCATATCAATAATGAACACGGCGGCCATTTGCAGAAAGACTACACGCCGGATGCAATCACGGGTTTTCGCGAGTGGCTGCAGCGGCGTTACGGTACGCTAGATGAATTGAACGATCAGTGGGGAACGGCGTTCTGGAGCCAGAAATATTCCGATTGGGAGGAGATCGGGCCACCTAGCACGACGCCGATCGCCTTTTGCAATCCTGGCCAAGAGCTGGATTTTACGCGTTTCATGAACGATTGCCTGCTGGAGCTGTATTTGAATGAATACCGGATACTCCGGGAAGTGACGCCAGACGTGCCGATTCTCGCCAGCTTCATGATGGAGTTCAAATGGTTGAACTACTACGAGTGGGCCAAGCATATGGACGTCGTAGGCCTGGATACGTATCCTGATCCGAGACTTGGTATTCCAATTAGCCAAGCGATGGATTTCGACATGCTGCGCAGCATGAAGGACGGTCAGCCGTACTTGCTGATGGAACAGGTGACGACCCAAGTGAACTGGAGGCGGAACAACGCCCAGAAAAAACCGGGGCAGATGCGTCTTTGGAGCTATCAGTCTATCGCCCGGGGCGGCGACGGCATTCTGTTTTTTCAATGGAGACAGTCCAAAGCCGGAGCAGAAAAATTTCATGGTGCGCTGGTTCCCCATTCCGGCGATGTCAACAGCCGCGTTTACCGCGAGGTGCGGCAGCTGGGGGAAGAGCTAAAACGTCTGGAAGCGGTTGTCGGCTCCCGGATCAAGGCCAGAACAGCAATCCTGTTCGACTATGAGAACTGGTGGGCGGTGGAGATGGCGGGCAAACCGAGCGCCGACATCCGCTACCGCGAGCAGGTCATGAAGTATTATACGGCGCTGCACAAATTGAACGTTGCCGTAGACATTGTGCAGCCGCAGTCGGATCTGAGCGGATACGACCTGGTGCTTGCGCCGGCGCTTTATATGATCGATTCTGAATCGGCGGATCGGTTGGAGCGGTTCGTCGACGGCGGCGGGACGCTGCTGACGACTTTCTGGAGCGGTATCGTTGACCGAAACGATCGAGTCCATCTCGGCGGATACCCAGCTCCTCTTCGCAAGCTGCTTGGCATCCATGTGGAAGAGTTCGATCCATTTACACCAGAGCAAACTTCAAGTCTCCAAATGGTGGACCCCGATTGTTCGGGAGAATATTCGTGCAGCTTATGGGCTGATATCATCCGGTTGGAAGGAGCGACAGCGCTCGGCGTGTTTACCGCGGATTATTACGACGGATTTCCTGCGGTCACTGAGAACGCTTACGGTAAGGGAAGCGCGCTCTATGTTGGCATGTTTCCGGAGCAGAAGCTCTCGGATAAGCTGATTCGCCTTCTTGCCGAGAGGCTAAATTTGCTCCCGGACATCTCGGTTCCATCCGGCGTTGAGACGACGGTTCGCGAGCATGACGGAAAATCTTTTCAATTTTTGCTCAACCATCTCGAACACTCGGTCGTGATTGATTTGAAAGGCAGAACTTATGTCGACCTCGTCACCGGACGTTCGTTTGCGGAACGGATCGAGCTGGAATCGAATGGCGTTGCAGTTTTGGAGTGGAAATAGATCATATCTAAGGAGATAGAAGACATGACCTCATTTAACGGATTGGATATGGGATTAGGCAATTTGTCGCGTCTGTCGAACGCTGTGACGAGATCGATCAGCCCCGAGAACTTCACGGGAGCCAAGGGCCAAGGTGCCATGGCGACCGAAGGGACCGGAGCCGCTGGCGCGCGCGATCTCGGCATTGGTTGGAAGGTTTCCCCTTCCGTGGAAATCGAACCGGGTGTGGAATTCACGATGGGAGAAATCCAAGGTCCCGGCAACATCCAGCATATTTGGCTTACCAGTCATCCCTCTGGATGGCGGAACCTGATTTTCCGGCTGTACTGGGATGGCGAGGAGCAGCCTTCAGTCGAAGTGCCGGTGTGCGACTTCTTCTGCAACGGCTGGCAGGAGAGGGCGAATGTGAACTCCCTTCCGATCGCGGTCAATCCGGCCGGTGGCTTTAACAGCTATTGGCAAATGCCGTTCCGTAAGAGCGCCAAGATCACGATGGAAAACAAGAACGATAACAAAGCCGTCTTGTATTACCAAATCGATTATACGCTGACGGACGTGCCAGAGGATGCGGCATACTTCCATGCGCAATGGCGCCGAAGCCATCCGGTGGCATACAAGGACGTACACACGATTATTGACGGGATTCAAGGCAAAGGCCATTACGTGGGCACCTACCTGGCTTGGCAGGTCAACAACTGCGGATGGTGGGGAGAAGGAGAAATCAAGTTTTACATGGACGGCGATAAAGAATTTCCAACGATCTGCGGAACGGGGACGGAAGATTATTTCGGCGGTGCTTGGAACTGGGAGCAACCGGCTGGGCAATACGGAACTTATTCGACGGCATATCTTGGCATGCATCAAGCAATTAAGCCGGACGGCTTGTACCGCAGTCAACAGCGATTTGGCATGTATCGTTGGCATGTTTTGGACCCGATACGCTTCGAAAACGACCTGAAAGTGACGATTCAAGATCTCGGCTGGCGTGCGGACCGCCGGTATTTGCCGCAGCAAAGCGACATTGCGTCGACGGTGTTCTGGTATCAGGCAGAGCCGCATGCCCCATTCCCTAGTCTTCCGGATAATGATGAGCGAGAAGTCAAATAATTTTTCAGGAGAGGGCGTCAATTTCATGACGTCCCCTTTTTTGGCGTAAACCAGCGAGGAGTGTAACAAAACATGCAGATCTTTGACTTAAATGGTACTTGGCAAATGCGGAATCGTTCCTCGGACGCGATGGAAAAATCGTACTCGGCAGCAATCCCTGGATCGGTGCTCCGTACTCTTTTGGATAATGGCGCAATAGAAGATCCTTATTACCGAGACAACGTGGATCCGACCTTGGAGCTATTGAGACATGATTATGAATTTTCTCGCGTCTTTTCGGTAAATCGTGAATTTTTAAATGCTAACATGGTGGAGCTAGTCTGCGAGGGGCTGGACACCTTGGCTGAAATTTACATCAACGGTCGTCCATTAGCCGGGACAGATAATATGCATCGAACGTATATGTTCGACGTTAAGTCTTTGCTGAGAGAAGGCGAAAACGAGCTGCGGATTACTTTCCGATCTTCCATTGAATTCGCCGAGCGTCGCGCTGTGGAAAATCCCGTCTGGGCGACGACGACAGGCCCTGCGCCGGGATTCAATCAGATTCGTAAAGCCCATTACATGTTCGGTTGGGATTGGGGCCCGATTCTGCCGGATTCGGGGATTTGGAGATCCATCTATCTTCGAAGTTATGAAGTGGGCTTCGTTCAGGACATCTACGTAACACAGAAACACGATCCCGGTATGGTAAGGTTGGAGATAGACATTTCAAGCAAAGTACGATCAACCGTTACGGAGGATCTGGGCATTGAAGTGGAAGTTATCGGACCGAACGGGGAAGTCGTTGCACGGAAAACTTGCGAAGCGATTTCGGAAACGAAGGTATTCATCGAAATCCAAAAGCCGGAGTTATGGTGGCCAAACGGCTATGGAGCGCAACCTTTGTATACCGTATCGGCAAAGCTGACCCAAAAGGATGTTATCATCCATGAAAAACGACAGACTTTAGGACTTCGCACCATCACTTGGCGTGTAGAACCCGATAAGTATGGCAAATCTTTTGAAGTCGTCGTTAACGGGGAATCCCTATTCGCCATGGGTGCCAATTATATACCTGATCATAACATCTTGAGCCTTCGTAACCGTGATCGTTCGGAAAAGTTGATACAAGACTGCGTAGAAGCCAATTTCAATATGCTCCGCGTTTGGGGCGGCGGATTTTTTGAGGATGATTACTTCTACGATTTATGCGACGAAAAAGGGATTTTGATTTGGCAAGACTTGCTGTTCGCTTGCGCTGCCTATGAGATGACGGAGGCGTTCGAAACCAATATCGTTCTTGAAACGATTGATAACGTTAAGCGATTACGACACCATGCATCATTGGCAATGTGGTGCGGAAATAACGAGATGGAATGGGCATGGGCGGAATGGAATATTCCTAGCACAGATGCCTTGCGAGCAGATTATGTGAAACAGTTTGAAGTTGTTTTACCTGAGGTGGTGCGCAAACATGATCCGAATACGTTCTACTGGCTTGCGTCTCCGTCGTCGGGAGGCGGATTCGATAGGCCGAATGAACCGACTGAAGGAGACGTCCATTATTGGGACGTATGGCATGGCACAAAGCCGTTTACCGATTATCGCAAATATCATTTTAGATTTTGCTCAGAGTTCGGATTCCAATCCCTTCCGAGCATGAAAACGATCGAGTCCTTTACTTTGCCGGAAGATCGCAACATGCTGAGTTACGTTATGGAGAAACACCAGAATCATTTTGAAGCAAATGGAAAAATCTTAAATTATTTGGCTCAAATGTTTCAATATCCGTCGACGTTGGACGGACTCGTGTATTTGTCTCAGCTTGTGCAAGCGGACGCTATTCGCTATGGAGTAGAATTTTGGCGTCAAAATCGTGGAATTAGCATGGGATCGCTCTACTGGCAGCTTAACGATAGTTGGCCAGTGACATCGTGGTCTAGCATCGATTTCTTCGGGAGATGGAAGGCGCTACATTATTATGCGAAGCGGTTTCATGCCCCTGTTTTGCTCTCTGCGAGAGAGGAAGGCACGTCCGTTAGTTTATACTTGACGAATGATTCGAGGGAAGAAATACGGGGTACCGTCACTTGGGAATTAAGGGATAACCGAGAAGGCATCGTGAAATCGGGTCAATTAGACGCAGCGGTACCCGCTCTATCAGCAAGCTGTTTGGAAGAGCTCGATTTTGCAGAAGAGTTAAAAACGGTAGGGGATAAGCGAACGCACTACTTGTCGTATGTGTTCCTGCACAAAGATGGTTCCGAGGGCGAAGCAGTGAGCAGAGGAGTCGTTCTGTTCGTTAGGCCGAAGCATTTCGTATTTGAGGATCCTCAGCTCGCATGGACGGTTAACGAGACGGATCGAGCGTTCATTGTTGAAATAAAAGCATCTGCATTCGCCAAGGCGGTTGAATTACTATTGGCGGACTCGGATAGCCGCCCGAATGACAACTATTTCGATTTGTCGTCCGGCGAGACTAGACGCATCATGTTTTCAAAAGAGTGTATATCGGAAAAGATGGACGTAACGACGTTTCATTCTCAACTAACCATTCGAAGCTTATTCGATATTCAGTAATGTCTTAAGGTGAAAGTTGAAATATAACACATAATCAACTAAGAGTTGGAGGAAATCGACATGTATTTTGGTGCGTGTTATTATCCGGAACACTGGCCGGAGGAGCGTTGGGAGAAGGACGCTAAGCTCATGCATGAGGCGAGGTTTAACGTAATTCGGTTGGCTGAATTTGCTTGGGGTAAATTTGAGCCGTCTGAAGGGGAGTTCGATTTCTCGTGGCTCGACCGCGCGATGAGTGTGATGCGTAAGTATGGGATGAAATTTATACTCGGCACTCCTACGGCAGGTCCACCGAAGTGGCTGATGGATCGTTATGATGCGTATCAGCGAGATGTGTACGGGCGAGTTAGAGGCTTCGGGACAAGAAAGCATTATTGCATGGTTCACCCGGATTTCCTCCGCTGTACAGAGCGCATTGTTACACAGATGGCCCAGCACTATGGCTCGTTAACGGACGTAATCGGCTGGCAGATCGACAATGAATACGGCGTATGCGATACGGCACGCTGCTACTGCGATCATTGCCTTCAGGCTTTCAAAGTCTGGCTTCAGAAAAAATACGGTACGATTGATGCAGTCAATGAAGCATGGGGGACAGTTTTCTCCAGCCAAACGTATCGCTCTTGGGACGAGCTGCATCTGCCTACCTATGCGGTACATCAGCATCATAGTCCGGGTCTGGCGATCGATTACAACCGTTTTGCGTCAGATTCAATTGTGGACTTCCAGCGGCTGCAGCTCCAGATCATCCGGCAATACGCGCCTGCTCATCTGATTACAACGAACTTAATGGGCAAGTTCAATCAATTTGACCACTATGAGGTATCCAAAGATCTGGATTTGTGCGCGTTGGATGTATATCCAAATATGAAATCGGAGCCCAAGGCTCGTCCTGCGTATATGGCGGAGCAGCTTGATATAACTAGAGGCTTTAAAGGAAACCAGAACTTTTGGGTAACAGAGCACCAGAGCGGTTCGCCAGGAGCTGTCGTGTTGTATCCGACACCCGTGCCAGGTGAGATCCGGAGATGGACGTATCAATCCATAGCCCACGGTGCGGATGCGATTGTGTATTTCCGCTTTCGAACGCTTCCGTACTCCATCGAAAATCTATGGCATGGCATTTTGCAGCATCATGGCGAGCCTGGGCGGAAGTACGACGAGGTGAAGCAGATCGGGCAGGAGCTGGAGCAATTAGCACCTCATCTCTCGGGTACTTCCCCTCAAGCTAAAGTGGCAATGATTCGCAGCTATGACAATGAGTGGTCCTTAGAGCTGCAGCCTCATATCGAAGGCTATGAATATATCAAGCATTTCGAGACGTACTATAGCTACTTCTACGATCGCGGCATTACAGTGGATATCGTGTCACCAGAAGCGAGCTTTGCTGATTACGAGCTGATTGTGGCGCCTAATCTAATGATGGCTAAGGACGAAACGGTCCAAGCGCTATACCGCTACGTGGAAGAGGGCGGCTACTTGATCATGGATTTCCGCTCAGGTGCGAAGGAAATGAGCAACCAGATTACACAAAAGCGTTTACCAGGCGCATTTCGAGATTTACTTGGTATCGGCATTGAGGACTACGGGATCATCGAAGCTAGTGGGCAGATTGGCATGCGGGATTTGAAAAGTGGAGAAGTAAGTGCTGCGAAGAAGTGGTATGAAGTCATTGACATACTGGATCTAGATTCGGCTGCGCAGCCAATGGCAGTTTACACGGATGGTTATTATCGTGATACCCCTGCAGCGACTAGAAGAACATACGGTAAGGGCAGTGCCATCTACCTGGGAACGGCTCCTGACAAGGAAGGCTTATATGGAATACTCGAACAGCTTGTTGATGAGCTGCAAGTTAAACCGCTAATAGGCGAGCTGCCTGAAGGGGTCGAAGCTGTAGTTAGAAAAGAAGCGGGAGCTGGAGGGCGCGAGCTGCTCTTTGTGATCAATCACCTGTTTACAGCGGTAACGGTTACACTAAACAATACGTACCGAGATGCATGGACGAATGAGCAGGTTAGTGGACCCATTGAATTAGCAGCACAAGATGTGCGGGTTTTGCTCAAGTAAAAGAGGGTGAGGGAAACATCCGACGATTCCTATGCTTTTCGGTGGATGCCCTCATTCCCCAATGGAAACGCTTCATTTACAATGATGATATAAAGTAAACATGCATCTTAGACAAGGAGGTGAACGTCATGCGCTCAGCATCGGCGAGTGAAGGAGTATTAGTATCTCAAACCAAAGGGAATCCCAAAGCCAAGGGTGCGGGCTATCGATACATGAAACGGTTTTGGCCCTTATACGTCATGCTGGTTCCGGGAGTCCTTTATTTTTTACTCTTTAAGTATGTGCCTCTCTTGGGAAGTGTAATTGCTTTTCAGGATTACAACGTATATGGCGGCTTCTTCCAAAGCGAATGGGTAGGCTTCAAATGGTTTCAGCAGTTTTTCGAGTTTATCAATTTCCGACGATTGTTATGGAACACCATTATAATCAGCTTTTATCAATTGATATTCGCCTTTCCGGCACCAATAATCCTTGCCATTCTATTAAATGAAATTGCCAGGATGGCGTTACGTCGTACGATTCAAACCATCGTATACTTGCCGCACTTTCTATCGTGGGTTATTATTGCCGGCTTCGGCTACATGCTTCTGTCTCCTCAGATCGGGCTGATCAATCATGTGGTAAAAGCGTTCGGCTATGAACCGATTTTCTTTCTGCAAGAGACCAGCTGGTTCCGCTTCATCGTGGTGGGATCAGGCATATGGAAGGAAATGGGCTGGAGCGCCATCGTATTTCTAGCCGCAATTGCGGGGATTAGCCCCGCGCTTTATGAAGCAGCACGTATTGACGGCGCAGGCCGGTGGAAGCAGCTTCTACACATCACGCTGCCTGGTATGCTACCGACCATCATGCTCCTGCTGCTCCTGAAGATAGGACACATTCTAGATCTCGGCTTTGAGCAAATTTACGTCTTCCTTAATCCGCTAACATACGATGTTGGGGATGTCATCGATACGTATGCTTATCGTGAAGGGATCATGAAGACGAAGTATAGCTTAACAACGGCAATCGGATTGTTCAAGTCGGTCGTGGGCTTCGGACTATTGATCGTCGCGAATCGGATTAGCCGAAGTACAACGGGAGAGCGGCTATTCTAGCAGAGGAGGTCCAATAAAATGCGTTACCGTACTACCATCGGAGAAAAAGTGTTTGATACGTTTAACTACACTGTTCTGCTGCTAGCCTGCGCCGCCGTTTTGCTGCCTTTCCTCTATATGGTATCAAGCTCGCTTAGTTCACCAGAAGCGATCATTCGCGGTGAAGTCACCCTATGGCCGATCGGCTTTAATACGGACAATTATCAAGTCGTGTTTAAAAACTCGGTATTCTGGCGATCCTTCGGCATTACCATGTTCGTCGTCATCGTCGGTACATCACTCAATATGTTCATGACGTTAATAACCGCGTATCCGTTATCCAGGTATGGATTGAAGGGCAGAAATTTGATCCTAATGCTGATCGTCTTCACCATGATCTTCCAAGCACCGATGATTCCTACCTATTTAGTTGTGAAAAGCTTACACCTATTAAATAGCGTATGGGCGCTAATTATTCCGAGCGCGCTCGTTGCATTCAATATGTTCATCTGCCTGACCTTCTTCCGATCCCTACCCGAGGAGCTGTTCGAATCCGCTCGCATTGATGGTATGAAGGAATTCTCTATCCTTTGGAAAATTGCTGTACCGTTGTCGAAACCGATTATGGTGACCCTCATTTTGTTTTACGCGGTCAGCAATTGGAACAATTATTACTCAGCGCTACTGTACATCAATAACTTCGAGCTTCGACCGCTGCAACTCTATCTGTATAATTTGATTGCACAATTCAATATGAATGAGGAGCTTGCTGCTGCTGTTGAATCGAATGTCGTTCTTTCTCCACAGGGACTGCAAATGGCAACCATTCTGGTAGCAACTGTACCCATACTCTTGGTTTATCCATTCATTCAAAAGCACTTCATCAAGGGTGCGCTTATTGGCTCGATCAAAGAGTAACCAATCTTTGATATATATCAAATGGGAAGAAGGGTTTATATGAGAAAAGGGATCAAGCAAACCGCAATTCTTTTAGCTTCGAGTTCTTTGTTGGTCGCAGGCTGTGGAAATGGTGACCCGAGCCCAAGTCCAAGTGCAAGTACAAGTACAAGTACAGGCGCTGGCGCATCTGCAAGTGCAGCAGCATCCCCAACACCATCAGTACCCACGAAAATTCGCATGTTCGCTTCCGACAACGCGCAACCACCACTCGCGGCTAATGATCCTAATATTCTTTATGTGGAAAAGAAAACGAACACCGATTTGGACTTAGTTCTCTTGCCGCATGCACAGTACGCCGAACAGCTTACGGTTAAGTTTGCATCTGGTGATTTTCCTGATGTATACCAGTCCTGGTCTGCACCTGACGCTGATTTGATCGCATCCGGAAAAGTACTGGAGCTAAACGCGTTAATTGACAAATACGGACCGAATCTGAAGAAATATATTCCGCAGAGCTCATGGGATGCGGTAACGGTTAACGGCAAAATTTTGGCTATTCCTCAACCGATTGCTTTTTCGGGTGCCGTGACGTATATACGTAAAGACTGGCTCGATAAGCTGGGATTGCAAATCCCTAAAACCTCAGATGAATTGATGACTGTTCTGAAAGCTTTCCGGGATAAAGACCCGAATGGCAATGGAAAGCCGGATGAGATCCCGTATTCCATGCGTGAGAAATTAACCTGGGGCGAAAATCTGTTCGGCATGTGGGGCGTGAACCAACAGTGGACGGAAGTTCTCTACAATAATGAAATCATCCTCCAAAACATTCATCCGAATATGAAGACGGCGCTCTCTTATATAAAAACGATGGTCGATGAAAAAGTGATGGATTCCGAGTTTTTGACGAACTCCAGAACAGTTTGGGAACAGAAAATTAGATCCGGTCTCGTAGGTACGTGGACACATTCAATTGGCCTAGCTTGGCAGTGGCAAGCCGACCTAGATAAGTCGCTCCCTAATGAGAAACCGAATGTCGTTGCGATTCCAACTCCGCGCGGTACAGGGTATACTGGACCACTCGGAACGCGCTGGAGCCCAGTTGGCAAAACCTATATCGTCATGAAAAATGCGAAAAATCCGGAAGAGATTATTAAATATTTCAATTGGCTTATGAGTGAAGAAGGACAAACGCTGACAGATTTGGGTCAAGAAGGCGACTCTTACAAGAAGGACGGCGGCAAAATCGTTGTAGATGCTGCAAAAATCGAGAAGCTGCTTCCGTTCAGCCTTATCTTCAAGATTCATGATGTCAATGAAGCGGTCGAAGAAGCTAAGCTGAATAATCCGGTAGCCTATGGCAAATTGAAGGCGGCGCGTGATATAGCCTCGAAGGAAGGCTTCCCTACCGAAACGGTTGGTATGCCACCTGCGAAGGAAAGCTACAACATCGCCACGATGTACCTCGAAGCAGCCAGCAAAATTTTACTGAAAAAAGAGCCGATTGATTCCTTCGACGAATTCGTCAAAACTTGGCGCAAGCAAGGTGGAGACCAGATGGTCAAGGAACGTACGGACTGGTACAATAAAAACAGGAAGAAATAATTATAAAAACTAGAAAGTATAACCTCGCCCAAGTCTAGTACTGGGCGAGGATTATGCTTTTTACGCTATATGCGAAGATAGAAAGCAAGGGGGGCTTCTATGTTCAAGAAAATAAAAACGTCCTTGAAATGGAAGCTGATTAGCTTGCTAATCGCGATTCTAGTATCGGTCGTAGCGATGATCGGATTTTTCAGCTACTACGAAACGTCTAAAACCATTCGACATGATGTCATTCACTTTAGTGAGCAAATATTGCGACAGGCTAATCTGAACCTGGACCGACAATACATGGAGTATGAGCGAGGCTTACTAGTACTTGGTACGAGTACTGAGTTTATTAAGTGGCTTCAGATCGATCCTAAGGATCAGTATGAACTTATTTCCGGTTATCATTCTTTGGAGAGTAATTTTTTACACTATTTGCTTGTACGTCATCCTGAGATTTTGTCCGTATCGATGCGGTCGGATAAAGGCGGGGAATTCCATTACACCTCGACGGTGGGGTTATCTAAAAATTACTCGCTCAAGGATGAAGACTGGTTAAGTGAAGTTAGAAGCTGGGAGAAGGTTCATCATCGAGTGGGGCTGAATACGCACTACGTGGATGCTAAAAACAATCCGATGCCGCAAATTTTACTGACATTAGCAGCTCAGTTCGGAAGGCCAGAAGCAAAAGGCTTCCTCAAGATGGACATTACTCTGGAACCCGCTCAAGCGATTCTGAACGGGATGGAGCTAGGAAAACAAGGGATCAGCCTAATAGCGAAGCCGGATGGTACCATTTTAGTCCACCAATCCTCCGAAAAGATTGGAAGTGTCCTTGAATCGGACATCATCGAACAATTCGCTGAACCCAGCGGTAGCTTCATTCGCAATAATACGAATCAGCTAGTTATTTTCGATACGATTCCATATACAGGTTGGAAGACCGTCGCCATTCTATCCATGGATGATATTACGAATAGTATTAATCGCGTTCGTAATGTAACGATTGTGGTCGCCTCTCTTGGAATGCTCATGGGGATTATGTTTGTGGCTCTCGTCGCTACGTCAGTCACCCGCCGTTTGTCTAATCTTCGTTCGAATATGAAGACGGCTCAGTTCGGCAATTTCAAAAGCCGGCTTCATATTGAAGGTGCCGATGAAGTATCGGATCTTAGCCATTCCTTTAACCGAATGCTAGAAGAATTAGATACTTCAATCCAACAGCTAACCGATACGAAGTTAATGCAGCAGCGGGCGGCCTTCTCAGCGATGCAATCACAGATTCACTCCCATTTCTTATATAATGCGTTAGAATCTATTAATTCAATGGCCCATTTGGCCGGACACGATAAGATTGAAAGAGCTTCCATTTCACTTTCACGCATGCTCCGTTATACGTCTAATTTCAGAGATACCTATGTGAGGGTTGAGGATGAAATATCTCATGTGATTCACTACATGAATATTAGTCAGATTCGTTATGGTGAAGGGGTAAGTTTTCATATCGATTTACCTGAAGATTGTCGGAATGCTTTATGCCCCAAGGTAGTGCTGCAGCCCATTGCAGAGAATGCGATTAAGCATGGGATTGAAACAACGGGGGAGCCCACTCGACTAGAGGTAACCGTCCGTCGGGAGGGGAATCTGGTCTGTGTCGTTTTCGAGGATAACGGGAAAGCTTATGATCCCGAGCGGCTAGAGGCATTCCGATCACGTCTGCTCGAACCCATGCGAAATCAAGAAGAATATACGACCTTAACTAATGTCGGTCTGCTGAATGTCCATTACCGCATTCGTGCATTCTACCAAATGAACGGGATCGGTGTTGACATCCATTCAGATAGCCGTCTTGGCGGCGTGAAAGTAATTGTACGATTTCCTTTCAATTATAACATCTAGAAGGAGCGATAACCCTTATGCTGCGTGTGCTGATTGTCGATGATGAACCGCTAATTCGAGAAAGCCTCTCTAGTAAAGTAGAGCAATATAGCGAAGAAACGGTCGTCGCTGGAACAGCCGTTAATGGTGTAAGTGCGCTGAATTGGCTTGATGCTCATTATGCAGATATATGCTTGACGGATGTGAAGATGCCGATTATGGGCGGGCTGGAATTGATCGGACATGTTAACGAACGTTATCCTTGGATGACCACGTTAGTTGTATCCAGCTACGATGAGTTTGATTTTGCCAAATCCAGCATGCGGCTAGGTGCTCTCGATTATATTATTAAGCCGGTCGATCAGCAACAGTTGGATGGCGCACTAGCGAGGGCAGCCCAAGAAGTATCCTCCCGAAGGAGGGCAGAAGCGAGCATTCAGCTCATGCGATCCCTTCCTCACCATCAAAGCATGGTACATCGTTGGCTTAATCAGATGCAGACCGTTCAGTTTGAATCGCTGCCCTTGCTAGTGGTCGACACCCTCGATATGCTCGAGAGCTTGGCTGGTGAACGCTTCTATTTGCTCAATCCTTTATCGATGGCATGGCTCGAAATGATCGTTGAGGAGCTTAAGAAGGAAAAAGTCCGGATTGAGTTGCAAGAGGGTAAGGATCTTGGGTTGTGGGAAAAAACGATTCCGCAGGAGAAGGTGCGTAGTTATTTTCGCTTATGTGCGGTGCGTCGATTGGAGGAAGGGGCTTATCGCATATTTGCGGTATCGAAGGCGATGAAGGACCATCCGACACGTCGTGCTGTTGAGGAAGTGAAGGATTTTATCAACAAGCATTATGCGGAAAAGCTGAACCTGCAAGAGATTGCAGATCAGGTTGCCATTAGTCGGAATCACTTTGCTCAAATCTTCAAACAAGAAACCGGTACAACCGTATGGAGCTATTTGATTCAAATACGTATGGGCAAGGCAAGGGAAATGCTGCTCGGAACCGATAAAAAAGTTTATGAGATCGCTAATGACGTAGGCTATGACAATAGCGTTCACTTTTCTCAAGTTTTTAAGGAGCAGTTCGGATTGACACCTGCCGAGTTCAAGAAGCGGATGGAACGTTAGTATTGAAAAATCGCCGCTCTGCTTCCTAGTCGGAAGGGAACGGCTATTTCTATTAAAATTATAATAGTACCCCGAAGAGTGAGCTAGTGAGTCTAAGCTGAATTAATAATAGTATGTTCAAGAAAATAAATGGTATACACTCATTCTTTACTGAACATTCTTAAACATGTATGATAGCAGGGGAAGGAGGTTATCGACGATGGCTAGACCCAAAGAGTTTGATCAGGAAGCTGCGTTAGATAAAGCGCTGGAGCTGTTCTGGGAGAAGGGATACGAAAGAACATCTATTCAAGACTTGGTTGAGCATACCGGTGTTCACCGTGGAAGCTTGTATGATACTTTCGGGGATAAGCAGAAATTATTCTTAACGTGCTTAGACCGTTTCCGGATGGTAGCGAAGGAACGTACGTTCCACATCCTCGAAGAAGAGGGAGAGCCTAAGGAAGTACTCCAGCGCTTCTTTACGAAGTTGATTGATTTGTCACTTGAGGATGAAAATCAACGCCGCGGATGCTTTGTGGCCAACACGGCGATGAACATAGGGAACAGTGACCCAGTCATATCTCTGCGTGTAGAAGCTTACATGATCGATATGGAAACGTCGTTCTATCATTTCTTGATTCGAGCCCAACAAAAAGGGGCCCTCAAAAGCAAGCATGGGATTCGTGAGCTGGCTCGGTTTCTCTTAAACACAAGGAATGGTTTGCTGGTCTTGGCCAAAACAGCTACAGATCGCAAAGTATTGGAAGATGCTGTCGCGGTGGCTATGTCTATCTTCATGTAAGATGCCATAGCCATTGGTATTGTATCGATATTTTAAGAATGATCATTCTTGATATAACCTCATTTTTCCGCAAGTATAATGCGATTGTGAGATGGAGAACCTATTTATATAAGGAATGGTTAGAAATAGTTATTGACCATACGTTCTTAAATGAGGTATGCTATATCGCGTAGGGCAGAGCACAGAACACATTTTTTTACCCCATTAAAGAACGATCATTCTTTAACTAGATTTAAAATACTACAAAATGAGCAGGAGGAAATACAATGAACATGTCAAATCAAATCGCATTAATTACTGGAGCAAACAGAGGACTTGGTCGACAATTAGCGCTTGAACTGATTGCTAGAGGAACTAAAGTATATGCCGGTGCTAGAAACCCAGAGACAATTGATATTCCTGGTGCAATTCCGCTCCAAGTAGATATTACGGATCCGAAATCGGTCGCAGCTGCCGCGGAGATAGCAACGGATGTGACATTGTTACTTAACAACGCAGGATCTTCGACGGGTGCATCATTGTTGGAGAGTGATTTGGAAACCATTCATATTGAATTCGATACGCACGTGTTCGGAACGCTTGCCATGACTCGTGCATTTGCACCGATTATTGAGCGTAATGGTGGAGGCAGCATTCTGAATGTGCTATCAGCCCTGTCCTGGTTCAGCATTGATAGTGCAGGTGCTTATACCGCAGCCAAAGCAGCGGAATGGGGCTTAACTAACGTACTGAGACTGAATTTGGCTCCTCGTAATATAAAAGTCATCAGTCTGCACGTTGGGTTTATGGATACAGATATGACTGCGGATATTCAAGCGCCAAAAGTTAATCCTACGGATATCGCCAAAATTGCTATTGACGGCATTGAAGCCGATAGTTTGGAGATCCTAGCTGATGATACGAGTCGTAAGATTCAGAAAAACCTAGCAGGTGGAGTAGCGAGCTTGTACCCACAATTATTTCAAGACAAGGAGTAAACGAGATTAGATTTCTATCATTTGCAGGATGTAGAAATACGTAATGTGAAGGAGGAAACGTGAATGAAAACATTGTCAACGAAAGCGGCTTTCTGGGCGGTTGCCTGGATCTTAACAGTTAGCTTGTGGGCAAGTACAGCTCCTTCGATTGTTTTTCCCATTTATGCTTCGGAGTGGCATCTTTCCAAAGCAGTAACAACAGGTATTTTCGCGACCTATCCGATCGTGCTAATTCTGGTCCTCATTATTTTAGGAAACATATCGGATTACATTGGTCGCAGGAACACGTTATTGATTGGACTCACTTTTCTTCTCATAAGTGCATTAGCCTTCGCCTCAGCCCCGAATGTATTTTGGCTATTTGGCGGTCGCATACTACAAGGTATTGGGGTTGGGCTGACAGCAGGATCTGGCGCCGCGGCACTTGTCGAATTTAACCCGAAGTCCAATCAGAAATATCCTGGATCCATTAATACCATCACACAAGCTAGTGGGCTGTTTTTTGCAACGATTATCGGTGCAGTTCTCATTAAATATGCCCCATCACCACTGCATTTTAGTTACTGGGTTTTGACCGCCATAGTGTTGATTAGCATGGGCTTATGTTTCTTCATTCCCCAAAATAAAGCGGTCAGAAAAACGGGCTGGAAGCCGCAAGGCATTCAAATTCCGCCAGGACAATGGGGACTTTATGCGTTAGCCGCCTTAGCAGTAGGAGCGGGTTTCGCCAATGGTGCTGTGTTTTTGTCGCTAGGAGCGCAGATCGCGCGTGATGTCGTTGGAACGAATGACATTCTAGTGATTGGAGTCGTTCTGTCGATATCGTATCTACTTGGTGCTGTGAGTGCAACCATCGCAGGGCGTTTAGGGCCAAGGACATCCATTCGGGCTGGCATGATCGCTGTCTTTTTAACAGTCGTTATGTTGGTTAGCGCTTCGGAATTACATTCTTTCGCTCTGTTCATGGTCTCGTCGGTCCTAGGTGGACTTGGTTATGGGTTCTCTGCAGCTGGAGGAATCGGGATTGTCGTTATCAACTCGCCTGCTCAGTACCGCGTACAGTTTATCTCCGCTGTGTTGGTCGTTGCTTATTTGTTCCAAGGCCTCAGCGCCTACGGTGGCGGGGTAGCTTCCACGGCGTTCGGCTTTAACAATGCGATATGGATTTTGGCTATCGTTGTGGCATTCCTTGCAATTCTTACCTTATTCCTATCGTTGAAAAACCGTATGGCTATGGTATCACCATCGATTACACCTAAAGTAGGATAAAAAAAGACAAATATCCCCTTGCAACTACACTCAAACCAACCTTATGAAACATGAGGGATGAGTGGAATTGAAGGGGATATTTTGTATACGTAATAAGAGTAACGAATGGTGAGTTAAGGAAGAATTAAAGGTAGACGCCATACAGGGGGAGGAGATCCTTGCAGACAGTTGTACTTCTAGCGTCTAATGCCTTGCTTGGAGATTTCGTCTAATAAGCTTTTGCTGGTTTTCTCTAATCGGATGGGGAACAACTCCACTTTCTCGGAAGCTAACTTCTTTAATTCAGGAAAGACAGAGGAGGAAGCATAAATGATATCAGATTGCTGCAATACACCGGGCAATCCCTCGCGGTCATTCCAGCCTAATGTCCCAAAGTGAATGTGATCAATACCCGCATCACGCACCTGGTTCGCCATCCATTCTCCGCCCGTTTTACCAAGGCAAACGAACGTGACATTCGTATCCGATTCTAGCCTGGAAATTTGGAGAAGACAGGAAGTGTCGACGGTAGTGCCGATGACCACTATTTTTTTGTCATAGCAGGCGAAGCGGGACTTGACTTCATCCTCGTGAATAAGAGTCGTAATAATGAAATTAGCATGGCGCAGTATTTCGTCAGACTCATCCCCATTCGGGTAAGGATCCTCTAGAAAGAGCAACGACACGGTACAATCGGTTGCTTGTTCAATAGCTTCACGGAGGAAATGGTGGTCATGTTCTCTGCATTCGACAAGAACAACATGTAACTTCCCTTGAGTTCGAGGCGTGCTCAACAGTACATATGCGAGACTGGCCGTGAAAAGTTGCTGTAAATCATGGCCTGCGGAAACGGCTTCACAAATGGTTTTCTCTAACAGCTTTTGCATAGAAAGCCGTTCCTTTCGGAGCCTTTCCGTTTGGATCCCATCTACAACCTGCGTGCCGCGCCCTCTCTGCATGGTGACAAGCCCTTCATAACGAAGTTGAGTGAAAGCATTATTAATTGTATTTAAATTAAGCCCTAATTCATCAGCCAATTGACTTGTGGATGGAAGCATATCGCCAGGTTCAATATGGCCAATACCAATCAGCCATTTCAATTGTTCCTTGACTTGCGTATTCACATTAAAGGCTAGGTCAGGAGCTACTCGAAGTGGCAGCTTTTTTTCGTCCATGAATGATCACCTTTCTGTAGCTCGACAAGCTTTATTATATCGCATCACTCTACAAAATAAAAACAAATCACCCCAAAAAGCATATGGAAATGTTGACATAAAAGACTAAATAACTAGTTAAATATGTAATTATATGTTATGCTACGGATAGTTTTCTGTTACCTAAAAAAGAAGCTTTTTGATGATGAAAATCACCATCGCCGATCCTTCAAGTTGCGAACGTATCTCGTTGGGGCTTGAACAGTCAGAACAGAAAAGGATGAAGACATCATGGGTGTTTGCAATTGTCCGGTATGCCAAGTAGGTGTTGTTGAAAATGTTGGTTACATTGAACTAAAGGAAGGCCCGCTGGAATTCAAGTTCAGTCAGTTTCCACCAGCTGAAAAAGCGGCTATAACCATTGGGATTTGTAGTCGAGGAGCATGTCAGTACGTGGGTATGGGAGCAACACCTGAATCTAGATCTCTTGCCAGAAGTTGTGTGAGTGATCTCTTTTTATCGATGGCTAAACATTCAAAACAGGTAAAGTGATCTAGCACGCATCATTTTAAATGGGAAATAGTTCCAGTGAAAATTAGCTGGTTCTGTTTATGTGCGTCTTCAATGTTTTTATGGAACTTCAGTAAAATGATATGTTATCTTTTTACATAAAAAATATAATATAGAACTTACAAACAGAAATAGCATTTTATAGGCAGTTATACCCATTAATTTACATAAAATAATCGAGGGGATGCACACGCGATGAGTGCAGTGTACATCTTGGATTTGTGGTTTTAACTCGCCTAAAAAATGTATGTGAAAATGGGGCTACTGTGCTTTCTGCATACAGATAAGTTGGACTAGCTAGACTCGAAACCTTAGGTAGATGGGCTCATTGTTTTATTTTACCAGTGGAGAATATAATCAGGCTGTGAAAACTAGTCGACAAAATTTGCGTATAATCGTTCCATTTTGCCCATGACTGTCATCACAGCTTGAGCCCCACAGGGGTAACATCTAAGGAGGAGAAATAGGTATGGCTTTACAAGCTAGAAGTATGCGCAAGAAGTTTTTTCAGATGATTACTTTCTCAATCGCTTCATCCATGGCACTTAGCGTATTTAACGTTGTACCTACCCCAAGGGCAACGGCTGCAAAAGCTGCCGGAACTTCGCAACTGATCTCGTATGAAGGAGCAACGTATGCTTCCTCGATGGAGGGAGGATTGTCACCAGACAAAGCGGTAGATGGAGACAAAGACTCTCGTTGGGGGAGTGCCTTTAGTGCAGACCCGCAGTGGATTTATGTTGACCTTGGTGCTGCGGCAACCATTGATCAAGTTGTTCTTCGTTGGGAGAATGCTTATTCCAAATCGTATAAGATTCAAGTATCGAGCGATGAGTCAGAGTGGAAAGATATTTACGAGAACAAGACCGGTGATGGAGGCGTAGATACGATTGCGCTAACGGGAGCTGGGCGTTATGTTCGGATGCTGTCACTCGAGCGCGCTGGAAATTATGGTGTCTCACTTTATGAATTTGAGGTATACGGTACAGGTGGAAGTAATCCTCGGCCAATTGTTCTAGGTGAGGATGTCGCATTAAAGAAACCAGTTGTCGCTTCCTCCTACCAAGTTGCTGAGAAAGACAAACCACTGATGATCCCACAAAATGCGGTAGACGGGGATTTAAAAACAAGGTGGTCCTCCCGAGACACGAGCGATGAGTGGTTGTATGTGGACTTGGAAAGCGTTCACACGATCGGTCGAATTCGTTTGGAATGGGAAAATGCAGCAGGTAGAATTTATGACCTTCAAGTATCGGATGATGCTGTCAATTGGCGAACAATTTACAGAGAAATGAACGGACGAGAAGGTTTAATGGACACGCCCGTCTATGCTAGTGGCCGCTATGTGAGAATGAAAGGCATTAGCAGAACGACTAGCTTCGGCTACTCGCTATTCAATTTCTCCGTGTATGATTACGTGTCAGGGGATCCTCAACCAACGTATACCATTCCGACACTGCCTACTGCTTCTACGGTAAACGTTGGAAAGGGCAGTTATTTAACAAACGATGTTTCAATGCCTCAGCCTAGACCGCCGGTCAATAAAACGGATAATGTCGCTGCGCCGATTGCATCCAATGACTGGTGGCAGTCGGTATTGATTAAAGATTTGAGTGACAGTCTCATCACACTTCCGCTTAAATCCAAATATACGAACCAAGGTCTTAGTATTCTGAACCCCGGCACGGGCTGGGTGGATGAGAGTGGGAACTCGCAATACGCAGGTGGAGATCCCGATGTTTACTTGATGTCTGGCAACATCAGTGCATCCCGCATCAAGAACAAAATATCCGGGTATAGCGACTGGGCAGCCACTGTTGTATTAAGCGACAATGAGACAGAAAAAATGAAAACGACTTTTGTCAAAGGCTCGCCTTATCTATACTCCGAGTTCAGTGATCCTACAACACCGGAATTATACTTTCCTGCTACAACGAAGTTTTTCGATGACAACAACAATGCGATCTTGGCAACGGAGGGTGCTACTGTAAAAGCGGACCATATCGGGTTCACAGTCACCAACTTGGATGGCGCTCCGAAACCACAAACCGTTACTCGCCACTACGGCGTGTTCGCACCGGAAGGTTCTACCTTTACGAAAGTAGGGGGCAAAATCAAAGTTCGACTGGGTAATGGGCAAAATTATTTATCTTTAGCTACCATTCCAACAGCTGGTGATTTGAACTATTTCTATCAACATGCGTATGCTTTCGTCACGAATACGACGGTAACTCCGAACTTTAACGAAAATACATCGGATGTTACGACGAAATTCGAAGTTACGATTGACCAGAAGCGGGCTGATTTAGCACCAACAACCTTGATGACCTTGCTGCCGCATCAATGGAAGTTGACGGAGTCCACGCTGACGAATCTTGCTTATGCGTCCATTCGAGGTACATTGAAGGTGCATGAAGGCAATTCTTTTACCACTGTAGATAAATTTTATGGGATCGTGCCTCAGTTTACGGAGCCGAGTGATCCAACGTACTCACGTAATGCTTTGCTAGAGCAATTGGACTTCCTGGATGAGTCGACTTCCAAAAATATCATGGCTGGCGATGCTTATTGGCAAGGAAAAGTTCTCCATCCTTTAGCTATGGGTGTACTGATTGCCGATCAAATTGGCGATACCTATTATAAAAATGTGTTCCTAAGCAGATTGAAAACGATATTAACCGACTGGTATACGTACACGAAGGGCGAACCGGAATACTTCATGTATTACGATCCGACTTGGGGTACTATGTATTACAAATCAAGTGAATTCGGTGCAAACACAGGACTAACGGACCACCATTTTACATATGGCTATTATGCGTTTGCTTCCGCTATTCTAGCAACGTATGACCAAGATTTTAAAGATAATTATGGCGAGATGGTTGATCACCTTATTCGTGATTATGGCAACCCATCCAAAAACGATCCTTTGTATCCGTTCCTTCGTAACTTCGATCCGTATGAAGGTCATTCATGGGCTGGCGGATATGGAGACAATAACAGCGGAAATAACCAAGAAGCAGCGGGCGAGGCACTCTTCGGCTGGGTCGGCGAGTACATGTGGAGCTTGCTATCCGGTAATAAAGCTACTCGCGATATTGCTATCTATGGCTTCACTACTGAACTCAAAGCTGTAGAGCAATATTGGTTCAATTACGACAACGACAACTGGCTGCCAGGGTTTAAGCACAAATCGGTCGGTCAAGTATACGGAAGTGCCTATAATTTTGGTACGTTCTTCAGCGGAGATCCTGTACATGTGTATGGTATCCACTGGTTGCCTACTGGCGAATATTTGACTAGCTATGGCTTCAATCCAGCTAAAGCGGCTAACTTGTATAACGGTATGGTTACCGATAAAAAAGGTCCTGAGGATACGTGGCAGCACATCGTTTGGCCAATCCAATCGTTAAGCGATCCACAAAGTGTTCTTAATAAATGGACAGTTGAAGGTACACAGAAGAACGAAATTTTCGATACGTATTGGTTCGTTCATAACATGGCCACGCTGGGTCAGCGTTCCAACGAGATTTGGGCGACAGGATGGTCTGGAGCTACGGTTTACAAAAAGGGTACAACGTATTCATCAATGATTTGGAACCCGACGAATGCTCCTGTTACGGTTACTTTCCATAACGCAGCTGGCGTAACCGGCTCTGCAATTGTAGGTCCGAAAAGCCTTGTGAAAGTTGATCCTACGAAAGTTAGCGACATGAATCAGAAGATAGCACCACAATTAACACCGGATTCCTCACAGAATACGACGGGTCAAGCAATCGAATTGACTTATGCTGATAATGAAGCATGGAGAAATGCGATTAAAGCGGTAAAAGTGAATGGAAACAACGTGGATGCTTCGAAATATCACATAGCACCAGGTAAAATTACATTGGATTCCAGCTTATTTGTAGAAGAAAACAGCTATACGATTGCGATTTCAGCAGAAGGATATCCGGATGCTGCGATTCAGCAAAATGTAATCACGAGTTCCACGGTAAACCTTGCGTTGAATAAACCAACCCTCACTTCGGAGAAAGCGAACAAAGGTGGAGCCTTTGCCGTAGATGGCAAGTTGGATACGCGCTGGGAGTCTGATTTCAGCGATCCACAGTTCCTTACTGTTAATCTGAAATCGGCCTATAAAATTAGCCGTGTACGCTTGAACTGGGAAAATGCCGCAGGCAAAAACTACACGGTTCAAGTTTCTAAGGATGGTGTAGAATGGACAACTGTTTACACGACAACACGCGGACATGAAGGGATCGATGACATTACGTTCCCAGCTGTGGATGCTAGATATGTCAAAGTGAACGGTACGAAACGAACAACGCAATATGGCTACTCCCTTTGGGAAATCGAAGTATTCGGCACCCCTTCAGGTGTTCTGGATACACCGGACTTAACGTCAGATACAACTATGAATAGAGTCGGCCAGCCGATAGACATCACATTTAACACAGATGCGGCTTGGAGTAGTGCGATCAACGCTGTGAAGGTCAATGGAACCGTACTGAACATAGGTCAGTATAGTGTTGCAGCAGACAAGGTAACCTTGGATGCTTCGGTATTCCCTGCGGTCGGCAGTTATGAGATTGCGATTGAGGCAAAAGGCTACTCGCCGGCTGTCGTTCAGCAAGTTATCATCACGAGCTCAACTGTGAACCTTGCGCTAAACAAACCGACAATCACTTCGGCGGATTCTGGGCAAGCCGGCAGTAAAGCGGTTGACGGAAACAAGGATACAAGATGGGAATCTGCATTTAGCGATCCTCAATTCATCACGGTTGATCTGGGCTCAGAGCACACCATAAGCCGTGCACTTCTGAACTGGGAAAATGCTGCAGGCAAGAGTTATACGGTTCAGGTTTCCACAGACGGAGCTAATTGGAAAACCGTTTATACGACAACTTCGGGTCAAGCAGGTATCAACGACATTTCGTTCTCACCTGTGAGCGCAAGATATGTGAAGATGAATGGTACAGCACGGACAACGGCATACGGCTATTCGTTGTGGGAGTTTGAAGTATACGGTAACCCATCTAATGCGTTAGCAGCTCCTACAATGAACGCAGATACGACGTTGAATAAAATCGGTCAACCGATCGAGATCACCTTCGCGGACGATGCGGTATGGCGTAATGCGATTAACGCAGTGAAGCTAAACGGAGCGATTGTGTCTGCTGCTCAGTATAGCGTAGCGTCGGGGAAATTGACTTTGGACGCGTCCCTATTTGCAGAGGCTAGCAGCTATTCCATCAGCGTTCAAGCATCAGGCTACAACGATGCTATCGTGCAGCAAGAAGTGACTACCAACACGAATTTGGCTCTTAATCTTGCTTTGAACAAACGGACGATCACCTCTGAGAATCCGCTTCAAGGCGGGAATAAAGCGGTGGATGGCAATAAAGGCTCCCGTTGGGAGTCAGCATTCAGCGATCCACAGTTTATCACAGTTGATTTGGGCGTGGAGCATATCATTAACTCTGTGCGCTTGAACTGGGAAAATGCAGCAGCAAAGAGCTATACGCTGGAAGTGTCCTTGGATGGCGTAACATGGAAGACGGTTTATGCGACAGCATCAGGTAAGGCAGTTATCGATAATCTTACATTTGCTCCAGAGAGCGCAAGATATGTGAAGATGAACGGTACGACACGGACAACGCAATATGGCTATTCACTTTTTGAATTTGAAGTGTATGGCAGCGCTGAAACCGCACCGACAGTACCCGTTACAACACCTGTAATAACGGCAGATACAACGAAGAATACGACAGGTCAGCCGATTGAAATTACCTATGTAGATGATGCGGCATGGAGAGAGGCTATCCAATCGGTGAAGGTCAATGGAGCTGCGTTAAACACAGCGAAATATACCGTAACACCGGGGAAAATCACCCTAGATGCTTCCTTATTCACAGAAGCTGGTAACTACGTGATCAGCATTCCGGCGACTGGATTTGGCGAAGCTTCGGTTCAACAGGTGATCACGCCGAATTTGGCAGTTAATCTTGCTCTGAACAAGCCGACGCTCACGTCCGAGAACCCATTGCGAGGTGGCAGTGATGCGGTGGATGGTAATAAAGGCTCTCGCTGGGAGTCAGCATTCAGCGATCCACAATGGATAAGCGTTGATCTGGGAGCAACGGTTTCAATTAGCAACGTCATTTTGAACTGGGAAAATGCTTCTGGAAAAGCGTACACAGTCGAAGTATCCACGGATGGCGAGTCATGGTCACCTGTATATGCAACGACAACCGGAAAAGGCGGCATTGTTAACATTGACTTCAGCCCAACCAACGCTAGGTATGTCAAAATGTCGGGAACCCAACGTAATACGCAATATGGTTACTCTTTATTTGAGATAGAAGTCTACCAATAAAGACGAGATCATATAGAAAGGACCGGAAGCACTTGTAAGAAGTGCTCCCGGTCTTTTTTTGCATCTATTCATTCTACAGCTGCACGTAAATATCCATAGCCTTCCTGCTGCATCTTATCCTGTGGAACAAATCGGATAGAGGCGCTATCGATACAATATCTTTTTCCTGTCGACTCGGCTGGGCCATCATCAAACACATGTCCGAGATGAATGCCGCCTACACGGCTCTTAAGCGCCGTACGCACTAAGTTATATCGTGTATCCTTTTCATAAGTTACAACATCGGGATCAATGGGTCTAGTGAAGCTGGGCCACCCGCAGCCAGAATCGTATTTGTCACGACTAGAAAAAAGAGGTTCTCCTGTTGCAATATCAACATAGATGCCAGGATCGTACGTATTCCAGTACTCATTGGAGAAAGCCTGTTCTTCAGCTCCGAGTACAATGACCTTGTATTGAAGATCCGATAATTTCGCTTTCAGTTCTTCGTTGCTCGGTCGTGTGTACAAAGCAGGGTCTACTTTAACGGTTTCACGCTTATCAAGAATCGTCAAATCAACGTGGCAGTAGCCGTTTGGATTTTTCAGTAAATAATCTTGGTGCTCTTCCTCAGCTAAGTAATAATTCGTTAACGGCAATGCTTCTGTGACGATCTTTTTATCATATTTCTTCTGCTCGTTAGCCATGACTTCATTAATAACGGAGATGTCGTTTTCATTCTGATAATAAACGCCGGAACGATAACTAATCCCTGCATCGTTCCCTTGTCTATTTAAACTTGTTGGATCAATAATTTTAAAGAAACGTTTTAGCAGGTCGGATAACGGGATTCGTTCCGGATCATACTTAACTTCAACGGCCTCAGCAAACTTACGATCCTCCCGAACAACATCCTTATAAGTGGGATTTTCGCCTATACCATTAGCATATCCGACAGTTACATTCTGTACACCAGGAATACGTGAAATGTAAGCTTCAACGCCCCAGAAACATCCGCCAGCCAAATAGATCGTTTGCAGCTTGCTATTCGAGTAATCAATAGCATCATTCGGGTTTTCTGAACGGGTAGTTGTAGGTCCTGTATTCGCTTTCGTAGCTTTCGTTGTAGACTGTGAAGTGAAACTTGGGCTGGCACAAGCTGTAACAAACAGTAGGAGCAGCAAACTACTTATATGAATAAATCTTCTCATTTTATTTCCTCCTAGAAGCTTCAATCATCAATGAATGTCGCCAAAATTGGTTCGTATCGCACTATTCGCGTTATGACCTGGCACCGATTTGGCCAGAATGCCATCAGAACCGACGTAGTACGAGGATGGATAGGCTCTGACCCCAAACTTCTGAGCCCACTTCCCATCTTCATCTAGCAAAACGGTTACATGAGTTCCTGTTTGGTCAGCCTGCAGCCCCTTAAACCACTTGGTAAAACGCTCGGAGGATTGCTCACCTCGATAATTAGGGTTAACGATCGTAATTACTTTGAAATCATTGTCCTGACTGGCCAATTCATCAATTTCATCTAACCCGGCTAAACAGATCGAACACCAAGAAGCCCAATATTTCACATAAACCTTTTCCCCAGCAAAGCTAGCTAGATCTACTTTCTTACCATCTAAGTCTTTCAATGTAAACGGAGGTGCAGCCTGTCCTTTATTTAGAGCAGTTCGCGGTGAATTCTCTGGCTGTGCAGCTTGCGTACTTCCACAAGCTGTGAGAACTAGCAGCGTAAGCAAGATAGCTATAGAGATCATCCAATTTCTTTTTATCATCATGATAGAATCGCCTCCCTAGTTAGTTAAAAATAAGAGCAAATATATTCAAGTTATTCGTCATGAGTAATACGCCCATCACAATAAGCAAGATCCCAGATATAACTTTTATTGCTGGTGTATAGGCATTCAGTTTTCTTAACTTCCTTAATAGTAAATCTGAAAAGATCGAGAGAATTAGAAATGGAATGGCTAATCCGAGCGTATACACGAGCATATATCCTCCGCCAACCAGCGACGACCCTTCACTTGCAGAAAGACTAAGTACAGCAGCTAATACAGGACCGATACAGGGCGACCATCCGAAGCTGAAGGTTAAGCCAAGCAAGAATGCCGCTGTGAAACCTTTCTTCTCACTCGTTGAAATCGTTAATTTTCTCTCCCGCTGTAGAAAGAGCAGTTGGATAAGACCTGTCTGAAAGATCCCGAATACAACAACAATGGCACCACAAACGACGATAAACGAGGAGCTATTGATAACCGTCCCCAAGGCTCCTGCCCCAAATCCAAGTAGTAGGAAGACGGAAGAGATGCCTAATATAAAAAATAAGGTATTACCGATCAAATGGGGATGAAGCTTCATCTTTCCTAATTGAATTGCCCTTGCGTTACTTCTAGGTGAAACCGCACCGAGATGAGCCATATACACAGGAAGTAAGGGGAGGATGCATGGTGAGAAAAAAGATAGTAATCCTGCTATAAAAACGCTTCCGACAAAAACATGTTCTGTCAACATATAGGTAGCCTCCCTTCTTCTGTTTCTATATAATAGACCGGTCGTCTAGTAAATGCAAGCTCTGTACAAAACTTAATGCGTGGACGGTTGCAGATTCAGCTAGAATAGGCATCTTTCATTCAATGAAACTGCATGAAAGATGGATCAGGAGGCGCAGGAGCCATTTACATGAAATCGTCAAAGACAGCAGCTCGGAAGTTACTTTGAACTGCTGTTTTTGGGCAACTTGTTACCTATAAAGTTATCTAGTTTGTCTATTTTGTCTAGTAGAGGAGGTCGGTAAAGATTGTAGTGATGGTTAGTTCTAGAGGTGCACTGGAGCGGGAAACCTTGGACTGAGAGAGGGCACCTTCGATACTGGCAACGATGTGGTTGGCAAGTCTCGCAGGATCAGTTTTCGTGGTGATCTCACCAGCCTCTTTGGCCGCGATAATTGTTAATGTGAGCTGTTTGACCCAATTGTTGAGTGCGGCCGCAACAGCACGCGAAACCAAGTCACTCTGAGAAGGCATTTCTGTCGAGAAGTTTCCGAATAAGCAGCCTCGCACATAGCCATCCCGTTCTGCAAAATCTAGGAGATAATCGATATGATTATGAATACGTTGAAGTGGGGAAGGGCTGGAATCAGTCAGGAGCTCAATACGATTATTTTTGGTGTATGCAATGACGGTCGCTTCAGCCAACGCTTCCTTACTTGGAAAGAAGTGATAGAACGAGCCCTTAGGCACGCCTGCGGCTTTGGTGATGTCGAGCACACCAGTCGCTGTGTAACCGCGTGAATAAAACAAGTCAAGCGCAGCGGCGATAATCGTGTCGCGAGTATTGGGTTTCATAGGAAATCTCCTTTCTATTACCCCTATATATTAGACCGGTCGTTTATGACAATGCAACCCCTTTTGTCATTTGCATAGGGTGGGGGGCTATGATAAAATGCAATCAATAGGGAGTGATTGTGATGACGGAGGAGAGCCATTCACACGATATGTGTGGAACTACAAGTGAACGAAAGAGTCATCATTCCGATAAAGCCAAGAGTAATCTGATTACGCGTTTGAACCGGATCGAAGGGCAAATTCGAGGGGTTAAGGGGCTTATTGAGAAGGATACGTACTGTGACGATGTGCTGAATCAGATTTCATCCATCCAATCCGCGTTAAATGGGGTAAGCAAGCAATTACTTGAGCATCATATGAAAAGCTGTGTCATTGATCGCATTCAAGAAGGCGATGAAGAAGTGATAACCGAGTTATTAACCACGATAAATAAACTCATGAAATAAAGATTAAGGACGTAAATATCCTACCAATAGTACGAAAAGGACTTCACCTTATAGATGAGGTCCCTATGTAAGTTAGTCGCCAGGCTTATTTTTTAATAAGTTTCAAATTAATCGCCTGCTGTTCCGTGAGAATAAACTCCTGTTGAGGCCAAATATCCTCATCTTTATCTCTGCCGAAGAGACGAAGGAGCTCTAGCCACACCCCTTTTTCCATAGCCTCTGCAGCTGTGATCATGATCTTCATAAGAAACACCTCCTGTGTTTAATTACACGGATCTATTGCTTTTTAAACGAAATAGGCAGGATGTTCCGAAGGTGCTTTATGGATAGGATATGCGCAAGGGTATGAATTCATCCTCGTACAGTGGGATATAGTCGGGAGCGTATATGAGTACAGCTCTGCGGGAACATATATGGATAACTATAGGTAACCCCCAGATAAGCTAAGTCTCTGACTTGACTTTATATAGGGTAGGGGGGTATACTAAATTCAATAACACTAAACCTAATAAAGGAGAATGAACTATATGCAAAATGTAACGTTAAAAGTAGCAGGTATGTCCTGTAATCACTGTGTGAATTCCGTTGAGGGAGCTTTGAAAACAATAGGTGCTACCGGGAAAGTGGACTTAGCAAACGGAACAGTGAATGTGGCATTCGATGAAAATAAGCTGACACAAGATGCGATTAAAGAAGCGATTGAAGAGCAAGGCTACGACGTCAACTAAAGAGGTGTAAATCATGGAAACTGCGGATGCTGCAACAAACACGAAGCAAACATCACTGCAGATCACGGGAATGACATGCGCCGCCTGTGCCAATCGGATTGAAAAGGGTTTGAATAAGTTGGATGGGGTCACGGAAGCCAATGTTAACTTCGCGATGGAGCGAGCAACGGTAACTTATGATCCTAGTCGCATCGATGCTGCTAAGATGGAACAAAGCATTCAGAAACTAGGCTATGATACGGCGAAGGAAGCCGTTGATTTACAGCTTGAAGGCATGACATGTGCGGCCTGTGCCCAGCGGATTGAGAAGACCTTAAACAAGTTGCCTGGTGTTAGCGTGGCGACGGTTAATTTTGCGATGGAAACAGCCCATGTCGTGTACAATCCAGCCGATCTTACGGTATCTGATATGCAGAAGCGGGTGGAGAAGCTTGGCTACAAAGCCGTTCCTAAACAAGAGCAAGGCGACCCTGCTGAACACAGGCAGCAAGAGATTGGAAAACAAAAGCGTAAGCTGCTGATATCTGCGATCTTGTCATTGCCGTTGCTGTGGTCGATGGTCAGTCACTTTTCGTTTACCACATGGATTTGGATACCGGAATTGTTCATGAATCCGTGGTTTCAATTAGTGATGGCAACACCGGTTCAGTTTTATATCGGGAGACAATTCTACGAAGGCGCCTATAAAGCGCTGCGTAATGGCTCTGCTAACATGGATGTACTTGTTTCACTGGGAACGTCAGCAGCTTACTTCTATAGTCTGTATTTGACGATTGATTGGGTGATCGGAGGCGCGGGCGTGCATCATGGACCGTCTCTGTACTATGAAACAAGTGCTGTGCTGATTACGTTAGTCATCATGGGGAAATTGTTTGAAGCACTTGCTAAGGGACGGACATCGGAAGCGATTAAGTCTTTGATGGGGCTGCAGGCGAAAACCGCGTTGGTTATCCGCGAAGGTCAAGAGCTCAATCTACCCATTGACGAAGTTATGACGGGGGATATCGTGCTCGTACGTCCGGGAGATAAAATACCGGTAGACGGCGAAGTGCTTGAAGGCTCTTCCTCTGTGGATGAATCGATGCTCACTGGGGAAAGCCTGCCTGTAACCAAGAACCCTGGTGATGCGGTAATAGGAGCAACCATCAACAAAAATGGTAGGCTCCGCATCCAAGCGACGAAGGTTGGGAAAGAAACGGCGCTGGCACAAATTATTAAAGTCGTCGAAGAAGCGCAAGGCTCGAAAGCGCCGATTCAACGGGTAGCCGACGTTATTTCTGGGATTTTTGTTCCTATTGTAGTGGGTATCTCTCTTATCGCTTTTCTAGTGTGGTATTTCTTCGTGACACCGGGCGATTTTGCAGGTGCGTTGGAGAAAGCCATAGCCATCTTGGTTATTGCATGCCCATGTGCGCTGGGCTTAGCGACGCCGACTTCGATTATGGCGGGATCAGGGCGCGCGGCCGAACTGGGCATTTTGTTCAAAGGTGGCGAACATCTAGAGAAGACGCATCAGATTGATGTCATTATTTTAGATAAAACAGGTACGGTCACCAAAGGAAAGCCAGCACTTACCGATGTGTACGCGGAAGGTGACGAAGCGGAATTCCTACGACTTGTAGGCGCCGCGGAGAGTAACTCGGAGCATCCCCTCGCAGAAGCGATCGTGGCTGGGATTCGAGAGAAGGGCATTGAACTACCCGCAGTAGAATCATTCGAAGCGATCCCGGGCTATGGCATTCAAGCTGTTGTTGAAGGGAAAGAGCTGCTCATCGGAACGCGACGTCTCATGGAGCAATATGGAGTAGATGCGAAGGCTGCCTATGACACGATGTCGAAGCTTGAGGAGTCCGGTAAAACAGCTATGCTTGTCGCCATTAATAAAGGGTACGGGGGTATAGTAGCTGTTGCGGATACAGTCAAAGAAACGTCGCATGCCGCGGTTCGTCGTTTGAAGGCAATGGGCATTGGGGTCATTATGATTACCGGCGATAACGAACGGACGGCCCAAGCGATCGCAGATCAAGTGGGTATTGAGCATGTACTCGCGGAGGTTCTACCAGAAGGCAAAGCGGCAGAAGTGAAAAAACTCCAAGCGCTAGGAAAGAAAGTGGCGATGGTTGGAGATGGTATTAATGATGCACCGGCGCTAGCGACGGCTGATATCGGGATGGCGATCGGGACGGGTACGGATGTGGCGATGGAAGCTGCTGATGTAACGCTTATGCGTGGGGATTTAGCGAGCATTCCGGATGCTATCTACATGAGCCGTCAAACGATGCGCAACATCAAACAAAATTTGGTCTGGGCACTCGGATACAATACGTTAGGGATACCTATTGCTGCGCTTGGCTTATTGGCGCCTTGGGTGGCGGGCCTAGCTATGGCATTAAGCTCGGTTTCTGTCGTTCTTAATGCACTTCGTCTGCAACGTGTGAAGATTCGCAAAGAATTGACCTAGATGTAGGAGAGAGAAGCGCGTGTATATGCATAAAATAGGGCTTATCTCAGCTATGCTTGCCATGCTGTTTCTGAGCGCATGCGGCAGTGTCAGAGAGGCATCCTCGAACAAGAGTCAGCACGGCAGTCACGAAGCAGCCTCCAGCCCAGCAAGTGCCGATGAACATAGCGGACATGGGGGCGAAATGCCGAAGGCATCCACGAATCTGAAAGCATCGTTCACGTTCGGATCGACAAGTCTGAAAGTCAATGAGAAGTCGGAATTAACGATCCAAATTACGGACGATGTTGGCAAAGCAGTGACTGATTTTGAACTTAATCATGAGAAGCTGCTGCACTTGATTATAGTGAATCACAATCTATCCTCTTTTCAACATATCCATCCGACCTATCAAGGAAATGGCAAGTTTACAGTCAGCGCAAGCTTCGATGCAGGTGGGGACTACAAGCTCATCGCTGATTTTATTCCTAAGGGCGGAACTAGCACAACGCTCAGTCAATGGGTGAAGGTTGCCGGTAAAGAGGCAGAGCACACTGTGCTCAAAGCGGATGCCAAGCTGCGGCAAGAGGTTAGCGGTAAGACAGTTGAACTTTCCTTGAGCAGCTTGAAGGCCAAAGATGAGGTAACGCTCAATTTTACAATTCGAGACGCTCAGACGAACAAGGAGATCACGAATCTGCAGCCTTATTTAGGAGCTGTAGGTCATGTTGTGATTCTGTCAGCCGATGCCGAGCAGTACATTCATGTACATCCGCTTGAGGAGAAGGCAACGGGTCCTGTTGCTAGGTTCGCCACCTCATTCCCAAAAGCGGGCATCTATAAGCTGTGGGGACAGTTTCAACATAACGGGGAAGTGTTTACAGTGCCTTTCGTTGTTGATGTAAAATGAGTCCATGTAAGCTCATGAATAAAGGGATGTCCCACTGCCGCATCACATTTAGATGTAAAAACTACAGCTAATGTGCTCGAATTTGAGGTATTTTCGTGATTAGATGGAAAAAATACAGGTAAATTCTATGAAATTTGAAAAATCGATACAATTGGAGGAATTTAACTACAGGAAATACAGTTAATCATCCGAATTCGCTAAATCCGTTTCAAATAGATGGAGTAAATCCAGTTGAATTATGGGAAGTTGCTTGATTCTTCATATGTCAATAACGAAAAGAGGCGTTTCAATAAGTCTACATAGACTATTGAGACAGCCTCTTTTCGTTTATTGTGTCCCCTTAACCAACTTCATCTTCAAAGCCGTCTCATAGTTAGTAAAATGCACATAATCCCCATGCATCCACAGAAGGAGCGCGTCTTCATGCCCGCTGCTCCTAGCTAGGACAGGCCTCACGTTATTGTGAGACGAACCGCTGGTCACGGCAGTGGATTCCCATGTTTTACCATAATCTGTCGTGTGCCAATGCTCGATTTCGAAGATACCATTGACCGAACGAGATAGGTACACGTTGGCCGGGTTGGCATGATCGAGTATAAGACCGCCGGAGTAGAAGGGTTCCCGTTCCACGGCGCCTTGCACGGTTTGCGGGAACCAGGAGCCGCTGGCTGTTATTTCATGGTTCTCCCAGGCGTGGCCGTTCCAATAGCTGTACCAGTAGCGGTGATCCGTATTGCTGTGGAAAACCGCGTACACGATGGCAGGACGACCTTCGGTGTCCACCGCAATATCCCAGATCCATGCCTTCGTATCGTGTAGGGTTCCGTCGAACACCACATCGGCTTCACGGGGAAGCATAGGCAGATCGGATAGCGGTTTAATGGTTGAACCATCCGCATGAGAGATACTGCCATCTTGGATGCAAGCACAGTAGATGCTGTTGTGCGGTTCTATATTCGGGTGCCCGTCAGTAAAAGCAAACCAGATGGTATCCTCGCCATTACTGGCATACTTGACGTAGGGGCGGGCGCCTTCTCCCATGATTAAGGTTTGGGGTTCCGACCATGTCTCCTCTTTATCAAGTAAACAACTGAAATTAGGTTTGAAATTACCGCCACGCCAGAACAAATACTGCTGGTGTTCCTGACGGAGATAGATTGGATTGGGATAGGTATATCCATGCATACCGCTTGTATTCTCGGGAAGTTCTTGTTCAGCGCCAAAGGACGTGATATCCTCTGCCGTTTCCATTTGACGGTAATACATCGTCTTCCCATTATGAGCAGAGTAGTAGATGACTGCACGTCCATCGGCAGGAACATACAACGAGGGATTCGCATGGTCATCCTTCTGCAGATTTGGCTTTATCATGACGGAGTTCACTGACTCGTCACGATGATCATAGGTACCGATCATGACATGGCCCTGCTGTGTCAACCAACCGACATAGGTACGGTCCTGCTGTCCGACATATCGGACTGCCCGTGGGTCAGCGAAGAAACACCACGCTCCATCCTCGGTAAAACTTGCATGTTGTTCGCCTCGCATAGCAATCAATTCCTTCTTCATATACTTTTCGTCCCTCCATGTATTCGGACGCAGATACGTGGGAATGTCCAGAATTTCCTACATTCTACCGCATCCTTTAGGAGCTGTGAAGCGCGAATTTGGCGTGCTTTTTCTGGCAGATCGACCAAGAAAATCGTTTCGCAAACGCCTTATACTGAAAGGTGATTCGAGGGAGGAGAATGCTTCTTATGCAATATCGGAAATTTGGCAATACGGGATGGGATATTTCAGAGATCGGTTTCGGAGGCTGGCAGATTGGCGGTGGCGGGGCTTTCGGTCAAGTGGATGACCGTGATTCGGTTAAAACCTTGCTTGCAGCATGGGAGCGGGGAATCAACCTAGTAGATACAGCTCAAATGTATGGGAAAGGCCATTCTGAGGAAGTCATCGGTAAGGCACTCAAGGAATGGCACCACAATCATATTTATATCGCTTCTAAGGTGCAGCCCGTTCAATGGCCGCATCCGAATGAGCTTGATCCAGCTATGACAGGGCGCTATCCCAAAGCTCACATACGCAAGCAGTGTGAAGACAGCTTGATCAGGCTAGGTGTGGACGCGATTGATTTGTACCAGCTGCACGGCTGGTTCCCTAAGGGGTTAGAGGATCTAGAATGGCATGAGGCGTTGACGGAACTCCAGAAGGAGGGCAAAATCCGTGAATTCGGTGTGTCCATTCGCGATTATCGTCCGCAGGACGGTATTGCGCTTGCCGAGGCAGGGCTGATTCAAGCCCAGCAGGTTGTTTATAATATTTTCGAACAGAGGCCTGCGGAAGAACTGTTACCTACATGTAAGAAGAATGGCGTCGCTGTCCTTGCACGGGTCCCTTTTGATGAAGGTTCGCTAATCGGCAGCTGGATACCGGAAACTTACGATACGTTTGCGCCAGGCGATGTAAGACGGAGCTATTTCAAGGGCGAGCGTTTCCTGCGGACGCTGGAGAAGGTGGATGCGATCAAACGGATGATTCGTGACTACGATGCGACGATGACGCTTGCCGAAGTTGCGCTTCGTTTCTGTTTGTCGGATGAAGCGGTAAGCTGCGTCATTCCGGGGATGCGCAGCGTTCAGGAAGTGGAACTCAATCTCAAAGTATCGGATGGCAAGCCGTTGCCGCCAGAGTTAGTGCAGCAATTGAAACCGTTCAATTGGCCACGCAATTATCATAATCCGGATACGCTGGTGGATCCGTTATGAGTGCTTTTGCCAGATTACATAAGCGCCTAAAGGAGAAAGCAGACGATGTCCGGGCTCGTCCCGTTACCTACGTGGCTTTTGGTGATAGTGTGACCCAAGGATGTATGGAATACGCTACCATCGAGCATGAGCAAGTTTACCACAATCTGCTTAAGCATCTTATTGTACAACGGTATCCGACGACCATTCTGAATGTCATTAATGCTGGCGTATCGGGGGATACGGCCCTGAAGTCGGAGGCGAGATGGCAGCGGGATGTGATTGCGTATCAACCGGATCTTGTGACCATTGGCTTCGGCGTGAACGATTGTCATGCTGGGGAAGCAGGGCTTGAGCCGTATTTGGAGAAAATGGACGCGTTGGTACGAACTGTGAAGCGAGATACTGAAGCAGATCTCCTGTTGCTTACGCCAAACATGATGATGTTGCACGACAACAATAACATGCATGAGAAAGATAGAGCTGTCTTGCCTGGCTTCTTAAATGTGGCAGAGAAGGGGTATTTACGGCTGTATACGCATGCGCTGAGGACGTATTTGGAGCAAGAAAAGCTGGCTTATGTGGACGTATATGCGCTATTCGAGGATTGGTTACTGAAGGGGCAAGAACCTCATGTTAGATTGGCCAATGGCATCAATCACCCGGATCGCGAACTACATGTCCAGTTGGCTGAACGGATCGAAGCTCGCATATTCGAAGGACACGAATAACTTCTACAAAAGGTGGGGAGCGCCGCATGTTCGAACAGGCGAATTGGATATGGAAGTCGGGAGAGCGGAGACCGATTAATGAGCACATCCTTTTTCGAAAAACGTTTGCATACGAGACAGAGGTATCCAATCGAGCGATGCTGTCTATCTCTGCGGATACGAAGTATAGGTTATGGGTGAATGGAACAGAGCTTGGAGAAGGACCTATCCGTTCAACCGCGGATCACTGGTATTACGATGAGTTTGATATGACTCACTTACTGCGGACTGGAACGAATGTCATTGCCGTTCAGGTCTGGCATTACGGTCATTCCAATTATCAATACATCGAGAATGAAGCGGGTCTTCTTGCTGAATTATGCTTGCAGGGCGCCGCAGGTATTCAAGTGATCGGCACAGACGAAACATGGCTCTGTAGTAGACATGAGGGCTATGATACCGATGTCGTTAAGCGAAATGTGAATCTGGGTTGGATGGAAATATTCGATGCCAATGCGCTGAGCGAACAATGGGTATATCCTTCCTACGATGACGAGAGTTGGGCGAGGAGTGAGGTTGTTGCTCCTTACGGCGGAGCGCCTTGGGGGAAGCTGTATCCCCGAGTCATCGAGCCAATGTCGACACAGATCGTCCGGCCGAAGCAAATCATCGGACTTAGTGAAATTGTACCGATCCGTCAAGTCATCTCCGTCAACATGCGGGATAATCTGTTTCCAAGCTCGCGTGATGCGAATGCGAAGATATTTAGCGGGTTTTTGGCTGTTAAGCTGGTAGCTGAGACAGAAACTAAAGGTCGTTTGACGTTCGCACATTCCAAATGGAACGGTGTTCAGGGACGCTTCAAGATCGATGATTGCTGGTATGCCCATCATGACGAGATAGGGCTGGCAGCTGGCGAGCATCTGTTCATGATGGAAATTTGCGGTGTTCATAATGATTTGTTCTGCCATATGGAATTTGATTTTGATTCGGAGCTACAGTTTGCTCATCCAATGAGCGGTGATCAAAATGCTTCATTCGTAACCATTGGCCCATTCGAGACGATAGAGTCGTATGCCGATGGTTTTCAACCTGTATACGGAGGCGTTGAGAAGAGTACAGGTTTGAATCACGAGCATGCGCTGCTGCTGGAAATCGGGGCTTGTTCCACCTTGAAGGCGTTCGAGGCGTACCGTGACATCTGGCGTAATGTTCATCCTAGGCATGTGCTCGTTAATAAAATGATCTATTCGTTAATGATGCGTAAACGATTCGTTAAGCACTATCCCATTACGAACCAGCTGGAGCGAATGCTCCATGATCATCAGCTGCCGACAGTGCTTCCTGATACCTTAGAAGGCGGGGATCTCGAAATCGTATTGGATTTCGGGAAAATTTACGTAGGTACGATTGAACTAGAAGTTGATGCGCCCCAAGGGACGGTCATCGATGTTTATGGCTTCGAAAACCGCGCCAATGGTGTCAATGCCTATACATCCGGCTGCAATAATTCATTTCGATACATATGCCGTGAAGGTAGACAGGTGTTCAAGAGCTTCACACGAATGGGCTTCCGATATGTGATCGTGGCGGTGCGTAACGCGAATACACAGGTACGGATTCATCAAATCCAACTGCACCAATCTAGCTACCCGGGTACGGATAAAGCGATATTCCGCTGCTCAGATCCCTTACTGAACGACATTTGGGAAATCTCCAGACATACATCGCACATGTGCATGGAGGATACGTTCGTTGATTGTCCCACTTATGAGCAAGTCTTCTGGGTAGGGGATTGCCGAGTGAGCGCACTTGTGAACTATCAGTTGTTCGGTTCCTATGAGTTAGTCAGGCATTGCTTGGAAATGGTACCACGTTCACGGAGTCAAAGTCCGCTTCTGCTTGCCTTGTTCCCTACGGATTGGCAGGCGGCTATTCCGATGTGGACGTTTAGTTGGATTATCGCTTGTAAGGAGTATGTCGATTACAGTGGCGATCCTACATTCATCGAGGCGATCTATCCAGAAATTAGGACCACACTTGAAGCCTATAGAGGGTTTGTCAACGAGGATGGCCTATTCGACACCAGCTCTTGGAATATGCTCGATTGGGCGCCAATCGATATTCCTTCAGTCGGCGTAGTCACCGCGCAGCAGGCGCAGTTGGCCCAGTGTCACCGAATCGCAGCGGAGATGGCGGAATCGCTGGGACTACAAGGCGAAGCGAGGGAGCTGTTTCAACACGCAGAGCAGTTGAAGCGAGCGATTGATGAACATTTATGGGACGAAGAGGCTCAGGTTTACCTAGACGGTATCCACCGAAACGGGAAGCCTTCGACAACGACAAGTCTTCAGACACATGTGTTGCTGTATCTGGCAGATTGCCTGGGAGAACGACAGGCGGCCATTATCGAGCCTCAACTGCTCCATCCACCGAAGGATTGGATTCAAATTGGCTCTCCCTTTTTCTCGTTCTATTTGTTCGAGGTGTGGAAGCGGTTCGGTGAACTGGATCGCACACTGGCACAGATTAAGACCGGCTGGGGTCCAATGATCCGATTTGGCGCGACGACTACGTGGGAAACTTTTCAGGTATTCCCAAGGAGTCATGCGCATGCATGGTCAGCTGCGCCAGCTTTTGTCCTTGGGAACCAGCTGCTGGGCATTGAGAAATTAGAGGAGGGCTATCGGAAAATTCGAATCGCCCCACCTGTGACGGAACTGCTCTGGGCAGAGGGGATTGTTCCGACTGCTTACGGGCGTATCGATGTATCGTGGTCCAAGGAAGAGGGAAAACGAGTGATGCACGTAGCTGTTCCGCTAGACATTCAAGTAGAGGCGGACCAGAAGCAGTTGGCGGACTGGGATATTCAGATTCGTGTAATCGGATAGATTTGGATAGTCATTGATAGACCCGGGTAACTCGGTTCAGGCAGGGCTGACGTTAAGCTTCCTTCTGGCTTTTACGGAATTTCCCAGGCGAGATCCCGTTCATCTGTTTAAAAAGCTTATTGAAAAAGCTCAAGTCGTCGAAGCCGACCTCTTGGGCTATCTGTAAAATGTTGCTATTCGAAGAGAGCATCAACTCTTTCGCTATCCGGATGCGAATTTCATTGCGGAATTCGATGAAGGTCTTGCCCATGTAGAGCTTAAACCTAGAGGTGAAGGCGGACTGGCTCATGCCGCACATCTGGCTGACTTGGGCAAGCGACAGCGGATTCGCGTGATGCAGCTCGATAAACTCGGCTACACGTTCAATGATTTTATGTTCAGAGGCAAGTGCTGTCATTGGTTTGTGCAGCATTTGATCATAACAACGGCTGAGAAATACGAACATTTCGATTAATCTGGTTTTCACGAGCAAGCGATAACCGAGCATCTTCTCAGTGTATTCGCTAAGGATGCGGTCCAACAGCTGTTTCATCTCAATCCTTTGATGTGGATTCAACTTAAGATGAGACTGGAAATGGACAGACTGCCGCAGAAAAGGCTCCACATAGAAAAAGTCGACGAACGACGTTACGTTGGATAACGATTGCAGCTCGTGACTTAAAATGGACGGAGCAAGCAGGATGTTATAAACGATGAGATGTTCATCTACGAAATAAGCATGCTCGACATCCGGCTCAATAACGAAAACATCACCTTCTTGAATAAGGTATTCTGCTCCTGCATAGATATGGCGACCCGATCCCTCTACCACATACACAAACTCGATGAATTCGTGTGAATGTGGCTTGACGGATTCTTTTTGTTTGAACGTGTACTGCTCGAGATGAAAGGGAAATTCATGCGCTTCCAGGTAAGTTTCATTTTCAAATCGGGTCATCGGACAAGACCTCCGGAAAGGATAATAAGTGCTTCATTACTTTTTATCATAGAGGATATCTAGATAGAAGGAAAGCTGGCAAATCACCTTCAAACTCTGACGGATTCACCAAGTCGGCTCCCTTGTACCCATGATAAAGTGAAATTAAAGTACAGAAAGTACAAAAGGAGCTGGCTGCCATGAACAACGCGATTCAATCGCTTTTAACCTCAGAGCAATGCGCATTTTATCAAGAGAACGGGTTCGTGCAAGTGGATAATGTACTAAATGAGCAAGAGTTAATTGAGCTTCGTCAATTTATGGAAGAAGTGATGGTTGAGGAGTCTGCGTCGCTTTCCTTGCAAACGGATAAAAAAGGCGGCAGCTACTATCGCGTGCTTAACCAGCGTGTGAACGTCTGGCGTGACCATGCCGGCATGCATAAATATTCATTCAATCCGCGGTTTGCGCAAATGGCACTCGAGCTAACGGGAGCTAGCGGCATTCGCCTCTTTCACGATCATGCCCTGTGGAAAATGCCAGGTGACTCGAAACCGACCCCTTGGCATCAAGATTACCCTTATTGGCCAATGACGGAGCAGGGAGCTATGTCGATATGGATTGCACTCGATGACGTGGATGAGTCGAATGGTTGCATGATGTTCGTACCAAAATCGCAAAATGCCGGTAAACTGAACCACATCGATTTGGCCAATCCTCAGGATTTATTCGAGTTCGTTAAGGGAACCGATTATGAGAATGCGAAGCCTGTGAAGGTGCCGTTAAAAGCAGGAAGCTGTACGTTTCATAACGGACTTACCTTTCACTATGCGCACTCGAATGTAACGGATAAACCTAGACGTGCATTAGCCATCATTTACATGCCAGACGGAACAACGTTTAACGGGAAGAAGCATGCGATCACGATGGATTTGAACTTGCAGGAAAATCAACCGTTGGCAGGTCGGATGTTCCCATTATTAGCCTCCAGATCGTAAGGAGGAGGACAGATATGGACAAAGATGATATCAAGAGCAAGGAAGACGTACTTGCTCATCTCGGTGACGATTATGACCGTTATTTAGGTGCCATCGTGCCTCCTATTTTTCAAAACTCGCTATTTACTAGGAAAACAGTTAATCACGGATACACGTATACACGCGTTGCCAACCCGACGACGGAGATTGCTGAAATGAAAATCGCAGCCCTCGAGGGTGGGGAGGAAGCACGTTGTTTCTCCTCAGGTATGGCCGCTATAAGCGCTGCCTTGTCCTACTACCTTGAGAAAGATAGCCATGTGATTTGCCCCCGTGCGACCTACGTACCGGCAAGAGCATTTCTGGATACCTACATGAAGAAGTTCGGCTGTGAGGTTACGCTCGTATCAGGGGAAAGCATCGAGGAATTCGAACAAGCGATCCGCCCGAACACGAAAGTGATTTATTTGGAAAGTCCGCTATCGAACATTTTCTCGCTCCAGGATTTGCAGGCCATCTCCGCATTGGCGAAATCTTATGGGATTGCGACGATTATTGATAATACATGGGCGACGCCGCTCTATCAGAATCCCCTAGCTTATGGCATTGATCTCGTGGTTCACTCCGCATCGAAGTATTTGGGTGGGCACAGCGATATTCTGGGTGGAGTCATCATAGGCAGTAAGCAGATTCTAGAATCGATTACCAATAACGAAAGAAGTCTGTTTGGGGCTGTTATGGATCCCCACCAATCCTGGCTGCTTATTCGGAGCTTACGGACCCTCGCGGTTCGGATGAGGCAGCATGAGGAGAATGGGAAGAAGGTCGCTGCTTTCCTCGAGGGTCATTCGCAAGTATCCGCTGTCTACTATCCAGGCTTGCCTAGCCATCCGCAATACGAGCTTGGGTGCAGACAGATGTCCGGTTACTCCGGTTTACTAAGCTTCGTGCCAAAGGGAGATAAACAGCACATTATGAAGATGATGAAAAGCTTGCGCTATTTCGAAGAAGGTCCCAGCTGGGGTGGTTTCGAGAGTCTCATTAATTCACCTGGGCTATGGGTCAATGAGGAGACATCCCTCTTGTCAGGAATTCCGATCGGTCTGATGCGCATTTCGGTTGGTCTGGAGAGTGCAGATTCAATAATCGAGGATCTAGATCGTGCACTGGTTGGAATGACGCGCTAGTCGTTAAGGGAAACTGTCGATCGTAAATTGCAAGTAGTATGAAGGAGACGAGTGTTAACGTGAGCTATGTACAGGATTGGCAGGCTGTTCAAGAGAAAATTCGGACGGAAGCTTGGGCGAAGACCGTCTATGATACGCTGGTTGAGACCACGGAGTGGTGGGTTACTCATTACACAGATGATCCTAGGCGAATTACGGGGTGGGGGCATAACTATTTCTGTGAAGCTTGCGGGAGCAGGATTGATTTCGAGCGGGAAGTCCCTCATGTGAATAGCTGCGGAAGCTGTGGCCACGTCAACAAGGGTGCACGATTCGATCAAGCCTGGAATTATTTGTACCGGGATGAAGCGCACAAACACGTTTTTTATGCAGGGGTGTTGTATCGGCTCACGGGCGATGAGCGTTACCCGGCTTACATCCGCAGCGTCTTGTCATTCTATTGCGATCATTATGAGCAGCTTCAGGTAGACGTTCCCGCGGGTTATGTTGGAAAAATAGCTGGCATTAATCTCTGCGATGCGGTTGGCATGATTTGGCTATTGCAGGGCATGGAGATGATTAAGGAGACGTTCAGCACCGCAGAGCTTCAGCACTACAAAAGTCATCTGTTTGATCCCCAGGTAGAGCTGCTGGAAAAACTCTGTACGAGTATTCACAACATTACGTGTTGGATGAAGGCGGCTGTGGGCATGACGGGGATGTTCTTCGGTGATAGCAGCTACGTAGAGAGAGCTTTGGAGGGGCCATTCGGCTTGCAGCGGCAATTGCAGGAGGGTGTAACAGCGGAAGGATTTTGGTATGAAGGTTCATTTCACTATCATTTCTATTGTGTAGAACCGTTTACTTATTTCCTGTTATTCGCCCGTATGTATGATGTGACATGCAAGGGGATGGAAGAGATCGTAAAACGGATGTACGTGTTCCCAGCTGAGATCGCGTTTGATAACGGTGTTTTCCCGAATCCGAATGACGGCTGGCCAAATATCGCACTGACTCACTACGCGGGACAGTATGAGTACGCGAATCGATTGTTTTCAGACCCAGCCTTTGAATATGCGCTTTCCAGATCCTATGGGGCGTACTATAAGCCAACGATGGCTTATGGGGGGATGATCGAGAATTCACCTGAAGGGTGGGTTCAGCGTCTCCTCTTTGGCAAAGGGGAATATGCAGGGGAAGAGATGCTCCGCGTCACGAAAAACTTTCCAGCCTCTCTTATTTGCTCGTTACGCGCAGGGAAAACGACTTTATTTATGAAATACGGACTGAATACGCGGAGCCATGCGCATCCTGATTTAATGAATATCGAGTTGTTCGACGCAGACCACCTATGGTCTCACGATATTTCCTCGAATGGTTATGGATCTTTCTTGTTTGTAGAATGGCAGCGGAAGACAATTGCTCATAATACCGTCATCGTTGATGGTGTCGATCAGATCTATTCGGAACGGGGATTTATTGAACAATTCGAACCAGAGAGGAATCGCATCCGTGCCAAAGCGAAGGACGTATATCCTGGCGTTGATTATGTACGCGATATTCATCTTCAAGAAGGATGCATCTCGGATACATTTGAGGTCATCACCGCGGATGAACATCAGACAGATTGGCTTTTTCATTGCCAAGGGAGGATAGAGACGGCGTTCGAAACGCAGCCGTGTTCGCCTATCGGGAGCGAGTTTGGCTATCAGCACTTGATGAATCTGCGTGTATGCAAGACGGATGAGAGCTGGTCGATACGCTGGGTTTTGGCAGATCGCACGTTGACGCTTCGAATGGAAGGGTGCGTGGGCACTGATATTTATGTATTCGAGGGCTACGAAGATACCACAGCTAAACAACGATCTGGTGTGTTGGTAAGAAGGCAAGGGTGTGGAGCCATGTACCAGGCCGTTTACACGATAGAGTGAAAGTATAAGTGATAGCCGTTTACCATGGAAAGGTTTATAATGCTAACAATCAGTGCGTGAGCTGTGGGCTCGCGCACTTGCCATTCCATCAGAATGCGGGTGAAGCGTTTGTCTAAGGTGATTTCCAAATTTCTAAATTTGAAATTGCGTACGAAGTTTCTGCTGTCCTTTACAGTCATGATCTTATTGACTGTGCTAATGATTAGTATCGTTAATTACTATGTATCTGTAAGCGTAATCAAGCAGAACACATCCGTTTTTTCTCAATACTTAATTGAGCAAATCGGTATAAATCTCGAGAAGCGGACCAAGGACATCGAGGAGCATGTATTTCAACAATTCCGCAATTCCACGCTCAATACGACACTGGGTATTTCTGAAGACGCAAGTGAATCCGATTTGTATATGAAGAATAAGGTTATTAGTGAGTTTATGAAAGATTTAGTATTTTCCAAAGATGAATACTTATCGGTCATGGTCATTGATACGGCGGGCAACCCATTCGGGTTCGAACGCAGTGCGACCCAAAACTACAATAAGCAATTGATGAATCTCGACGTCGAGATGATTAAAGATAAGCGTGGCCGCACTTCCTGGGTGCCGGGCACTAGCAACGTTATCTTCATGGAGAAGGCTGTATACGATGTTACGTCTAGTCGTTATGCGGGTATCATTATCGTCGGTGTGGACATTAATCTGATTGGCAGCATCTACACGAATGTGGACGAACTTACGAAGGGGAACATCGTCATCCTTAACGAAGTACTCGAGCCGCTACTGTACGACAGGCTTGTTTCCGAGCCGACTCGTTATTTTATCGAAAACAAGATGTACGATCAGAAGCCCGGTCTCAATGAGGGTTTTCAATTTGAAGGGCAAACGTACATTTCTACTATAATCTCAACACCCTATGACAAGTGGATGATTGTCCAAGTTATCGCTGTCAACGAATTAACACGTGGCACGGAAGTTATCAAGTTTTGGACATTGAGCACCATTCTAATTTCACTATCCCTGGCGTTCTTTCTAGCAGTGGTCATTTCTAGAAACATCACAGGCAATGTTCGACTGCTGCTCCAGAGTATGACTCACTTCTCCGTAGACTTTACCCATAAAGTGATTGTGCCCAGAAGTAGAGACGAGGTAGGGCTGCTCGCGGAGAAATTTAATTCAATGGCGAAGAAAATCAGCGAGTTAATCCACACGGTTTATGAGGAGAAACTGCTTAAGCAAAAAGCGGAGTATCGCACGCTGCAGTTCGAATATAAAGCGCTGCAGGCGCAGATTGACCCCCATTTTCTCTACAATACCCTGGAGTCCATTCATAGCTTAGCCAAGATGCGTGGTGACGAACAAGTCAGTGAAATGATCTATCTTCTCGGCAAGCTGCTCAGAGAGAGTATCAGTAAAAAGGGGGACATTATCTACCTGCAGGAAGAAGTGGACTATATTAGGAGTTATTTATCTATTCATCAGATTATCTATGGCAATCGAATTGAGGTTAATTATTATTTTGACACGAGCTTGATGGCCTATAGGGTTCCTAAATTTATTCTGCAGCCACTCGTAGAAAACTCGATTAAACATGGCATTGAAGAGAAAGTAGGCAAGGGGATTGTCAGTATCGGCAGCTGGATCAAGGAAGACGTTCTCTATCTCGAAGTGTCTGATAATGGCGTAGGCATTGATGAAGAAACGAAGGAACATTTGCTCAACCCACCAGAGCACTCCAAGCTGAAGCAGAAGGATAAGCATACGAACGTCGGGATTATTAGTGTGCACAAACGGATTCAAATATTATTTGGAGAAGAGTACGGCTTAAGTATTATGAGTGAAATGGATCAGGGGACAACGATTCGGATTCGTCTTCCCATCCTAACGGAGGAGAGCTCCAAATGACATACAAAGTCGTGGTTATTGATGATAAACCGCTGATCCGGCAAGCGATTGTGCAAATGATCGCCTGGGATAAGCTAAATTGTACCGTAGTCGGTCAAGCGGAGGACGGAATAGAGGGTAAACGTTTAATTAAGGAGCTTCAGCCAGACATTCTCGTGACGGACATCAAAATGCCTGGATTAAGCGGGCTCGATTTAGCTGAGGAGATGAGTACAGACTTTCCTTTAGCCAAAACTATCCTAATTACAGGTTATCAAGATTTTGAATACGCGAAGAGGGCTGTTCGACTGGGTGTATTTGACTTTATCGTCAAACCCATTAATTACGAAGAGCTAAGCCAAGTGATTGGGAGCGCTGTTTCAGAGATTGATTCTAAGCGCAAGGAGAATGAGAATACGGTCAAGATGGCGTCTGCTTACGTCGAGTTGGAGAAACAACATAGCGATTCTATGCCCTCCCTAAGAAGTAAGTTAATCGGTGATTTGATTACAGGAACAGATGATATGCAGGAACAAGTGAAGAAGCTGGAGATCCAGTATAGCCGCTACGCTGTGCAAATTGTCCGTATAGCAGGTGAACCGGGGCAGACTGGTGTAGCGAATGCTATCAAGCTTAAGCAACAGATGCAACTACGGCTAACCGAACAAGCACATAAGCTAACTGCCAAACGTGATTTTTATATGATTGAGTCTCTGCGGAATAACGACCTTATATTTGTAAGTCTATTCCCCAAGCTTTTGTCGCAGAGGGAATTCAGAATGAAGCTGCAGAGCTTCTGCAATGAGTTTATTGATGTGGCTAAAATGAAGGAGCAAGTTTCCTGTCATCTTGCAGTCAGTTCCGTATATAAATCACTTCTTGAGCTGCCGAATGCTTTTCGGGAAGCTTCTTTGATTATGGATTCAAGCTTTTTCCGAATGGAGGAAAGTGTGTTATTCCCGGAAGATAGCGAGCAAGAGAAGGAATTAGGGAAATTCTCAATTATTCAGGATTTGGAACAGTTCAATCAAATGTTGGAAGACAAATCTAGTGAAGATGTGATGGCGTATTTGGAGCGTTTTCTAAAACAAATTACCGCTTATAGCGAAGGGAATATTCTAGTAGTAAAGGGCTTGCTCTCCGAAGTTTGTCTTGCGGTCGCACGCTATTATTTCCGTGTAACTGGTGATGAGTTCGGCCTTGGGAAAAGTGTCGACCAAATTCTTGAGGATGTATATCGGCTTACGAGTATGAAAGAAGCTTCTACCTACCTCACAACATTTATTGGGACGATTAAAAAGAAGCTTGAAGGCGGGGACAAGGTGTACAGCCTCGTTGTAAAAAAGGTTATTGATTACATCAACAGCCATATCGGCGACACCATTAACTTGACATCAACCGCTGAGCATTTTGGTCTGAGCTCGAGTTATCTAAGCAGGTTGCTGCGTACAGAAACCGGAATAAATTTCGTGGATTTGGTATCTAAGTCTCGGATTGAGACCGCCAAGCGTCTGCTCATGGATCCTAAAAATAAGGTGAATGAAGTAGGCGAAATGGTAGGGTATAAGGAGTATGCCTATTTTTATCAGGTTTTTAAGCGGCTTGAAGGTCAATCCCCGAAAGAGTATAAGAACAGAGGTAAAGAAATCTAATAAAAGGGTAAGATTCTCGTATGTAAACTACTGGACGTGTGCGTTACATTAGGGTTACAAGCACTTTTGAGTGCGTATTGGGAGGTGCTTACCGTGACTATAACGCAACTACAGCGGCAAGAGATAGAGATCATGCTTCATAAAGTCATTAGTGGGATGAAAAATCTGGAGGCAACAATCCAGGAAGACACGCCAATCAGCATCATTACCATGGATAAATGGGATTGGTCTCAGGGAGTCGGGTTGTTCTCCCTCTATCTGTATTACAAGGAAACCCAGAATCAGGATGTGTTTACGTATCTAACTGATTGGTTCGACAGTCGGATTCGCGAGGGACTTCCACCGAAGAACGTCAATACGATGTGTCCCCTGCTTACGTTAAGCTACTTGTACGAGGAAACGCGCAATCCAGAGTATCTACGGATATGTGAAGAGTGGGTTAGTTATGCGGCAGATGAGATGCCCCGTACGCCTGAGTTTGGAATCACGCATGAGACGATCGACAATGCGAACGAAGGTGAGTTGTGGGACGATACGCTCTATATGACGGTTCTATTCATGGGCAGGATGGGCATTTTGTTGGCCAAAGATCACTATGTCCAAGAAAGTATTCGTCAGTTCCTCGTTCATCTTAAGTATTTGACGGATAAGAAAACGGGACTATTTTTCCATGGCTGGAGTTTCAAGGAGGGGCATAATTTCGCAGAAGCGCTCTGGGGTCGCGGTAATGCGTGGTACACAGCAGGGTTGGTTGACTACCTAGATATTGTTAAGATACCGCTAGGTGTGGAAGTGTTCCTGCTTTCTTCGCTAGAACGTCAGGTTCAGAAACTAACTGAGCTACAAAGACCGAGCGGGATGTGGACGACATTGCTGAACGATCCGACATCCTATGAGGAAACCTCAGCAACTGCAGGTTTTGCTTACGGTATTTTGAAGGCTGTTCGCAAAGGTTATATCAGCGAAGTCTACAAAGAAGTTGGGTTGAAGGCACTGCAAGCGGTTATGAATAAGGTTGACACTAAAGGAGCCGTTCACGGCGTATCTTACGGAACGCGCATGGGGCGTACGTTACAGTTTTATCGCGACATCCCGCTATGCCCGATGCCCTACGGGCAGTCCATGACGCTGCTGATGTTGGTGGAGAGCCTTCATCATGTCGACTGATTATTGGTTAGAAGCGAATAGGGGAAAGCGGGAGGTATACCTATGATCATTGGGAATGAGATCCACAAATATCGGGATGCAATTACGGCTGGTATTTCTGAACTTGTGCAAATAAGAAGCATCATGGCCACGCCGGAGCCGGGAAAACCGTTTGGCGCTGGCGTTGATCATGCTTTGCAATATATGCTCCGATTGGCGGAATCGTTAGGGTTCAAAGTGACTAACGTGGACGGGTATGCGGGTCATGCCGAATATGGACAGGGCGAGGAAATCGTTGCAGTGCTCGTGCATCTGGATACCGTAGAAGAAGGGGATGGATGGACCTTCCCACCGTTTGGCGGCCTCATCGAGAATGGCAAGATTATTGGAAGAGGTGCGTCCGATAACAAAGGACCAGCTGTAGTCGCTCTGTATGCGCTGAAAACGCTAATGGATCTGGGCATTACCGGCAGTCGCCGTCTTCGCTTGATTTTCGGTACGAATGAGGAGAGCGGCATGAAAGATCTCGACTACTATTTCGAGAGGGAACAGCTTCCGGTTATGGCATTTGCGCCTGACGCTGGCTACCCCATTTTCAATGTGGAAATGGGCAGTATGAACGTGGTGTTCTCAAGTGAACAAGAATCTGTTTCCACCAATCCGCAGCTTACGATCTTGTCTCTAAAGGGTGGAAACATGCTTACACTGATTCCGGAGACCTGTACAGCATTGCTTTCTCTGGCACTTCTTACGGACACCCAGGTGGCAAACTTTCACGATGCCGTTAATCTTCAGGTTAATATGTCGTTCGTATACGACGACGAGGGTAGGCTAGTGCTAACAGCAGGAAGCGAGTTTATGGCAGACAGTCGGGCAGGCTCGCGAAATGCCATCGTGAATATGGTTGCTTTCCTGAGTGGGCAAGGACTGACTACCAATTGGGACAAGTTTTTGCAATTCCTAAATAGTAAGATTGGTGTGGAGAAAGGCGGACAGTCGCTTGGTATTGCTTGTAGCGATAGTGTGTCAGGCGCGTTGATCGTTTATTTGCGCACCATTTCCTGTGACCTCCATCGGGCGGAATCACTAAGTAATGTTCGGTATCCAGTCAGCCATGACGGCGATGGAATACTAACCACGATTGACGGCCTTGCGCGTAAGAATGGCATCCATACTGAACTGACACGACATCTTTTTCCGGTGTATGTACCAGAGACCCATCCGGTTATTGTCCGGTTAAGCCGCGCTTACAAGAAAATAACCGGTGATGAAGCCGTACTGCTGCGTATGGGGGCTGGCACCTATGCTCGTAAATTGCGGAACAATGGTGTCGCATTCGGTGCGGGGCTGCCTGGCGGCGTAGATACCCATGTCCATCAAGCAGACGAGTTCATTTTTATTGATGACATGATGCAACATGCCGAAATCTGCTTACAGGGTATGTACGAATTATGGATCGATTAACAGAAAGTAAGGGCTGTAAAGCGAGAAGTAAAGAAAACTAATAAAAAGTAAAATTTCTAGCATGTCAATCGTTTTCGTAAGGAAGTACACTTGCAACATACCTAGAAGAATAGGGTGTGCAGTGAATTTTTAATAGCGAAAACGCTTTTGGCTAAGTTACGGGGTTAATATGTGAAGGAAGGAGCAAGGGTATGGAAGTACAATCTCAGAAACACCATGTAATTGCACAGACGGACAGTAAACGAAGAAGTGCTTTTACAAAAGAGTTGTTCAAAAATTACGATTTGTACTTACTGCTTGTCCCAGGCATTATCTTTTTCTTTGTATTTTGTTATGTTCCTATGTTAGGGCTTGTCGTTGCTTTTAAAGATTATAACATCTTCAAAGGGATCCTCGATTCGGATTGGGTAGGGCTGCATCATTTCAAGGAGATGCTACAGATTCAGGATTTCTATAGGATCGTCCGTAATACGCTGCTACTTAACGTTCTAGGTCTCCTAGTGGGATTTCCGGCACCGATTATTCTAGCGCTTATGTTAAATGAGATTAGAGCAAAATATTTTAAGAAAATATCGCAATCGCTTCTGTATTTGCCTCACTTTATGTCCTGGGTCATCATGGGCGGGATTATTTATAATCTGCTTTCCCCGAAATATGGGATCATCAATAGTATGATGAGATTCATTGGGCTGGAAGAGATCTATTTCATGATCGAGGAGACCTGGTGGGTCATCACCTACACGTTGTCCAGCGTATGGGCTGGAGCGGGATGGGGAACGATTATTTATCTTGCGGCGATGACGATGATTGACCCTTCTTTGTACGAAGCAGCTGTCATGGATGGTGCAGGTAGATGGAAGAAAATTGTACATATTACGCTGCCAGGCATCATGCCGACGGTTATTATCTTGTTGATTCTCAACATCGGTCATATGGTATCCATCGGTTTCGAGCATCCTTTTGCCTTACAGAATCCGGTTGTTACGAATATTTCAGAGGTTATTAGCACATATGTGTACTCCTCGGGGATTAAACAGGGGCAATTCGGCATTACAACGGCGATCGGGATGTCGCAATCCATCATTAATCTTATTCTTGTGCTTGGTGCGAATTATTTTGCTAAGCGTCTGGGTAAGGAAGGACTTTGGTAAAATTCGAACGAGTTAGGGGGTAGAGATATGGCGGCTACTGCACAGAAATATGGAAATAGACGCAGCTTATTCGGCAAGTATTCGGGATGGGACGTTAGCTTTAACATCGTTAACTATTCCCTGCTAATCCTGTTCACCTTCATATGCATATTTCCCTTCATTAATACGATAGCTAATGCCTTTAGCTCCAGCCATGCCATACAGACGGGCCAAGTTGTGCTTTGGCCAGTGGAATTTCAGCTTGATGCGATGAAATCGGTCGTCACGGATTCCAATATTATCAGGTCGTTAGGTGTAACGATCTATATCACGGTAGTCGGTACTGCACTTAATATGCTATTTTCAATTACAACGGCTTATCCCCTTTCAAGGAAGGACTTGAAGGGACGCAAATATTTTATGAATTTCATGATTGTGACCATGGTTTTCAGCGGTGGGATGATTCCCAGCTACTTGTTGATCAAGTCGCTCGGGCTGTTGAATAGCTTATGGGCGTTAATGCTCCCAGGTTTAATTAGTGCTTTTAACGTTATTATCATGAAAACTTTCTTTCAGGATCTCCCTGAAGAGCTGCGGGAGGCGGCCGTCATGGACGGCTGTGGCAATTTGCGTTACTTAGCGCAGGTGGTGCTTCCTCTATCTGGTGCCGTATTGGCAACGATCTCACTGTTTTATGCGGTTGGTCATTGGAATTCCTATTTTGCTGCCGTCTTGTACATCGACGATTCGGCGCTCTATACGTTACAAGTGAAACTGAGGAACATTTTGCTGCTGGCCCAGATGGATACCTCGCTGGAAACGATGCAATCCATGGATAATCTCAACGTCATTGAGGAGTCCCTGAAGGGAGCCACGATTGTCTTCGCGACGGTTCCGATTCTCATCGTTTACCCTTTCCTGCAAAAGTATTTTGTGAAGGGGTCGTTCCTCGGCTCAGTTAAAGGATAAAGAATAAAGTTGGATAACAAAAAAACTATCAAAATGTCAAAATTATCGAATAGAATCACCGGAAAAATGCGCCTATATTTACAATGCAAGCGCTTTAATTGAACGTATTTTCAACAAGATAGGGGTACATCCCTGTTCAACGAGTAGGCCTGAAAATGAAAACTAGGGAGGAAGCATTATGGTAAAGGTGTTTAAAAAAGGGGTATTAGGAAGTATGACGGTTATGCTCATGCTTTCGGGTTTCTTGGTTGCCTGTTCCAATAAGGATGGGGGATCAAGCACAGCAACAACTTCACCTAGTGGCAGTAACGCAGCAACACCAAGCAAAGAACCTGAAAAACCAGCCAAAATCCGTGTCACCTTATGGGACCGTGCCAATGCACCAGAGGGTCAGAACCTGGGTAATAACTCAATTATTAAGTATGTTATTGATGAGACGAAGAAGGTTGGCCTCGACGTGGAATTCGTTTCCCTGCCTAGAGCGCAGGAATCGGAGAAACTGAACGTATGGATGGCATCCGGCGAAGCACCTGACGTTATTTTAACCTACTCCATGGATACGATCTTCAAATTCGCTGAACAAGGTGGATTATGGGAGTTGGATTCCTATCTAGCCAAATATCCAGACTTGATTAAGAATAACAAAGTCGCGCTTGACCAAGTAGGTATGTACAAAGGCAAACGGTATGCGATTCCTGCTCTAAAAGCAAACACATATTCTGGTCCTAACATGAAGATTCGTCAAGACTGGCTTGATGCGCTAGGGATGAAGACTCCGACTACGAACGAAGAACTTTATCAAGTGCTAAAGGCTTTTAAAGAGAAAGACCCGGGCAAAGTAGGTAAAGACAAAGTGATTCCATGGGCACTCCCTGCGATCAATCAATCCATGAAAGCCTTCTATTATGGCCCAATGTTTGGCTTCGGTGTCAATATGGATGGTCCAAGTAATCAGTTCTATGCGCCAGATGGCAACTATAAGAACGGTGTCTTCACCTCTTCCGTTGCTACACCTGAAGGAAAAGCCTATTACCAATGGATGAATAAAGTGTACAAAGAGGGGCTAATCTCCAAGGAATTCGTTACGGATGTGAGCTCACAGCAATTCACGCAACAGGTTAACAGTGGTGTTGCCGGCTTCGTAGACTCGAACGACACCCCTTGGAACCTGAATGTGGCTACACGTAAGTCGGTTCCAACGGCAACTTGGGTACCTGTAGAGCCATTCAAACGTCCAGACGGAACTCAAGTGATGAACAAGGTATCCGATTTCTCTATGCTTGTAGCTGTTCCGAAATCCAGTAAAAACCCGGATGCTGTCATGAAGTACCTGAACTGGATGGTTGAACCGAAGAATTTGGCAACCGTACAAAGTGGAATTGAGGGAGTCAACTGGAAGGATGACGGTGGTGTTAAAGTCCAGATTGATCCCGAACTGAACAAGAAAACTACATGGGTATCACTTGCAGGAGATCTTGCCATTGTTCAACAAGGAGGACCTGCATTAAACAAAGAACAACTTCTTAAGTCAGTAGCCCTCTCACTTCCGGACCAAAAGCAACGTGAAGAGTACGCTAATTCATTTGTTACCTATTATGATATTTTCAAAAAATACGGTAAACCGAACACGGTCATCGACTCACCTCGTCCCGTAGCTCAGAAGACCGTTGCAGCCATCGAGAAGAGCCTGTATGAAGGGGTTTCCAAAGTCATTATTTCTACGGACTTCGAGAAGACGTATGCGGAGATGCTTGCTAGTTGGGAAAGAGCAGGAGGAAAAGACTACGACAAAGAGATTAGCGATGCTTATAAAACAATGAAGAAGTAATGAGGTTAAAGTAGGGGAGCGAACTGACTTTTGGTTCGCTCCTTTGTTTTTTAAATATGCCCCCATCAACGCAAGATTATTCCGGTTTGGGCAGATGCAGGAGCTCCGCAAGCTGTGCAGCAAGGAACTCTGGTGTGTAGGGCAAATCATTGCGAAGCCAGAAGACAATTGTGCCTATAATAGCCGAGGAGCCATACCAGATCGTGATATCACGCTTAACGGTCAGCTTTGTGACTGCCTCCAGCTTGTCGATGCGACCGGTAATAAATTCAGCAATCAACTTCATAAGTCTTTCTGTAAATACGGGGAACCGCTTGGAAGCGAGCAGCGTTTTATAAAATCGCGAATTGTCCGCGATATGCTCTAGCATTTTGACAACAATCTGCATGTTAAAACCCGGAGGATCCGGCGCTTGCTTCAGGATAGCATCAATATCATTGATCATATCCTCTGCCAACCTGTCCATCATATCTGGAATATCGCGATAATGCAGATAAAAGGTGACGCGATTAATGGTGGCACGCTTTGCGATGCGATTGACCGTTATTTTCTCTAGTTCAAATTCCTGAAGCAATTCAATAAAGGCATCTCGAATTAATTGGCGTGTACGAAGTACGCGCGGGTCAATCCGCTGTATGTTGGTAGACATGAGTCAGCTCTTCCTCTCCGCAAATGTTATATACGACAATTTCTTCGGGAACTGTGGATTATCTATTAGATAGACTACAAATTCATAGAAACTGTCAACTAATATACATATCTAAAAAAGCTGTTGCTTGTGAACATCAGGTTCAATGACTATAATACTATTTACATCGAGTTTATTATACAACACAATGTCAATTAGTTAGAAGTCGAAGGTGAAAGGAAGAATAAAATGAGTAAAATTGCAGCATTTGATCCAAGTTCTATTAAGAAAGGTCCCCTTCTCTTTGTTATGATTCTGGGGGCGTTCATTGCCGTTCTGAATCAAACGATTATGAGCGTTGCCTTACCGCCACTCATGGTCGAATTCAATATTGCCGCATCAACTGGACAATGGCTGACCACTGGGTACATGTTGGTTAACGGTGTTTTGATTCCGATAACAGCGTTCCTCATGCAACGCTTTACGACGCGGGAGCTATTCCAAGCGTCCATGATTATTTTCCTCATTGGTACCATTGTATCAGCTGTGGCGCCAGGCTTTGAGGTATTGTTGACGGGGCGTCTGATTCAAGCAGCTGGGGCAGGTATTATCATGCCACTGCTTATGAATGTGATTTTGACAATCTTCCCGGCAGATAAGCGTGGAGGAGCTATGGGGATGGTTGGTTTGGCCATTATTTTTGCCCCTGCAGTGGGTCCTGCTCTTGCTGGTTATATTTTGGAACATTATTCGTGGCGTACGCTTTTCTACGGCATCATTCCTATTGTTGTTATCGTCATTGGTGTTGCTTTCATGTATCTGAAAAATGTGTCTGAACGTCAGTATCCCAAAATTGATACGTGGGGTGCCATTCTTTCAACTATCGGATTCGGTTTCCTTCTTTACGGCTTTAGTAGTGCTGGCGGCAAAGGCTGGTCCAGCTTGGAGGTCATCTTATCGATTGTTGTCGGTGTAGTTGCATTAATTTTGTTTACATGGCGCCAACTGGTTATTAAAGACCCACTTCTAGATCTTAGAGCGTTCAAGCATAACATGTTTACCTTGACTACTTTAATCAACATCGCAGTAACAATGGTCATGTACGCGGATATGATGCTGCTTCCGTTGTATTTGCAAAATGCTCGCGGATATACCGCGTTAGAGTCTGGTATTCTTATGCTCCCTGGCGCATTGCTCATGGGCTTGATGATGCCAGTAGCTGGTAAGTTGTTCGATAAATTCGGAGCGAAATGGTTGTCCATTATTGGTATGGTCATTACGATCATAACTACACTTGGATTCATCAATTTGACGGATTCTACAAGTTATACGTACCTAGTTCTTATGTCCACAGGACGACGTTTTGGTATGGCACTATTCTTAATGCCAATCACGACCGCGGGGCTCAATCAATTGCCTGCTAGGCTGAATGCGCATGGTACTGCGATATCTAATACCATCAAGCAAGTAGCTGGCGGCGTGGGTACTGCATTATTGATTACTGTTATGACGACTAGAACCAAATCACATGTCATCGAGTTAATGACGGCAGGTAAAACGGCGACTGCTACGAAAGAAATGATTAAAGAGGCATCCATTCAGGGGATTAATGATTCTTATCTCGTTATTATTGGAATCGCGATTGTCGGCTTGGTGTTATCCTTCTTCATTAAACGTGTAGGTCAGGCAGAGGAAGTTGAACCAGAAGTCGTGACTAGTCGGAAATCGGTTAGTGTTTCACAGTAACAGAACGAAGTACCTTAGGAGCTTCTCCAATTCATGGAGGAGCTCTTTATTTTTGCCTAGAGGGATGTCGAACATTTGTGTATAATGAGACAAGTTGACGAACGGACCCGACTTTTCTGAGACTGAAAGGTCAAGAAACACAAAGAAGGAGTGGAGACAGGTTGTTGGTTCAAAAGTTTAAAATGGCGTGGCTCTCCAACGTCCGTAAGGATGTACTCGCGGGCATCACGGTGGCTTTAGCGCTGATTCCAGAGGCTATTGCCTTTTCAATTTTGGCGGGTGTAGATCCGATGGTAGGGTTGTATGCATCCTTTTGTATTGCTGTTACGATTTCTATTGTAGGCGGGCGCAGAGGTATGATTTCCGCGGCTACAGGAGCTATGGCTTCGTTAATGGGGCCTGTCGTAGCGAAATACGGGATCGAGTATTTATTTGCCGCGACGATACTAACAGGCGTCCTCCAGTATGTGATGGGGGCATTGAAATTTGGGAGATTCATTACCTTTATCCCTCATTCGGTGATGACAGGATTCGTGAATGCCTTGGCAATTATTATTTTTATGGCGCAGTTTCCAAGCTTTGAAGGAGCTAATTGGCAAATGCCGCTGATGATTGCAGGTACGCTTGTGATTATCTATATACTTCCGAGATTCACGCAGGTTGTTCCTTCACCGCTCGTAGCCATTATTGTGATGACGATAATCTCGATGAGTCTGCATTTGGATCTTCGTACGGTTGGGGATATGGGCAAAATCACGCAAGAGCTGCCATTTTTCCATGTGCCACAAATTGATTTCTCTCTAGAGATTATCTGGCGTATGTTGCCGTTCTCTTTAGCGCTTGCTGTTGTGGGTATGACGGAATCTTTGATGACGGCGACGATTGTTGATGAGATGACGGATACGAAAAGCGACAAAAATAAAGAGGTAAAAGGTCAAGGAATTGCGAACGTGGTCTCAGGGTTATTTGGCGGGATGGCAGGCTGCGCGATGATCGGGCAAACCGTTATTAACGTGAAATCAGGCGGCAGAGCGCGGTTATCTACGTTCGTATCTGGGGTATTTCTGCTCTTCCTTATACTCGTTCTCGGCGATGTCGTGAAGCAAATTCCGATGGGCGCACTTGTTGGCGTCATGTTTATGGTGTCGATCGGTACCTTTGATTGGAACTCGTTGCGAACGCTAGCAAAAATTCCTCGAAGTGATGCGCTAATCATGATCGTGACAGTGGCAGTCGTTTTGGCAACATCAGACTTAGCGATTGGCGTTGTATCAGGTGTGATTTTGAGTGCATTGGTCTACGGGTGGCGGTCAGCGAGAATTAAGGCGCAATCAACAATTGAGAAGAATGGCGCTAAGGTGTATCGTATAAAGGGACAGCTATTCTTCGGTACGATGGCGCATTTTGTTGAGCTTTTCGATTATAAAAATGATCCGGAAGAAATCATTATCGACTTCGCCGCATCTCATGTTTGGGACCATTCAGCGGTGACGGCGATTGCCAAAACCATACAAAGATACGAGCAAAACATTAAAACCGTAACGATCATTGGCTTGAACGCGGAGAGCAAGCTTCTTATGGATCGAGTCGGAACACTGTAACACTAGGCCTTTCCACAAGAGGTGAGAATTACTTTGAACAATCGTCCAAAAGCGTTAGAATTTATGGCCAAGTATATGCATGTTGCCTTACTGGGTTCATTCGTAAAGTGGATTTGCTATGGCAGCGTCGTTGGCATCCTAACGGGGTCAGCTTCAGCGCTTTTTCTCTTCAGTTTAGATCTGGTTACGGAGCGTAGAATTACCTATCCGTGGTTGTTATTTCTTCTGCCTGCAGGCGGGGCATTCATGGCCTATATCTATCTGAAAATCGGTAAAAATGCAGGGAGAGGGAATAACTTGATCCTCGAACAGCTCCATGAGGCCAAGGAGAGGATTCCTTTGCGCATGGCGCCTTTAGTGCTCGCCGGGACCCTTGTCACGCATCTTTTTGGGGGATCAGCGGGCCGCGAAGGTACGGCTGTTCAAATGGGGGGAAGCTTCGCTGATTGGATAGGACGCGTCTTTCGAGTAGATGAGACGGATCGGAAAATCCTGCTCATGTGCGGCATCAGCAGCGGGTTTGGCTCTGTTTTTGGAACGCCGCTCGCAGGCACAATCTTCGCTTTGGAAGTAGCTGCTATTGGAATGATGAGGTATCAAGCGCTGATTCCTTGCTTCATTGCTAGTTTGGTAGCGCATCAGGTGACCATGGCATGGGGGATTCATCATATTCATTATGCTATGGGGGCAGTCCCGTTGTTATCTGTAGGGGTTGTTCTCAAAGTCGTGTTGGCTTCGATCCTATTCGGATTAGCTAGCATCCTCTTTAGCGAGCTTACCCATGGGATGAAATGGCTATATACGCGGTTATTCGCTAACCCGGTGCTGCGAGCCTTTGTCGGCGGAATTGTGCTTATTGCGCTTGTTGCGGTATTCAAAACGAGGGACTATCTGGGGCTGGGCATCCCTTTGCTGCAGCAAGCCTTCGAAGCGCCAGTCGATCACTTTGCCTTCTTGTGGAAGACGATCTTTACTGCGCTAACACTCGGAGCGGGCTATCTCGGCGGGGAAGTAACCCCGTTGTTCGTTATTGGCGCTACCTTGGGCAATTCGCTTGCTGATCTTTTGGGGCTTTCTGCGCCATTCTTGGCTGCGTTGGGACTCATCGCGGTTTTCAGCGGCGCTACCAACACACCGTTGGCCTGCTTCATCATGGGCGTAGAACTGTTTGGCTCCGAAGGGATCCTCTACATGTTCATGGCTTGCCTCGTGAGCTATCTGTTTTCCGGTCATTCAGGGATTTATACCTCGCAGCGGATCGGATTGTCCAAGTCGAGAAGACATGCTCTTGCCGAAGGGGAGACGTTGGCTTCGGTTAGGGTGAAGAAGAAGAACTAGCGAAAAACGAGTAACGAGTAACGAGTAATGACTAAAAGAGTAAAGAGTAAGTGAGTGATAACAGGCTGTCCTGTAAAGTAGATGTTTCTACTTCAGGGCAGCCTGTTTTGTTGAATCCTCGTTTAGTTCGATTCTGCCGAACTAAATCGAGAATTTCTTGTTATATAAGACCAATAGTCCGATTCTACCGAACTATTTCGGCATTTTCCTCGTGTAAGGGGTGTTTGGAGCGATTTAGTTGGGCTATTTCGGACTAATTTGGATGAATGGACGCGCGCAGTGGGATTAGTTCGGTAAAATCGAACTAATAGGCGCGCCAGCGGCGACCCTACGCCCACTTGGCTCGAAACGCTTGCGAAGCCCTCGCAAGCAAAGGCTTGCCATGGCCAAAGCAAGCGGCATTGAATTCCGCCTTCCCTAGGCGGATCAAGTCCTGCCTCGCTTGCGAGAAGTTCTCGTGGCCGATGCTCCAGCCAAGGCCCATCATATTCGCCGCTGCATCCGCAGCAAACATCACGCCGCCGTGCTTCGGCAGCAGCAAGGCGATTTGCCCTGCGCTATGCGCGGGAGCAGCGATCGTCTGCAGACCAGCAGCGAAATCAAGCGTGGCATTCGCTTTCAAATAACCGTCGATAGAAAAGGTTTCTATCGGCGTTTCTTTAATGAATAAACGGAACAACAGTTTATTCATCAGTCCAGGCGTGGCGGTTAGCGGCCGCTGCGGCTGTCCTTTTTCTACAATCGGTGCATCCTCTTCGCTGATATAGATTTTCGCATGCGGAACCTCTCGCTTCAGTGCAGCTGTACTTCCTACATGGTCAGGATGGCCATGTGTAAGGAGAATGGTCTTCAAGTCAGAAGGTTTGTGTCCGATGGCTTGGATTCCCTCTAGAATTTTGGCAGCACTTCCTGGTGTGCCGGTGTCAATCAGAATGAGGCCTTCCGCTGCCTCGATCAAATAAGCATTGACGGTCCCAAGTGGTAACATATAAACACCAGCAACAACTTGTTGAACTTTCATCTGTATGTCCCCTCTCCCAAGGCTAACTAGTAATTAGCTGAATTAAAATCCCCATTAATATTTAGTCTATGTAAACAATAGGACAGAGAAATACCAGGTTAATAAAATACCTACAACAAGTGTGTTTGCTCTCTTTTACTGTAAGAAAGAACAAAAAAATAAGACCAAATCCAATCCAGGATCAGGTCAATATGTAAGTCGCTTAGATGACAAATTTATAGCCTACGCCCCATACGGTCTTAATATATTTCGGCTCTTTGGGATTGATCTCAATTTTTCTGCGCAAATTCGTAATATGTACATCAATCGCCCGCTCGTTTATGTATGAATCGAATCCACGTAAAGCATTAATCAGGTCTTCGCGACGGTAAACCCGTTCAGGGTGTTCAACTAGCAATCGAATGAGTTCAAACTCAGAGAAGGTCATTTCGATCGATTCGCCTCGCACGTGCAAGGTTCGTTTCTCTAAATTAATCTGGAGCTCCATAGCGGGAACGGTAATCCGTTGGCGAATCGGGGCAGGATCAGCAGGTGGCTGCTCAGCGGGTAGTTCCTTTTTGAAGCGGCGTAAAAGAACTTGAATGCGGGCCTTCATTTCATGCATACTGAATGGTTTGCATAAATAATCGTCGGCGCCAACGGTAAAAGCTTCGATTTTCTCACTGACTTTAGAGTTTGAGGAGATGATAATGATCGGAACGGGTGTAAGCCCTCGTAAGGAATTGCATAGCTCTGTACCTTCGAAGTCTGGGAGAATAAGATCAAGTAGAATCAGATCTGGCTGGAAATTATGTAGGGCCGTGAGCCCTTCCTGTCCATTGTGGCACCTGAGAACTAAGAAGTCTTCCTCTTTCAGATACATGCAGATCATCTCACCGATAATATCATCGTCCTCAATTAATAGAACTCTGTCCATTAGAAGTTCCCCCTAACGCATAGTTTTCTAATTTGAATATCGTAAAAAGTGATGAGGTGAGTGATATTGCTAATATTTAGCTAATAATTCTATTATACGCTGTCGAATTTTAAGAGTAAACCGTTTTCATATAGGGAGTTTAAAAAAATGTTAGTAAAATATTAGCGAATTAGAGCTAAAAAATTCATGGGATTTAAGTAAGTAACCTAATAAGTGGAAAGTACAATGGGATTATAAGTAAGAATGGCTTGAAAAGGTGGCGAAAAAATGAGTCTGACAGGCAGGTATGGAGTACTAGTAGTGAGTATGTCCGAACAAACTCAGGAGGTCATTACGACCATATTGAAGCAGGATGAGCAGCTTATTCTGACAGGAATTGTAGCACATGGCAGTGCCGCACTGGTATGTATGCTTCGTGATAAGCCTGATCTAGTCCTTATTGATCTGGACTTACCGGATTTGCTAGGACTTACGGCACTTCAGCTCATTATGGACCATAGCCCTATTCCTGTAATTATGCTAAGTACACATACATCAGAAGGCTCGGTTCAAACAATTCAAGCGATGCGCTTTGGTGCGGTCGATTATTTTCATAAAGAGATGTTAATTGCGGGATTAAATGGCGAAGGGATCATTACCTATTTCTTAGAACGATGTAAAGTCGCTATTCAAAATGGGGTCAAAGGTGTCTATCCCGCCGCTGCCCATGTAGAGGGCTATGTGGATTGTGTACAGCCTAGTACTCCTTTAAGCAGTAGCGTAATGCTGCAGAGAAGAATGGATATTGAGGTTCATCTGCGCAAGGCGATCTCCAAGCGAGAGTTAAAGCTGGTCTATCAACCTGTTGTTGATATTAGTACGAGCGTTGTTGTCGGGTTGGAATGTCTGCTTCGTTGGGATAATCCTGATTTTGGCGATGTCCCGCCAACGGAGTTTATTTCGATAGCAGAGGAAAGTGGACTCATTCACGAAATTGGTGAGTGGGTGCTGAGAGAGGCGTGCCAACAAAACCAGAAATGGCGAAATGCTGGCCTTCCACCTATGTTTGTGGCTGTGAATTTATCACGCAAGCAGTTTAATGATTGTCGGTTAAGTAATACCATTGCAGCAATTCTGGAGGAAACTGGCTTAGATCCCAAGTACTTAGAATTAGAAATTACAGAGAGTCTGAGTGTGGATGCTAGACTAGCCGCAGATGCGCTAGGGAAACTCAAAAAGCTAGGTCTGAGAATTGCTATGGATGATTTTGGAACAGGATATAGCTCACTTGGTTACCTGCGTGACTTGCCCGTCGACAAAGTGAAAATTGATAAATCTTTCATTAAAGATTTACAACATGGACATGTGAATGCAGTTATTGTGAGTACGATGATTTCTATGGCGAAACAATTGAATCTGTCTGTTGTGGCGGAGGGTGTTGAAACGGAAGAAGAGCTACAGGTGCTGCGTGAGTATGGTTGTCGCTTCGTTCAAGGGTATTACTATAGTAAACCTGTCGAAGTTTGTCATATTGAACAAATGTTGTTTCAACTAGCCTAAGAGACATGATAGAATGATGAAGGATTAGATAAGTTCTCACTAGAGTCATAAAACGGGTTGGTGATTGTTCTGTTACGTGATTTGATTATCAATTTTTCCGTAATAACTGTTTTTGTCGTATTTGTAGAACACTTCTTTCTCATCATGAAGCTTGATCAGAGGCCAACCTGGTTAACTAAAGTGTATATCGGATTGGCGCACGGAGCGTTAGTAGTCGTCTTAATGAATTTCAGTATTCAGATGGAACCGCTAGTTAGCCTGAATTTCCGCGGTGTAGGCCTACTCTTGGCTGCCTATATGGGTGGTATGCTTTCAATATTTATCACTTTTGTTTGTTTATGGATAGGAAGATTCATTATGGACGGAACGATTTCTTTGCCGTTATTGCTGATTGGGCTTGCAGCGATTACAGGAACGAGCATAATCTTTGCCAAAATAAAAATTTATTGGTTACAATGGTTGGCGGCTTCCACATTCTTTTTTGTTTTCTATTATACGTTGGTGTGGATGGTGTATGGGACGTCGCTTGATACGATATGGAAATATATCACCTATCAGTTGATGTGTGTCTTCGTAATTGCATGCTTCTTGCGATATTTATTACGTAATCGGGAGTATAAGCAGCAGCTTCGACAAGTCGAAGAAGAGTTGATTGATATGCTTCGGTTTCAGCCAGGGTTCACATTTAAGCTGCATAAGCATCGGGATGAATACGTTTTCATTGTGATTGAAGGACAGCTGCTGCAGATGTTAGGCTTGTATCCACATCAATTCATTGGCAAAAAAATAGATGATGTGAAAGTATTCACTTCAGCCTTTCAGGCTCAAGTCAAGGGTTATTATGAGCGGGCTTGGCAGGGCGAACGCGTGAATTATGAGTATGATTATAATGGCTTTACGATCTTAGTAAGCTTACAGCCGATTTATAAAAATAGTTATGTGACAGAACTCATTGGCTCGGCTTGTGATGTTACAGAGCATCGAGCTGCCTTAGTTAAAGCAAGAGTACGGGATGAGCAATATCGGACATTAGTAGAAAACTCAGAGGATTTTATCTTTCGATTTCGACTCGATGGTACAATAGCCTCCTCTAATAGTAAGATGTATATTACCTACGAGCTGGATTCGGACCAAGTAAAAGGGAAGTTGCTGACGGAAGTTGTGCAGATGGATGACCCAGAGATGTGGGAGATGAAATTCGAACAAACCATTCTGAAGCGAAAAACGCAACAATTTGGCATTCAGCTGCTGCATCCAGATGGTTCAGAACATGCGTATAATGTCACGTTGTCCCCTCTTTATATGGATGGGGATAAGGAGATTGATGGTGTAACGGGAACGGTCCACGATATCACCGATCTGAAGAAGCGGGAAGAAGCAGATCAATCCAACAGGGCCAAAAGTCAGTTCTTAGCTCGGATGAGCCATGAAATACGTACGCCGTTGAACGGGATTATCGGACTGTCCTTGCTGCTGCAACGGACAGAGTTATCTGCCATCCAGCAGGATTATTTGAACAAAATTGATTCATCTTCTAATGTTCTACTTGCTACGATCAATGATATTCTGGATTTCTCCAAGCTTGAAGCAGGCAAAATGGCACTAGAAACGCTGGATTTCTCACTCGAAGAATCAATCCAAAAAGTAGCTGATCTCGCGAGTGTTTCGCTTGGAAAGAAGCGAATTGAGATTATGCTGGATACCTCAGAGGATCTGCCTGATCTTGTCAATGGTGACGCGTTTCGTTTGGAGCAGGTGCTCATTAATCTTACGAATAATGCGATAAAGTTTACCAAAAGGGGCTATTTGAGGTTGAAGGTCGCTCTGGAGGCTACATCAGATGAAGGTTACTTACTTTCATTCGCTATGGAGGATACGGGGATTGGAATTTCCAAGGAACAGCTCTCGAAGCTCTTCGTTCCGTTCTCCCAAGCGGATACATCGATGAGTCGGCGCTATGGAGGGACAGGTTTAGGTCTAGTTATTTGCCAACATTTAGTTCAGTCAATGGGCGGTATCTTGCAGGTGGAATCCACCCTTGGTCAAGGCAGCCGATTCTACTTCAACTTAATGCTGGGGAAAGCGGGAACAGATGCAGGGACGAAGCCTATAGATTTGGATGCGCATCCTAGCTCCGTTCAGAACCAGCGTATTCGGATTGCCGAGGATCACCCGCTTGTTGCTAAACATATCGGTGAATTGCTGAGCTCTATGCATGTTAAGATAGACAGCGTTTCAACGACAGCAGATTTGGTGAGAACCTTGGAAGAGGATGCCTGGTATGCTGCACCCGTGGACTATGTGCTCCTGGATATGCAAATGGAGGATCTCCAGTATCAAGATGGGCTAGAGCGCGTAATGGCTCCAATCGATCGTTCGCGCACGAAGGTCATCGCTTATACGACACTTGACGGCAGGGAGCAGATGTCAGAGCTTCCAGACCTTTTGCAGGCGGATGCGGTGCTCGTGAAACCAGTTAGCCGAGCTAAACTGAAGATGGTCATTGAAGGGTTAGCTCAACAGAAGATACAATCCGTTGCAGCGGAGCCGGTTCTAAATGCACTTTTAGTGAAGAAACAGGCCGCCGCATCCAAAGGGAATATTCTCGTGGTGGAGGACAATGAAATCAACCAGTTGGTTATTTCGGAGTTATTGAAGCAGTTAGGCTATCACCCGCTAATCGCAGAGAATGGTCTTGAAGCCTTGGAATTGGCGGATAAAGAGACATTTAAGCTGATTCTTATGGATATACATATGCCAGAGATGGATGGTTACGAGGCTACACAGAAGCTAAGGCAGCGCAAAAGTTTGAATCTTGTGCCTATCGTCGCGCTTACCGCGAATATGCTGATGCAGGATCGTATGCAGCTTCTGAAGCTGGGCATGAATGATTTGCTCATTAAGCCGATTACGGAACGGCAGCTGACAGATATGTTGGGGAAATGGGACATGTTGAACTGGTTAAACCAATATCCAGGTGTTGGTGTGGACCAGTTGATGCGGAATATTGATCATAAACTGCATATTTTCCAGTACATGCTGGAGAAATTTAAGCTGGATTATTATGATTTCCACGATCAGCTGGCACCTTTTATTAGCGATGGAGAGCTTGTTGCGGTTAAAAGGAAGATTCACACGCTGAAAGGGATTGCTGTGAATTTTTACGCGGATGCGCTGGTAGCGCAGGTCCTTGCGATGGAGAAAGAGCTGGAGAGAGGGATCGATCCACATGCGGTGTTCTCCCTTTTGAAACGAATTCAGTATGAGATTGACGGAATACTGGGACAGCACAACGCAACCGTGGCCAATATTGAGGGTTATTGAAAAAAAGAAAAGACGAAAGGCCTGTTGTTCACGTGAATACCGAGTGAGTCGGTAGACGTGACAGCAGGCCTCTTATAATCCGTTCTAAGCAGGACCAGCGACGTAGGTTAGTCCATAGGAAAGCCAGACGAAGTGATACACATTGACGGCAGCATAAATCACGACGGTGAGGGTAAGGCAAGGTTTTACCCATAGTTTCTGACGAATGTAGGGATATATCAGCATAAGTGCGACTGGGAAAATCAGCTTCACCAGATAGTAGGCGATGATATGCCATTCGTAGAGATAGCGGATCAACGGATTGGCCTCTTGGATGAAAGCTAGCTGCAGGCCGATGTCGGTAAATAACGCGTCGAAAAAGCAAAGAATGAGCAGGGATAGCAGCAATTTGCTTTTAAAGAAGAATCGAAAAACAAGCATACGGTTCCTCGCTTCCGTGGCTTAGTTCAGATCTCGCCTGATACATAATGTATCATTTTGTAGGTAGTTTGTCCAGATTTGTGAAAAAACAAAGAACCTACCTCCATCATGAAGCGATGGGATAGGCTCTTCAAGTGTGCAGCTTAGAATACTTTGGTCGTCCAGGACTCACAGTTCCATGTTTCTGTTACAACATCACGATAGAAATCAGGTTCATGGGAGATCAGGATGATACTGCCTTTGTACGCTTTCAGCGCACGTTTCAGCTCTTCCTTCGCGTCAACGTCCAAATGGTTCGTCGGCTCATCGAGTACGAGCAGGTTGGTTTCGCGGTTGATCAGCTTACATAAGCGGACCTTCGCTTTTTCGCCACCGCTGAGTACAACGATTTTGCTTTCGATATGTTTCGTCGTAAGTCCACAACGGGCAAGCGCCGCGCGCACCTCGAATTGATTCAACGAAGGGAACTCATTCCAAACCTCATCAATACACGTATTGTTGTTGGATTCCTTAATTTCCTGTTGGAAGTAGCCGACTTGCTGATTTTCACCTTTGTGCACAGAACCCGCTAAAGCCGGGATTTCGCCTAAAATGCTGCGCAACAACGTCGTCTTACCGATACCATTAGCACCGACAAGCGCAATCTTCTGCCCACGTTCCATGCGTAGGTTAAGCGGACGGGATAACGGTGAATCGTAACCGATAACCAGATCCGTCGCTTCAAAAATGAGCTTCCCTGCCGTACGCCCTTCCTTGAAGTTGAACTGTGGTTTCGGCTTCTCTTTGGCAAGCTCAATGACATCCATCTTGTCGAGCTTCTTTTGTCTGGACATTGCCATATTACGTGTGGCCACACTCGCTTTGTTACGTTGAACGAAGTCCTTCAACTCAGAAATTTCCTGTTGTTGGCGTTTGTACGCAGACTCCAGCTGAGATTTTCTCATTTCGTGCACTTCTAGGAAATGGTCATAGTCGCCGACATAACGATTCAAGGCTTGATTTTCCATGTGGTAGATCAAGTTGATTACGCTGTTCAAGAACGGAATATCATGTGAGATGAGGATGAAGGCATTCTCGTATTCATTCAAATAGCGCTTCAACCATTCGATATGCTGCTCATCCAAATAGTTCGTAGGCTCATCGAGGAGCAGGATGTCTGGCTTTTCCAAAAGAAGCTTAGCCAGTAAGACCTTCGTACGCTGCCCACCGCTCAAATCATTGACATCTTTATCTAAGCCGATATCTGTCAGACCCAAACCGCGGGCCGTTTCTTCGATTTTGGCATCGATCATGTAGAAATCTTGATTCGTAAGTGTATCTTGAATTGTTCCTACATCTTCGAGCAGGCGCTCCAGCTCTTCAGGTGAAACGTCGCCCATACGGCCATACATATCGTTCATTTCTTGTTCCATATCGAATAGATACTGAAAGGCACCCTTCAACACGTCGCGCATCGTCATTCCTTTGCTCAACACCGCGTGCTGATCCAGGTAACCTACGCGCATGCGCTTGGACCATTCCACTTTACCATCATCCGGCTGCAGCTTTCCGGTAATGATGTTCATGAAGGTAGATTTCCCTTCACCATTTGCGCCAATAAGTCCGATGTGCTCGCCTTTCAACAGGCGGAAAGATACATCGTTGAAGATCGCGCGATCCCCAAATCCGTGACTAAGTCGTTCTACATTTAATATGCTCATGAATGACACCTTTTCTATTGAACTTTTTTTGCTTCTTACATTTTATTATAAACGATAGGAAGCAAACAACTCCCCCAGGTGAATAAAAAAAGGAAATTACGCTTCTTCCATCAGGATATGCCCATAGCCTAACTCTGTTTCTACGAAGCCCGCCATATGGCGCATGTTGCTGGTGATCGGTTTATTTTGACCCATTAGAAGGATATTCAGTAAATCGCGGCGTCCCTCAGAGGGGAGGGCGAATGCTTTAACATGGTTAAATACTTCGCTAAGCGTGGTATGTATGGCCCTAAGAAGCGGGTCGTGCTCACCTTTCCCCATAACGTTTAGAAGAATTGCGCCATCGGACTCAAGCTTGTCGCGTGCCATTTGAAAAAAGGTTAATGATGTTAACGAAAGGGGCGTGCCCTTCTCGGTAAAAGCATCGACAAGAATATAATCGTACGTGTGTGAAGGTTCATCGCTTAAGAGTTGCCTGCCGTCGCCAATATGTACATTATCCTGGCTATAGCCAAAGTAGCGCCTGCTGAGCTCGACGACATGCGCATCCAGCTCCGCCACAGTGAAACGTTTCTCAGCGAGGTGGGAGGCGATGGTGCCAATGCCGTGACCGATGAGGAAAACACGATCAAAGCTAGGAGCGTTCACTGTCATGAGATGAATCATGGCTCTCGGGTATTCGAACAGAATGCGATCTGGATGGGCCAAATCCATCGCGCCTTGCATGGCTTGGTTAGAAAACTCTAAGATGCGAAATCGGCCTTGTTCCCCTGAAAAGGTGTTTGTGTCATAAATGGAGATGTCATGGTGGTCGGTTTGTTGCTTGTATAGCACGTTCAACGATCATATCTCCTTCAATCATGCATATGTGGACAGTATACCATAGCTAGGCAAACTACATCTCTAGACCGAGATGAGGCTAAAACTCACGGCTGATGAGCGTGGGGGGCTGCAGCTGTACAATAGATATATAGCATTTAATGACAATTACGGATGTAGGAAATCAATCTCAGTGAGGTTAGAGGGGGTTTTTAGGATGGATCAAGGAAGTGATACCTCGAAAGGGCTGATGTTAGATGTGCTGCTGCGGATCACTACGTTTGTTGAAGAGACCCTCCAGTATATAGTCGCCATCGGATTCGGATTCGGGATTGTTGCGTTTATGACGTGTTTTTTCATGAAACACGAAGTGTTGTCTTCAAGCCAGGAAGACGTGGGAGTTGGTGCAAGGGTATAAGTAAGATTAGGCGAGAGAGGGGCAGCTGAGGGCAGCTCCTTTTTCATTTAGTCAGAAATGAGTTGCCTAGCGGTTGTGTTCGATTGGGATGAAGTTGTGTTCAATCCCCTCATTTTCTTGGAGAGAGGGCTCTTTTATACTACAGGTATATGAAATAACTTTGAGAAAAGGGTGAGCTCCAATATGCGTACACAACCTACGACAAATGCCAGTAAGCAGGCTCAAAAGCGGTTCGCCGCCTTCAATTGGAAGGGCCGCTGGGAATCGCCTGTAGCCGGATATTTGTTCATCTCCCCATGGCTGCTTGGTTTCTTACTCTTAACCTTATGGCCGATGATCCGGTCGGTTTATTATTCCTTTACCAAGTTTACCTTGCTCGATGCTCCCGAATGGGTGGGGTTTAGAAACTATGAAAGAATCTTCAGCGATGATGAAACGTTCCGTCAGTCTCTCTCAGTTACACTGTTGTTCGTTGTCATCTCCGTGCCCCTAAAGCTGGTGAGCGCCTTGTTGGTTGCGATGCTGCTTAACAAGAATATTAAGGGTATCTCCATCTACCGTACTTTTATTTATTTACCATCCCTGATCGGAAGCAGTATTGCTGTTGCAGTTCTATGGAAAAACATTTTCGGTATCGACGGATTTATCAATAGATTTTTAAGTATTTTCGGTGTGGAAGGGATTAGTTGGATCAGCAGTCCTGGCACAGCGCTAGGCACTTTAATTATTTTGGTGGCGTGGCAGTTCGGCTCTTCGATGGTTATCTTCCTTGCAGGGCTAAAGCAAATTCCAGCAGAGCTGTATGAGGCTTCTTCGGTCGATGGCGCATCAAAGTTGAGACAATTTTGTACCATTACGCTGCCCATGCTTTCTCCGGTACTCCTGTTTAATCTAGTGTTGCAGACGATTGGCTCGTTCCAAATGTTCACGCAGGCATTCATCATTACCAAAGGCGGCCCGATCAACTCCACGTATATGTACGCACTGTATTTGTACGAAAGAGCTTTCGCTCGCTATGATATGGGCTATGCTTCCGCATTGGCCTGGATACTGCTTGTTATTATCGGCATCGCGACTGCCTTGATCTTCGCATCGTCCCGCTATTGGGTATTCTATGAGACAGAAGGAGGCCGTAAGAAATGACAATTACACAACGCCGGACACTCGGCTCTCATATCTTTTTAGCCATATTCAGTATCCTTATGGTCTATCCGATCCTGTGGTGGGTTGGAGCGGCATTCAAATCCAATGATGAAATGAGCTCGCCAAGTTTGTTCCCGAAGGTGTGGCTGTGGAGCAACTTCACCGAAGGCTGGGTTGCTTTGCCGAAATATACGTTCACGCACTTCTATATGAACTCTTTCGAGCTTACATTGGGTGTACTGCTTACATCCGTATTTTCCTGCAGTCTCGTCGCTTTCGGCTTTGCCCGTCTTGATTTTCCACTCAAAAATGTCTGGTTCTCTATTCTGATGGTCACGTTAATGCTGCCTAGTCAGGTAACGATGGTTCCACAGTATATTATGTTTAATACATTCGGCTGGGTGAATACGTATCTGCCGTTCTATGTCCCGCATGCGCTGGCTGGCGGGGTAGGCGGACCGTTCTTCATATTCCTACTCATTCAATTCATACGGGGACTTCCAAAGGATCTGGACGAATCGGCCAAAATAGATGGCTGCAGCTGGTTCGGCATTTACTGGCGCATTGTTCTACCACTAACGAAGCCTGCACTTGTTACGGTAGCGATCTACTGTTTCCTATGGAACTGGGACGATTTCTTCGGCCACCTGTTGTATATCAACTCGGTGGATAAATATACAGTAGGGCTTGCACTCAAATTGTTTGTAGATAGTCAGTCTGCCTTGCCTTGGGGTCAATTGCTCGCAATGTCACTCCTATCGGTTGTACCTTCGTTAATTATCTTCTTTATGGCACAGCGCCACTTTGTAGACGGCATTGCTTCCGGTGCGGTGAAGGGTTAAAATTTGGAGAGTTATTTGAAAAGCTGCGATATTGTGCAGCTTTTTTGGCTTTCATGATTGCGCCAGAAGGGAGAGCCTGAATGAATTTATTTAAACGCGTGCGGATTGACCGCTTGTTTTTCGGGAGCTTCGCATCTTTCTTATCCATTTTGCTGCTCGTCTTTACTTGGATTAGCTACAGTACGACGTCCAAGGAACTCGCGAATACATCCTCTTACTATCAGCAAGATATGCTTAATGAGTTGAATAAGCAGATTGATATCCAACTGAAATCGATTGAGCAGATGTCGCTTGCGGCATCCCGAAATATGAATACGATCGGGTATGATCCTTTTGAAAAGGATCCATTCGAGATATTTCATCGAAGGGATGATATGCTGCGGATGCTGGCAAGCATCACCTACAGCACGACGATGGTGCAGTCTATCTACTTATATATAGATAACCCTACGAAAACCGATCCACAGGCTCCTGTGCAAATTCTCGATATGGCGCATGTCCGGGAGGAGTTATGGTATCCGGAGATTGAGAAGTCAGACTTCACCTGGGTCGGGGAGCGGACGCTCCCAACTAATAAAGGACCGCAGCAGTTTATCAGCTTCGCCCGCAAGCTCTATAATAATTCGGACAAATATTATGGGCTGCTGATGCTTAATGTGAAGGCAACGGCGATCGAAGGCCTTGTTCGGGGCGAGTCCGCCGGTAAAGAGAAGAACCGGCTGTTGTTGGATGCGAGCGGCAGGACGATTGCCACGATTGGTAAGCCGACATTAAGTGAAGATGATCTTGGGCTGATCAACAGCAAGGAGAACACCTCGAATTATATTCACCTACCGGTGAACCAAGATCATGGGGAGGGGGCGCTGCTCGTATGGAGCAAGGTGCGATCAGACTGGATGCTGATTGAAATTACCCCTTGGAATGAGATCGTACATGGCAGTATCCGCTTGGCTTATATTTTAGTCTCAGTTGGACTGACCGCGATATTTATCACCGCCTTCTTCACGCTGTTTCTATCCAAACAGTTCACGAAACCAATTCGCTTGTTACTGTCACGAATGGGACGAGTGCCAGCTGCAGGGGCTGTGATGGATCTGCCTACGGACTATGAGAACGAGTTCGGGAGCTTATTTAATGGCTATCGCCGACAGATGGAGCGGATTGAAGAGCTGCTGAAATCACTGCAATCGCAGCATAAGCGGAAGCGGGAAGCGGAGATACTGGCACTGCAGGCGATGATTAATCCCCATTTTTTATACAACACCTTGGATCAGTTGAACTGGATAGCGATTGATTCCGGACAAGAGAAGATCAGTACCATCGTCTCGCTAATGGGCAAGATGTTTCGTATTGGACTTTCGAACGGAGAGACGGTCATTCCAATTCGGGATGAGATCACGCATGTGGAGTGCTACCTGCAAATTCAAAAAATTCGCTGGGGAGAACGTCTCACATACAGCATGGATATCGAAGAAGATTTAAAAGATCTGTATATTTCGCGTCTAACGATACAGCCGTTTGTGGAGAATGCCTTTATTCATGGTTTTCATGGCAGAAGGGCGGGGGAAGTTCACATCTCCCTTAAGCGTAAGGAATACGAATTGGAAATTATTATTCGTGATAATGGCGTGGGACTGAAGACAGATTGGGAATTACCGAAGCCGCGCAAAACCGGAGGCTATGGCGTCAGAAATGTTATGGACCGGATCGCTGCGTACTTCGGGGAGCCTTACGGTGTCACTTTGCGAAATAGAGAGGCAGGCGGAACGGAAGTAGTCCTGCTGCTCCCTATTTTGCACAATAAAACAGAACTAGAGGAGGCCCTTCATGTGGAGAGTACTTATTATTGATGATGATTTTCAAGTGTTGGAAGGGATGAAGAAATCCATTCCCTGGGAGCGGCTGGAGGCCGAATGGGTAGGAGAAGCGATGGATGGGCAAGAGGGGCTTCTGAAGGTAAAGGAAACGAGTCCGGACATTATTATAACGGATATCTACATGCCAGTGATGAATGGACTCGAGATGATAGAGCAGCTGAAACAAGTTGGATTCTCGGGAGAAATCATTATTCTCAGCGGTTATTCCGATTTTCAGTACGCGCGCCAAGCGTTGCGCCTACAAGTAAGTGATTACTTGTCGAAGCCAGTCACGATGGATGAGCTGGGTGGCGTACTGGAGCGGGTAATTCGCGAGTTGGAGACCAAGGAATTGGCGAAGCTTGAGCAGGAGGAAACACAGCGCAGGTTGATGATGTACGAGCCCTTCGTGCAGAAGGAATGGCTGAAGTCGGTTGTCACGGGTACACTAGGCCGGGCTATGGCGGAGGAAAGCATGGAGCCCATCGACGAGAAAGTGTGGCTGCGGCAGAAGCATCTCGTCATGGGCATCGAGCTGATGGGGACGGATCGGGTCTCCAATCTTACTTTAACTGACTGGAGCTTGTTTCGGTTCGCACTGGCCAATATCATTTGTGAAGTGCTTGAGCAAGAATGGCCACAGTCAGAGTTTATCGAATTACACAGCCATCATGCTGCCATCGTGTATCACATCCCTTTAGCACAATCGAATGCAGAGGCCCGAGCGAATATTAGACATATCGGAGAGCATCTCACGGCATGTATGCAGACTTATTTGAAGCTGAGCATCCGTATCGGAATAGGTAGCGTACAGGACGATTGGCGACAACTCCCCAACTCAACGGAAGAGGCCTTCTTGGATTTGCTTCAGCAAACACTGAAAGAAGATCATGGAACTCGACTATCGATTCCCGATGAAGCGGAGCATGAGTTTAAGATACGTCCCATCAAGTTTTATCAAGAACTGGCTGAGGCTATCGTGTATGCCAAGAAAGAGGAGACACTTGCGATTGTTGACGCCTACTTAGCGCAGCTCCGTCAGATGTCGCCCGTTTCGCCGGCTTACCTACAATACTTATGCTCAGAGCTGTGGACGATTCTCGCCTATTCGTTATACAGTACGGGTGTCGTGCTCGACGATCTGTTCCCTGGTTTGCCGGCAAGCCAGGAAATTGCCAAGATCTCAACGATCGAGGAGCTTCGGAATTGGCTCGCGTACACAATCTCTGGCATCTCCTCACAACGCGGATGGAGTGAACATTCCAAGCATAAGGAAGCTATCGATTTCATGATTCAGTATGCGCATGAGCATTATGCGGAGGACATTACTTTGGAGGATTTATCTAAACAGTTATATCTAACCCGCAATTATTTGAACCGAATATTCAAGAAAGCGACAGGGGAGACATTTACGAACTATTTGATCCGTGTAAGGCTCGAGAAAGCTAAGGTGCTGCTGGCGGAAGGCAAGCACATGATCTATGAGATAGCAGAAATGGTAGGCTACAAGAATGTGGCTTACTTCAGTTCCATTTTCAAAAAGCATTATGGGATGAATCCCAGTGAGCTCGGAAAAAAATAGGTTGTGCTCGATTGTGGTAGAAATGTGTTCATTACCCTTATTTTGATTGTGTCCTTCCATTCATATAATGAAGCTAGAAGCGCTGCTGAATGAATGGAGCTGCCAAGGTACCTTCGTTCTTAATTGGAAAGGCTTTGACACATGGTTCTGAATATGGAATAGAGGAAGGGGTTCAATAGAATGATGAACAAGCAGATAAAAAGATGGGGTGTACTGACAATTACGGCACTTACAGCTGTAAGTCTGACCGCATGCGGTGCCGGAACCAAAACGAACGAAGCTGCGAAACCGAGCAGCGATGCAGCAGCAACAGCAGCAGTAGTCGATAATAAGCCGGTAAAACTACGCATTGTATGGTGGGGCTCACAAGCCAGACACGATGCGACCTTGAAGGCACTCGAAGCTTACACGAAGAAACATCCGAACGTTACGTTTGAACCGGAATTTTCCGGGTTTGATGGCTATGCAGATAAGCTAGCTACTCAGGCTGCGGCAAAGAATGCACCTGACGTGATCCAGATGGACCCGGCTTGGCTAGCGGAATACAGCGGTAGAAACCAGCTCGTGGACCTGTCCAAAGGCATCAATGTCGCAGATATAGATAAGTCTCTGGTCGATTCCGGTAAATATAAAGACAAGTTGTATGCGATTCCATTAGGAAATAACGCTACAGGGATGTTATTTAATAAGAATGCCGTAGACAAGCTGGGTATCACACCTCCGGCTAATGGCTGGACTTGGGATCAATATTTCCAATTCGGCAAGGACGCGAAAGCAAAGCTGGAGAAAGATAAATATGCACTAATGGATGCGACAAGTGACTATACGGTCTATTCCTCTTACCAAAGCAGTCAAGGCAAAGGTTATCCGGTTACCATAGACGGTAAATTTAACTTGGACAAAGATACCTACATTACGTACGCGAAGAAATATGCTGACCTTCGTAAAGAAGGCGTAGTTCCTCCTCCGGATGTTGCAACGACAGATAAAGAATCCGATGCGAAGATGGATTTGATGAACAACGATACCGTCTTGATCAAGCGCAGTTTCGCGGCTTTGCTGCCTGGCTATGAAGGCGTGAAACCGGGAGCTTATAAGTTTGTTACGCAGCCCAAAGGTGCGCAAGCCAGCGGCTTCCTGAAGCCGTCCATGTTCTGGTCTGTAAGTGCAGATTCCAAGAACCCTGACGCGGCTAAGGCATTCATCGACTGGTTTGTGAACGACACAGAAGCGGCGGATATTCTGACAACAACGCGTGGTGTACCCGTTTCCAAAAAGGTTCTTGAGTACTTGACACCGAAGTTGACGCCTGCAGATAAACAACAAATCGAGCTGATCAAGAATGTTGCACCAGATGCGCAGCCATTTAACCCAGGTGCTAAAGGCTGGAGTAACTATACAGCTAAGGACTTTAAGGATATTGGTGAAAAAGTGATGTTCGGCAAAATTACGCCGGAAGCAGCATACGAAGAATTAGTGAAAAAAGCGAAGGATTATCAATAAAAGGTCTTCAATCCAGCAATCATAAGTGATTAAACAAAAACTCAGGCCGTCGAGATTCTCTCGGCAGCTTGGGTTTTTCTCGTTGAAGAAAGCGGATGCGGAGCACCTTCGCGTGAATCGGGTGATTCCAACTAAGATCGTGTATAATCAATGGAAGAATCACATCATAGCGAAGAATGGGTGGAAAAGTATGGTGGGAAAAGCGGTACTCAGGCAGATGGGCAGCTCGTCTCTGGCCTTGTCACCTCTTGGACTCGGCTGTTGGCAGTTCAGCAATGGCCAGGGGATGGTGGGCAAGTTTTGGCCGGTGCTGAAGAAGGAAGATGTGCGCAGCATTGTTCAGACCAGTCTCAAAGGCGGGATTAATTGGTTTGATACAGCAGAAGTTTACGGAAAAGGTCAATCCGAACAAATGCTGGCGGAAGCGCTGCGTGAAGCTGGGCCTCTAGCTGAAGGGGCTCACATAGCTACGAAGTGGTGGCCTGCCCTGCGCACGGCGAGCAGCATCACGAGTACCATCGATGAGCGTCTCCGATTGCTGGAAAACCGGACAATAGAGCTGCATCAGGTGCATCAGCCATTCTCATTCTCGTCTGTTCAAGAGGAAATGAATGCGATGGCTGAACTGGTGAAGCGGGGCAAAATCAAGAACGTAGGCGTCAGCAATTTCTCAGCGAAAAAGATGCGTGAAGCTGACCGTGTACTGCGGGAGCACGGACTCCGGCTCATTTCTAACCAAGTGAAATATAGCTTGCTGGATCGTCGGATTGAGCACAATGGCATCATGGATGCTGCGAAGGAGCTGGGCATCGCGATTATCGCGTATTCCCCTTTGGAGCAAGGGATCTTAAGCGGTAAGTTTCACAAGAATCCTGCACTGGTGAAAGCGATCAAGGGCCCTCGTAAATTCACTTCAGCCTTCCGTGGTGCAGGGTTGCAGCAATCGAAGCCCCTGATTGATAAGTTGGACGAACTCGCTGTCATTTATGATGCGTCACCAACGCAGATCGCGCTGAATTGGTTGATCCATGCACATGGAGAGACGGTTTTTGCTATTCCGGGTGCATCGAAGACGCACCATGCGGAGGAGAATGTGAAAGCGATGCAATTCACACTAACTGATGAGGAATTGAGGCAAATCAGCGATGTTTCCAATCGTGTACTGAATAAATAAACCTACTGCAACAAGTCGTTATGTAATTGTAACAGGGTTGCAATCTTTTCTTCAGGTAGATTTAAGGTAACAAGCCTATACTAAATCTCGACCCCCTTTTAAATATAAATACATTAGACCCGCGGCCCGTTGCTGTGGGTCACTTTTTTGTTAACGGGCAATCGCAATCGTAGCGCAAAAAGTGAACTTCCAATAGATGATAGATATGAGCCCTTGCGAACAAGCCATGATTAGGTACAATGGACACATACATTTAGCATTAAGAAAAAAGGTGAGAACATGGTGAAAACGAATGCTTGTCGCAAATTAGATATGCTCAAAATTCCCTATACGTTGCATGAATATGAGTGGGATGAAAATCAGTTAGATGCCCAAACAGTGGCTGAAAAGGTTCATTTGTTAGTCAGTCAACTTTATAAAACATTGGTTTTGAAGGGGGATAATACAGGGGTAATCGTAGCCTGTATCCCTGGGGATCGAGAACTCAATTTAAAAAGCTTAGCGATCCAAAGCCATAATAAAAAGGTAGAGATGGTTCCTGTAAAGGATATTCAGAATTTGACAGGGTATATACGAGGCGGTGTGTCCCCGCTTGGTATGAAAAAGAACTATCCGTTCTTCTTGGATAGTTCCGCGGCAATGATGGAGCTGGTCAGCATTAGTGCAGGCCGTCGTGGGCTTCAAATATTTATAAGCGGTGCTGATTTAATCAGAGCCTCTGAGGCCACTCTTGTGGATATAACAAGTACATAGCAACTTGCAAAGAACCTGCAATCCGCTTAGTGCGAAAGGGCAGGTTCTTCCTTACTTATGTCAGCGCCCGACCATGCTCAACTCGCCTGTACTCCTTGGGCACAATCCCCTTGCTCTCTCGGAATATCCGTGAAAAGGTTTTGTACGATCCATACCCCACCTCTAGCGCAATCTCCGTGACACTCATGTCAGTGGAGACCAGCAGGCTGCAGGCGTGGCGCAGACGCAGATCGTGCAGGAAGTGAACGAAGGTTTGGCCTGTCGTTTGCTTAATCACCTCACTGATACGCGAGACGCTCATTGTGAAGCGGGCGGCCAAATCGGATAACGCCAAATCCTCTTGATAATTCCGATGGATATAATGAATAATCGGCCACACGGCGTGGCTGGATCTTGAGGAGGATTTGGACAACGTCGCCGCTTCTTCCTCTTGGCCTGCGTGCTGGAAGCGATGCCGATCAAAGCGGATCAGAATTTCCTTCAATTTGGCCTTCAGGAGAGTCTGCCTGTAGCGCTCGTCCCCGTGATACTCTTTCACCATATCTTCGATGAGAGCGGTCATCTGTGCCTGTTCAGCCCCCTCGAACTGCACGTAGGCTGGCAATTCATTCGAGTCATGAAATAGCTCAGACAGTCCCTGATCGTTCCCCGGCTCCATGAGCAGATCCATACTGAACATACCATTGAAGAGAACTAGCTTTTCACCCGGATCTGTAAAAATCTCATGCACCTGATAAGGGAGTACAAAGGTAAACGTGCCAGGTGCCATGGTGTGTTTTACATCATTTATCATTTCTGCGCCACGCCCTTCAACCACATAAGAGAACTCCAGGTAATCATGGCGATGTGCGCGAAAGCCGTGCTCCAAGGTATTTCTACTAAGGTGGAATGGGAAGGGGGAGTGCATATTGGGATACGTTTTCAGATAATCAGGAAAATACGTCATGTTAGTTAGGTCTCCTTCGAAAAAATGGGACGTTTTCCGAATAAACGGTACGACTTCTTGGTGATCTTATTTTATCATAAAAACAGGATCAACAGCGTGTACTTATGAGGAGGAACGAATCGTGGAAAGCGTTAACAAAATTAGAATTGGGATTATTGGTGCAGGCAATATTGGCGGTGTTCATATTCGGGAGTTTTCCAAGCTGGCAGAACTTTGCGAAATTACGGCGATTACAGATGCTTACTTGCCTTTGGCTCAGGCGAAAGCACAAGAGCATGGCATTGCCTATGTCGCAGCCACACCTGAGGAACTTATTCAAAGCGCAAAAGTCGATGCCGTCATCATTGGGGTGCCGAACCAATACCATGCCTCCCTTGCTGTACAAGCGATTGAAGCGGGCAAACACGTACTTATCGAGAAGCCAATGGGGATTAACGCCGCTGCGGCCAAACAAATATATGAAGCTAGTAAGGCTTCGAATACAATTGTAATGATTGGTCACCAAATGCGCTGGGAGTCGGTCCCGATGCAGATTAAAGAGCAGGTTGAAGCTGGTGAGCTAGGCAAAATTTATACAGCTAAAACCGGCTGGTTCCGCCGTAAAGGTATTCCAGGTTGGGGGACATGGTTCACGAAAATGGATGAGTCCGGCGGCGGTCCGTTGATCGATATCGGCGTTCATATGTTGGATCTTGCGCTCTATTTGATGGGCAATCCAAAACCAGTATCAGTTGTTGGTGCAACGTATGCGGAATTCGGACCACGCCGTAAAGGGATTGGCACATGGGGGAAACCGAATTGGAATGGTACGTACGATGTGGAGGATTTGGCAACGGCGTTGATTCGTATGGAGGATGGCAGTACGCTGACGCTTGAAGTGAGCTGGGCGGTTCACATGGACACGGACAACACGCCTTTCGTACACCTCATGGGCGCAGATGGCGGAGCTAGCTACAAAGGACCTACGGGTAAATTGTTAACTGAGAAATTCAACCGTGCGATCGAGACTGAGTTGAAAAAGCCTGAGAATGATGAAGGCGAGCGCCTACGTCTCAGCCAACATTTCTTAGCTTGTATTCGTGAAGGCAAACAGCCGATCACATCGGCGCTTTCTGGTTATACGAACAATTTGATTCTTGATGCAATCTATGAATCTTCGCGTACAGGTAGTGAAGTGAAGTTGAACTGGGAGTAGTCAAGCATAGAGCAGAGAAAGCGGGATAGACAAAGTACAAGTACAAGCGTATAGCAGAAACCATTTGGAGGGATTATCCGATGCTTAGAGGGTTATCAAGAGCAGGGCTTGGCAAGATCGAGAGCAACGAGCAATTCATCGAGTTAGCGGCAAAATATGGCTTCCAAGCGGTCGATATCGACGCTGTGAGCCTTGTGGAAGCGCACACTGTTGCTGGTGCGCGGGAGTTATTGAAGAGCCGTGGCCTCGTCATCGGCTCGATCGGTTTACCCGTGGAATGGCGTACCACGGAAGAGGCGTTCCGCGATGGGCTGCCGAAGCTAGCCCAAGCCGCGGAAGCGGCAGCAGCGCTCGGCTGCACGAGCTGCTGCACGTATGTGCTGCCCTCGACGGACCTCGGGGCAGCGCACTTCATGGCGCTCGCGACGCGCAGATTGCGCACGTGCGCCCAAATCCTAGGCGCCTACGGCATCCGCCTAGGGCTGGAGTTCGTCGGTCCGCATCATCTGCGGACACGGTGGCAGAACCCGTTCATCTGGACCATTGATGAAACGTTAGATTGGATCGATGCGATTGGTGAGCGCAACGTGGGCTTGCTGTTCGATTCGTACCACTGGTACACGAATGGCGGGACTGTGGCGGATATCGAGAAGCTCCGCGCCGATCAGATCGTGCACGTGCACATCAACGATGCACCAGATGTGCCGGTAGAGGAAGTGCTCGATAACGGACGTGTGTATCCGGGTGAGGGTGTTATTGATTTGGCAGGCTTTCTGCAAGGCCTGCAACGTATTGGCTACACCGGCGCTGTGGCGCAGGAGATCCTTACGGCGGAAGCGCCGACGGCTTCTCCGGAGAGCCTGGCCGAGCGGTCTAAAGCTGGCTTCGACAAGGTCTATGCCGCGGCGGGGCTGTAATCGTGGGTTTGGAGAGAGCGAATTCCTTTGGGGATTCGCTCTTTTTGTTTCTGGGGGTTGTCCATGTTCCAACTCAACCCAACTCTCACCTGCACGGTTCTCCACGTTTGAACTCGTACCCTTGTATGCTTAGCTGCTACCGTCACTAACCAGAACATAGCTCCACTGGATAAAGCCAATGGGGGCCAGTTTTTCCAGTCGACAAAAATTCCTACATTTCGTCCCTAAAGTGTGACAAACTTCTCATGGAATCTCGGGTACGATTTTAAAAAAGCGAAAAGGAGATAAGATCATGCAAATTAAGAATAAACAGGACATCAGCCTGATTTTGGACAACTTTTCAAGCTTCGCAGAGTGGGACGCAGCAGGGAAGAAGCTTTACCTTGTTTTTGCTGATAAAAAACGTGGAGGTCAATGGACCTTAATGAGTTATGAAGACGAACGCTTTAGTGTGCATGGCGTGGGGAACGGTTACGAGGACGCAGAAGAGTCATTCTTTGAGGAACGTAATCAGCTTCTCTCGTTTCTGTGGGACAACCGTGCAGCGCTCAAAGCTGCAGTTGATGCGAGCCAAGTCGTTTCCGCTTAGGAAACGATACCAAGCCGCGGAGCCGACAAGGACAAGCCTCTCCGAGGGCTGTCCTTGTCCCGCATCGCATCACGAACAACAGCCTGCGAAACCACCAACAACAATGTGGTGGTTTCGCAGGCTGTTTGCTTTGGGTTTGTCGCCCTACGTAGTAGGCGGTAAGCCCTCTTTTTGCTTATCCCGATACTGACCGGGCGTGAGTCCTTCCTGTTTGCGGAAGGAGCGGATGAAATTCTGCGAGTTGTTGTAGCGCAGCTTCGAGGAGATATCCTTGATCGGCATATCGGTCTCGGAGAGCCATTTTTTCGCCATATTGAAGCGGTAATTCGATAAGTAGTCACTGAAAGAGCAATTCGTTTCTTTACGGAAAATGCTGCTTAAATAATTCGCATTATAATGCAACCGTGAAGCACATTCCTCGAGCGTCAGATCTGTGTCGTAATAATGCTGCACGAGATCGATGATTTTCTCAGAAATGTTGTGGTACTGCGCATCCTGACGGTCACGGTAAATCTGGATCAGCGGATGGACGACTTCGGTCCAGAACCAATCCTCGATCTCGGCTGTCGTATGCAGGCTCAGCACCTCTTCAAACAAAGAGCCTTTGTTCGGATGAATTTGATTCAAGGCGATGCCGGATTCCTGCATCATCATCAGCAGGTTATTGAGCAGCCGCGCCAGCGGGATCTGATACTCCTGCGGCGATAGCGGCGCAGCGAAAACAGCATGGAGCAGCTGCTTGAGCAGCTCGCGAGATTTATCTTTTTCGGCTAACTTAATGCTGTCGATTAGTTCATTCTCAAGAGGCTTCGGATAGTTCAAGTTCAAGTAATGCTTCCCGGAGTTGATGTTCTCATATTGAATAATGATGCCCTCACCGAGCTTAATTCGGTGCTTCAGCGCCTCAAGTCCCTCTTTGTAAGCGAGCGCCATTTGGGTAAAAGAATGAATCGGCAAGGAAATTCCGATGGAAATATGCAGCTTCAAAAAGTTATAAATATGCTGCTGCACCTGTTCCGTTAAGCTGTACACCATGGTACGGAAGTCACTGTCAACCGAATCTGCACTACCGATCATCGTAACGATGGTCTGGTCGATGAGGATCGGCGCTAAACGCTGTTCCGACGGAATCAGCTCCTCCAGCATGTTGTGCACGGCAAACAGCAGCAGTTCCATATCCTTTTTCTCGTAGCGAGTATGATCAATAGCATCGATTTGGATCGTGATGACGGACATCGTTTTCCATGAAGCAATATGTTCGGTGTAACCGAATTGTGCGAGTTTTTCTACCAATTCCGCCGATTTGATATGCCCCTGAAAAGCCTTGATGAGGAAGAACGTCCGGACTTGGCCGATGTGCTGGTGGACTTCTTTTTCAAGCTGCGATTTCGATTGAAATAAGGTATGCACATGCTCGCTGATCATCTGGAATTCATTGGCCTTGCGCTTCTGGTTTCCGCTCACCAAGCCGCCAATTTGATTCAGAAGCAGCTGGATCGGTGAGTACATTTTGCGTGAAACGAGCCAAGCGAGCACTAATGCAAGAAGCAACATCAGGGCGCAGATGTAGATGGTATAGGTTCCGATTTTGCTGGATTCCTTGGTCAAGCTGTCGATAGAGGTCAAGGATAAATAGGTCCAGTTATTCAAGTTCGAGCGCAGGAACGTAACGGAATAAGGTTTATCATGAATGCTAGCGCGGAACTGACCGCTCGCTTCTCCAAGCGGTTTCAGGTCGGTCAGACCTGCCGCTGTGATGGATTTCCCGATTAGACCGGGATCGCGATTCATGACAATCCGCTGCTGTTCATCGATGATGACGATGTCATCGGGGTGTTCAGAGTCACTTTGAATCATATCCTGCAAGGAGCAGGCGGGAATATTAGCTAAGGCTAGGCCGTATTTATCCAGGCCGGTTGTCGGAAGCTTTTTGACTAACGAGATACTGTACTCACAGCTTACGCTGCGCGCATTTTCTTCCGTGTAGAACCACTCCGACGGATTCAGGGTCCATATTGTGTTATCTGGCGTGTTCATCAGTGAAATCAATTTATCGGCAAACGGATAATTGTCAAAACGATAGAGACCTGAGTTTTTGATCATCCAGTCCTGCTTCGCGTTAATCAAGAGCACGTCTTCGAGCCTTGTGTCAAAAGATTGCATGTACCGAATTTCGCTGCGCAGGTCATCGTACATCATGAAATCGGTTACACTTAGCGGCATTTCCATAGCCTTTTTGAGAACAGTGGAATTGATGACTTGATTTAGTGTATGGTTGACAGTGGTTAATTTCTGCTCTACATTGGAATTGATTTGGGTGATTAACTGCATTTTACCTTCGTTTACATTTTTTTGGATCTCACTTGAGGATGTTACAAAGGCAAAAGCACCGATAAAAATCACAGGCAGCGTGCTGAGCAGGAAGCTGAATATCGTCATTTTGCTAAGAAAACTTAAAGAGCGCATCGTATTCAACACCTTATCTATTCGAAGAATCATTCGTCAGACTATCTATGTATTGTAGTCAAGAGTCCAGTTCAGATCAATAATCATCTGCATTTGGGATAATCATTATCTCATATTTGCTGTTAAAAAACACTTGTGTTGCAAGGGGGAGTAAGCATGAGAAGTAATTTGTTTGGTCAGCGCCTCAGTTGGATAGGACGAATGATTATCGCTCTGAATATCCTAATGCTGCTAAGTGCCTGTCAGAATGAGAGCACGCCAAAGGCCAAAGAAGAGAAGGGGACAAGGCCTGTTATTTCAATTATGGCACCTCTTCATTTTCCACACCCGCCGATACCTGAGCTTGTAGAAGCGATCGAGAAACTGACCCAAACGAAGCTGGAGTTGAACTGGGTGCCAGATGGCATTTATACGGATAAAATGAACACGGCTCTGACGACCAACTCGTTGAAAAAAGCGACCTACGTAAAATATACAGACTATATGCTGATGAAAAATTCGATTCGTTCTGGCGCTTTTTGGGATATTGGCCCTTATTTGTCTTCGTATCCTAATTTGAAAAAACTCAATAAAGAGATTCTAGGTCAGGCGACTGTAGATGGCAAAATATATGGCTTATACACCGAGCGGCCGTCCTCGCGCCAGGGCATTATTATTCGTGAAGACTGGTTGAATAATCTCAATTTGAAGAAACCTACCAATCTAAATGAACTGTATGACGTGCTCAAAGCCTTCACGTATGGGGATCCTGATCGCGACGGGAAGAACGATACAATTGGGTTAACAGACCGCAATGATCTGGTGTTCGGTTCCTTTAAGACGATCAGCTCCTACTTCGGAACACCGAATAATTGGGGCGTTTCTGCTGGAAAGCTTGTACCCGAATTCGAAACACAGGCGTATATAGACACGATGAACTTTATGAAGAAGTTGTATGAAGAGAAGTTGATTAATTCGGATTTTGCTGTGACGAGCAAAGATGTGCAGCGGGATAAATTAATTCGTGGTACGGCTGGCGTATACATTGGCAGTATGCAGGATGTGCAGCGTCTTTCGGACGAGGCGCAATTGGTGAATCCTGAGGCAAGATTAACACTTGTGAATCATATTGAAGGACCGCAAGGATTTCAAATCTGGTCAATTCCTAATTATAGTGCGTTATATCTGTTTTCGAAAAAAGCGATCAGAACTGAGGCGGAGCTTAAGCAGATGCTGCAGTTTTTTGATAGGACGATGGACAAGGATGTCGCTAATCTGATGAAGTATGGTTTGGAAGGGCGGCATTATACGGTCAAAAATGGACAAATCCAGCTCTCCGAAGAGACATCGAAGATTCGCGTCAATGAGGTCAACGCGCTGTACGCGCTGATGATTGCTGATTTAAACAATGCGAACATTATTCCTGTTGTCGAAAGCGAATCGTTATCTCAGCTGGCGGATACGCTCAGTTTGGACAATGAGAAATATGCGATTAAGGATCCGACGTTGGGCGTTGAGTCGAAGACTTATGATGAGCGTGGTGTCGAATTATACAAAATTATCTCCGACGCGACGTACAATTACATTCTAGGTAAGTTGGATAAGGCGGCTTTCCAGCAAGAGATCGAGCGTTGGAAACGCAACGGCGGGAATCAGATGATACAAGAGTACAACGAGGCGTATACGAAGAAGTAAGTTGCGTGTATAAAAAGGCGTGACATAACGAGTCTACCAACCGGTAGGCTTTTTCTTTTGCCCTTATGGGCCTAAAGATTCAACCCCGTCCCCTTATAGGCTTCCTCAATAATCATCTCCCCGCCCGATAATCATCATCTCACATCCCGCGCTAGACAGGGGTATATGAGTAAATGATTGTTTCGGTACCCGCATTAAGCCGTGTAATGTGTGAGTTGTAGCACACCACATTTTCACGGAGGTCAACCCGATATGAAGAGAAAATTAGTCACGATTCCACTTAGCGTCCTACTCGTTTCCAGCTTTGCACTAGCAGCATGCGGAGATAAAGAAACGCCTGCATCGTCACCAGGAGCTGCAGCTACTACAGCAGCAACAGCAGCTACACCGAAAGCAACAGATAACACACCTACAGCGATTACAATCATGTCACCACTTAATACGGCACAAACACCACCAGATACGATTATTAAAGAACTTGAAAAGCTGACGAACACGAAATTGACGTATCAGTTCTTCCCAGCAGACACGTATGAAGAGAAATTGAATACGACGTTCGCAACTGGGGCTCTGCCACAAGCAACCTATTTGAAAAACCAAGCAACATTCATTCAAATGAAATCCGCAATCCGTGACGGACAGTTCTGGGAGATCGGACCTCTATTAAAAGACTTCCCGAACTTGAGCAAGCTGAAATCCACAACGAATGATAATACAAAAGTCGATGGCAAGCTGTACACTTTGTACCGCGGTGTCGACATTGCTCGTCAAGGTCTGATTTACCGTAAGGATTGGGCAGATAAGCTGGGTCTGAAGGCTCCTGCGAATATGGATGAGCTATTAGCAATGGCGAAAGCGTTTACGGAAAACGATCCTGATGGCAATGGTAAAAAAGATACAATCGGTCTAACAGATCGTAACGATCTGATCTACGGCGCATTCAAAACACTTGCAGCATGGATGGGCACACCGAATAACTGGGGTGTGAAAGACGGCAAGCTAGCTCCGGAATTCATGTTCCCGCAATATGTAGCGACGATGGATTATGTCAAAAAAATGCGTGATGGCGGCTACATCAACAAAGACTTCGCGGCAACAAGTAAAACGGATCAACAAAAACTATTCACGAGTGGCACGGCAGGTATGTATATCGGCGCCATGACGGATGTTTCCACATTGAACAAAGACTTGGTTAAAAATGTACCGACTGCCGTAGTTGATGTTCACAGTATGGTGGCTGGTCCTGATGGCAAGTTCGCAGCATGGGCACTTCCAGGTTATGCAAACGTAGTTCTGTTCCCGAAATCTGCAAACAAAACAGAAGCAGATCTTCGTAAAGTGCTAGCTTACTTTGACAAAATGATGACACCAGAAGTAGCCAACATGGCAAACTGGGGAATTAAAGATGTCAATTACAGCGTAACTGACAATAAAGCGAAGAAGTTGGATGAAGAGAAATGGACACGTGAAGTAAAACCATTCACAGATGCAGCAATTGGTGACGAAGATACATCCGGCCGATTCTTGGGTATTCCAACGATCCCTGCACAAGGCAAAGCGGATGAGTTGAAAATTGCGAACCTGAAGTTCGCTGTTCAAGATCCAGTAGCAGCGCTAGATTCCAAAACAAACCTTGAAAAAGGCGTTCAATTGCAAGCAGTTATCGTGGATGCAACGAACAAGTACATCTACGGAACACTTGATAAAGCTGGTTTTGATAAAGCAATTGAAGATTGGAAAAGTCGTGGCGGCAGCAAAATTATCGAAGAATACAACGCAGTTTACAAAAAGTAATTCCACAATCGTCGTTTGATAAGTCAAGGCGAGAGGGCTGCTGGCATCGCGGCAGTCTTCTCCTTTTAAGGAAAGGAAGAAGTCCTATGCAAGAAGTGAATGTTGCGCAAAGCGTGGTCACTAGGAAATCGAGTAGTGAACTGAACAGACGTCTTTGGAAAAATAAATGGATTTATGTCATGTTGCTGCCAGGTATTTTGTACTTTATCGTTTTCAAATACATCCCGATGTACGGATTAATTATTTCCTTCCAGAACTACAAACCTTTCAAAGGCGTTACAGGCAGTGAATGGGTCGGTTTAGAGCACTTTAAGCGCTTGTTCACAGAGCCGGATTTTCTTAATATTTTGAGCAATACGTTAATTTTGTTTGTTATGAATCTGTTGTTCTACTTCCCAATTCCGATCATTTTGGCACTCATGCTGAATGAGGTTAGAGGGGATCTGTTTAAGAAAGTGTTTCAAACGATTGTGTATCTGCCTCACTTTATGTCTTGGGTTATTATCGTGTCCATTAGCTTCGTTATGCTGACCATGGATGGCGGGATTATTAATGAGATCATTTCGTATTTTGGCCTTGAAAAAGTTAACTTTTTGCTCGCTCCAGAATGGTTCAGACCGATTTATATTTTGCAAGTCATTTGGCGAGAAGCAGGTTGGGGAACGATCATTTATTTAGCAGCGATTGCCTCCATCGATCCTGGGTTATATGAAGCTGCTCGTATAGATGGTGCAGGGCGGTTTAGACAAGTGTGGCATATTACATTGCCCGCAATCCGAAGTGTCATCATTGTTTTATTAATTTTGAAAATTGGTGCGGTTCTCGAGCTCGGTTTTGAACATGTGTATTTGCTTCTTAACTCCATGAACCGAGAAGTTGCTGAGATCATTGATACTTATGTATATACAGCAGGTCTTAAACAAGGGCAATTCAGCTACAGCTCAGCGATTGGTTTATTCAAATCATTCATCGGACTTGTGCTGGTCATGTTAGTGAATCGTATTGCGAAGAAAATGGGTGAAGAGGGCGTTTACTAAGTTCTGTAAACCCCAGCAGCTAGGAGGTTGAAATCGTGGTAGAAGATAAAACATTGGCCGGCAGAATGTTCGGTATCATCAACTATTTGTTATTAACGATCATCGGATTCATTACGATCATCCCATTCGTCCACGTGGTGGCAGGCTCCTTCACGACGAGTGCGGAAATGGCGACGAAGAAATTCGTCCTCATTCCGACGGATTGGAGTATCGAAGCATATCGATTTATTTTTTCAACGAATACGATATTTAAAGCGATGGCTGTTTCGATTGGGACGACGTTTGTCGGTACGGTTATCAGTATGTTCATCACAGCGTTGATGGCGTATGGTTTGTCACGCAGAGATGTGGATGGCCGTAAAATCATCATGTTCCTCGTCGTATTTACGATGTTGTTTCACGGCGGTTTAATCCCGACGTTCCTAGTGGTAAAAGAGCTTGGGATGATCGACACCTATGCGGCGTTGATTCTTCCGACAGCAATTAGTGCGTTTAACCTAATTATTTTGAAAAATTTCTTCCAGAACATTCCGGAAGGACTTGAAGAGTCGGCCAAAATTGATGGCTGCAGCGACTTCGGTATCCTATTCCGTATCGTGCTGCCGTTGTCGATGCCAGCGATCGCAACGATTTCATTGTTCTATGCGGTAACGTATTGGAACACGTATATGAGTGCGATTCTTTACATCAATGAGAGTGCTAAATGGCCAATTCAGGTCCTGCTTCGCCAAATTGTTGTACTTGCCAGTGGCATGGACGTGAGCGCAGATCTAGACAGCGCGACACCACCTCCGGCGCAATCGATCAAAATGGCGGTTATCGTCGTAGCTACGCTTCCAATTCTGTTGGTGTATCCATTCTTGCAGAAGCATTTTGCTAAGGGTGCAATGATCGGTTCGATTAAGGGATAGGTAAACCCATAGACAACCTGGAGCTCAATCAACTCCAGCAATCCAGAGAACTCCTCGCCGCGTCGCAGGTTAAATGGAAAACATACAGCTATTTTTCACGAAATAGTTTGATTTCATCAACTAGATGGAAAAACTCCAGCTAATTCGGACAATTCAACCGTATCTTGCTAAAAGGAGGAGAACTAACTGTAGGAAATACAGTTAGTTCTTCAAACACGCCTAAAGCGAGGAAATTAGATGGAGTTTATCCATTTAAATGGATAAAACAAGAAGCATCCTTTTTAGTGAAAACGCATACAAGTACAACCCCCGCAAGTTCAGCTATTAGATGCCTGCATCTTAGACCCCACACCCTAGACTCCCAACGACACAGATAAACACTTCTCGCAATCCAAATTAAAAGGAGATATGTGACTTGAGGAAAAAGAATCGATTAATCGCTTTTATGATGGCTGTATGCATAGTGGTAGCGATGCTGCCGACTGCAGCTCTGGCTGCAGATCCACCAGCAGGGATGATTAACATTCCAAACACGAGTGCATGGAAGGGAAGCGTCTTTGGTGATATCGGTGGCAATCCGTCGACAGCAAATTTTGGGATTACTGAGAATGTGGATAAATCAGTTGCTATCACTAGTGCTAAAGTGGCTACTGGCAATAAGGGAAAAATCTCTAGCAGTAGTGAAGGAATGGCTTACTATTTTCGAGAAGTGGATGCAAATGATAATTTCGAGCTTTCGGCAACAGCCAAAGTGGATGCTTGGACATCTACTGCGGATGCTCAACAATCATTTGGTATTATGCTGAGAAAAGATATTCTTATGAACGAAAACCAAGGAGCAACAACTCCTCCAGCATTAAAAGCATACACCGGAGAATATATTGCTGTTGGTGCTATTGACCAAAAAATGAAGGGTTTCTATAAAAACGGTAATCCTTTAACTCAAGTAAGAACAGGATATGAATTCAATACGGCGAGTGTCCCAAATGTCGGGGTGAGCTATGCGCTGAGCCTTAAAAAGTCGGGGAATGTGTACCTACTGAAAATTGGTAATCAAACTCAGGTGATTGACAGAATTGTTGGGGGTTTTGCATATGCAGGACTTTATGTTGCGAGAAATACGGCGGTTACCTTCAGTGATGTAACCTTCACCAAGGACACAAGAGCCCCTATTAGTCTAAAAGTAGATGCTGACGCCATGAAAAAAGATTATTACGTCAGTGACAGCCTTGATCTAACAGGATTAAAAGTCACGGCTGTATATGACGGGAACGTTGAGAAAGAGTTATCAACGAGTGATTACATTGTCTCTGGATTTAATAATACGAAAGCGGAAGCGAGTTCGATTACTGTGAATTTCAATGGGAAGACGGCATCTATTCCGTTAACCTTTCAGCCTTTAATCGTAACCGGGATGGACGTTAAATATCTCCCTGCCAAGACGGAATATTACCCTGGTGAAGTCTTTGACTCCCAAGGTCTAACCGTGTTAGGTCAATACAATTACGGTAGTAATTGGGTCGAATTGGCAAGTAGTCAATATGCATTCTCTATTTTTCCAGAAGCTGATGTAACCGTAACGAATGCAACCTATAAATTCTTAACAGCTGGTACAAAAACGGTAAAAGTGACATCGACAGTCACTTCATCTACCTATACTACGCTTAATGTTTCGGTTAACAATGCTCAATTGACAGGTCTAGAAGTTAGAGAGTTGCCACTAAAGACGGAATACTTTGTCGGCGACAAATTCGTTCAAGACGGCGTAGCTGTGTATGCAAAGTACAATGATAATAAGGAAGTTAAGCTTTTGAAAAGCGAATATGCCATTACACCTGCAAATATGAGTACAGCGGGTACGAAAACAGCACAGGTTTCTACCATTAAAGGAGCGGCGACAGCTTCATTTCCGATTACTGTTTTGCCACAACAAATGATTGGCAGCCAAGTAACGAAATATCCCAGAACGACATATGCGATTGGTGAAGATTTTGATCGAGCAGGTATGGTTGTATCGGCGGTTTACAGCAGTAAGTTAGAGGAACTGCCAGATGCCCAGTATACGGTCGATACTAACGCTTTCGATAAAACGATGCCAGGTGTATACGATATTGCTATCGTTCCGAATAATCCTGCAATCCCTCAAACGATTCTTAAAGTAACCGTAGTTGAAAATAAAACGTATGCGTGGAAATCGATTCGTTTTGGACAATCCACATCGAACACGAATAATAAAGTAACGGTTAACGGAGATGGGGCGGTTAAGCTTGAGGCGCTGGAAGGTGGCGGTAAAGTGACCGGCGACCATGACGGCATCACCTTCTACTACACGGAGTTGGATGCAAGGAAGGATAACTTTGAATTGTCGGCAAATATCAAAGTTGAAGTCTATGCTAAGGAGCCGCAGGATGGTCAAGAATCGTTCGGGATTATGGCTAGAGATGCTATAGGTACGCAAGGTGATTCCACTGTTTTTGCGTCCAACATTGCGGCAATTGGTGGTTACAGCGGTGGAACGACTTTGCCGAACGGTACGCAATTGTTCGTGAGAACGGGTGTTACCACGCCAGATGGCGCAGGCAGTAAAGGGATTCAAAGCAGTATGCTTAGTTCGGTCAGACCTGCTGCGAGCAATACGGCAACGAATTACAAGCTCACGCTAATCAAAACAAACAGCGGATTCACAGGTAGATTAAATGACGGGACAAGTGCCGAAATTTATGCGCCGGATATCATGACAGTTCAAGATGGAGATAAAATGTATGTGGGCTTTTATACGGCTCGTCTTGCAACGATTACGGTAAGTGGTATGGAGCTGAAAGTTACCTCTGCGAATACCGATACACCTATGCAAGCACCAGTTCCACAGCCTGTCGTGCCCGATGTTAACTTTGTAGGTCTAACACGCACTTCTGTAACCGCGTATACGTTAGGTTTGATGTCCAATGTGAACGGGAAAGTTACGATCAAACAAGGACCTAATATATTCCAACAAGATGCAATTATGGAAGTGGGTAAGCTTGTATCTCTTAACAGAACGGTTACTGCAAATACGTATACGAACTTTACAGCAACTTTCGTGCCTGACGATACGCAGTATCTGACAAGCTATGAGAAAATCGTCAAAAATCACACGGTCGATATGAAAACCTATGTGGATAACGGTGACATCTACGTATCGCCAACAGCCACTAGTGGTGGAAGTGGTACGATCGAAAGCCCTCTTGATCTGGATACCGCGATTGATTATGTCCGGGCCGGTCAAAAAATTATCATGCAGGAAGGCCGATATGTACGCAATGCCAAATTGGATATCAAGAAAGGCAATGACGGCAGAGACGGTGCGATGAAATATTTGGTTGCAGCCCCAGGCGCTAAGCCAATTATCGATTTTGACAAAAGATCTGAAGGTGTTGTGCTAAGCGGCAATTACTGGCATGTGCAAGGTATTGATTTTACCCGTTCGGCAGCAAATACCAAAGGTTTTACGGTTGGTGGCAGCAACAACATCGTGGAAAGTAGCAGATTTTATGACAATGGAGATACAGGTCTCCAAATCAGCCGCACAGACTTAACGGAGTCTAACAAAGCATTGTGGCCTTCCAACAATCTCATTCTGAATTGTGAATCTTTTGATAATGTGGATCCCTCGAATAACAATGCGGATGGTTTCGCTGCCAAATTAACGTCGGGCACGGGCAACATTTTCAGAGGCGATATTGCCCATAACAATATTGATGATGGTTGGGATTTATACACGAAAGCAGGTACAGGTGCTATTGGCGCTGTTCTCATTGAAGACAGTATTGCGTATAACAATGGTACCTTAACGAATAATCGTGTAGGTGATGGTGATAAAAACGGATTTAAACTGGGTGGCGAAGGCATTCGTGTAAACCATATCATCCGTAACAGCATGGCATTTGGCAACGGTGCGTATGGATTTACGAATAATAGTAATCCAGGCGTCATAGCTGAAAATAATATTGGTTTTAACAATGCTAGAGGGAACTTATACTTCCAACCGTATGCAGATAAACCTTCCTACTTTAGCATGAATGGATTTGTGTCTTATCAGAAAGATTATTCAGCGAAAGACAGTTATCCAACTGAATTGCGAGCTGATAATAACTTTATGTTTAATGGCACAGTTTCAGCTAATAAATCAGGAGTATCCCTTTCAAATGCTAACTTCGTAAGTTTGACGGCATCCTTACCTTATCAAAGAAATGCAGCAGGAATCATAACTAGAGGAAGCTTCCTTCAATTTATTGCGCCTGATAGTACAAACGACAACTCCTCTGGAGGTTCAACACCTGCGGCCCCAACAAGCAATGAGGACGGTATGCATCTGTCAGTGGAACCCGTTAATCAAACGATTAACGGAAGGACCGTAGCTGTAGTTACGGTGGATGGAAGTACGTTGAGCAAAGCTTTTGATGCACTTGTAACAAAAGAAGCCAAAGAACAAAAGATTATTATTGAAGTGAACAGTAGTGAAAACGCGGTTAAAGTTCAGGTTGAGGCTAACGTATTAGCAACTGGCCTGGCAAAAGCGCCAGATACGATTATATCCATCAAAAGCAATGGAGTTAGTTACCATCTTCCTGCCAAGTCGTTAGATCTTATTGATATAGCTAAAAGGCTTGGTGCCGACGTCAATCAGGTGAAAATTAATATCTCTTTTGAAAAAGTAACCGGCGTGACAGTGGATCTGATTAACGCTAAAGCGAAAGAAGCGGGGTTATCACTGATATCCGATGTTTTCGATTTTATGATTACCGTGGAAGGAAACGGGAAGACGGTAACCGTGAACGATTTTGGACATACGTACGTATCTAGAACGGTTACGTTTGTTCAAACAGTAGACGACAACCAATTAACTGCGGTTATGTACGATCCGGAAACCAGTGAAATGACTTTCGTTCCTGCTATTTTTGACACTAGTAATGGTAAAACGACGGTGACGATTAAACGTCCAGGAAATAGTTTGTACGCGATCGTTCAATCCTCCAAAACGTTCGACGATATGAAAGCGCACTGGGCAAAAACGGACGTGGAATTACTAGCCTCCAAATTAGTTGTTAAAGGCGTGAGTGACAGCGAGTTTGCACCGAATGCCTCCATCACGCGCGCAGAATTTGCAGCATTGTTAATCAGAGCACTAGGTTTAAATGAAGATGCGGCTACAGCTATTGCCAAATTCAAAGATGTTACTGCTAGCAGTTGGTACGCAGGAAGTGTTGGTGCTGCAGTGAAAGCTGGACTCATTAACGGTTTCGAGGACGGATCCTTCTTGCCGAATGAGCGGATCACCCGCGAGCAGATAGCTGTGATGATGACAAGAGCTATGACTTTTGCAGGTACAACTGTGGATGTGGATCTGAAGGCTTTGGCGGCATTTGCGGACGCGGCGCAGGTAAGCACTTGGTCTCAAGATGCTGTATCCCAAGCTATTCATGCAGGTATTGTAAGGGGTGTAACAGAATCGACCTTCCATCCGAAGGCAGATGCGACAAGAGCGGAAGCTGCTGTTATGCTGAAACGGTTCCTACTGGTTGTCCATTTTATCAATGAATAAACAATCATAGAATAAGAGGAGGGCGTCCAACTAGGACGTCCTTTTTCCTGCCTTGAAGGCATTTTCCATAATTAAGGAAGCTCGGAAGTGACGAAATATGCTAAAATAAGCTACATACACATGGGAGTTCGACAAGTGAACATCAGGGGGAAACGTCTATGAAACGACTGCTAGCTATCAGTGATATCCACGGTTGTGCTGTTGAATTTAAAGAATTACTAGATAAAGTAAAGTTTAATGCGGAAGAGGATCAGCTTGTTTTGCTAGGAGATTATGTGGATCGTGGACCGGCGAGCCGGGAGGCCGTGGAGCATGTGATGTTTTTGGTGCGTGAAAAGGGTGCTGTTGCGCTCAAAGGGAACCACGATCAGCGCTTCTTGGAAGTGATGGACGGGACCGATGACTTGACGGAAATGAAGTTTTTCGAGCATGGCGGCATCCAGACGTTTCAAAGCTTTAGCGGCGTTAGAGACTTTGATTTGAAAACAGCGAAAGAACGCATTAGGGCGAATTGCAGCGAGCATCTTGCCTTTTTGCGGGAGTTACCTCTTTATCACGAGAATGATACGCATATTTTTGTACATGCTGGTCTTAATCCTGCTTACGCAGATTGGAAAACACAGCCGGAGCGAGACTTTATTTGGATTCGTGCGCCTTTCTTAGGGCAGAAAACGGTTGTGAAGAAGCCAGTTGTGTTCGGTCATACGACGACGAAGGACATTCATGGGAAAGCGGATGTGTGGTTTGATACGGATAAAATAGGAATCGATGGCGGCTGTGCCTATGGTCTGCAGTTGAATCTTCTTGAAATTAATGGGAAGAATCAGTACAAGACTTATGCGGTGCCTTCCAAAGGAAGCTGGAAATAGTGAGCAAGAAATATCAAGAAGCGTTGTTCTGAATAGCGTAGACTGAGATTATCAAGTTGAAGGGGGCAAGCGATGGACACCAATTATGAGGCGCGGATACAGATGACGCTGGATCATATTGAGGCACATCTATCGGGACCGCTTTCCGTTGAGTGTTTAGCCGAGGTAGCTTGCTTCTCAGCCTTTCATTTTCATCGGGTCTTCCAAACCATGGTGGGAGATGCTGTGATGGAATATGTTCGAAAAAGGAGATTAGCGAGAGCGGCTTATCAAATCGCGCATACGGAGCACAAATTGATCGATATTGCCCTCGACAATGGATTCCAATCCCACGAGAATTTCACGCGGGCTTTCAAAAAGGTGTTTGAACGTACGCCGCTTGCTTATCGCAAGCAAGGTATACGACCGCCTAGTTATCCCAAAGTGAATGTGTTGGATCGGAAATTTAATCCCTATTTAGGAGGAATACGTATGAACTACGAGCTGAAAACGAAACCTGGGTTCAAGATAATTGGATATGAATTGAAGACCTCGTGCAAGGAAGGGCAGAATCACCGCGATATCCCGGCTTTCTGGCAGAAGTATATGCAAGAAGGGTTGGGAACGCGTATCCCGAACCGTGTGCATACCGGGTTGCCGGTTGAGTTAGGAATCTGTGCGGATTTTGACTTGGAAAGTGGGGACTTAACCTACATCATCGGGATGGAAGCGACGAATTTCGAGGATGTACCTGCGGATATGGTATGCCGCGAGTTTCCAGAGGCGAAATACGCCGTGTTTACGACGCCGAAGGTGACGCAGGACCAATTTGTTGCTTCAATTCAGACAACATGGCAGACAATTTTCGCGGAATGGTTCCCTCACTCGGGGTATGAGCATGCGGGAAGCGCTGAATTCGAGTATTATGATGAGCGCTGTCATTCGAACCGGCATGAGCTTGTGGAGATGGATATTTATATTCCAATTAAGGCGAAGTAAAACTGAGATTTTTTGTCACGGAAATGACATCTGAATTTCATCTTGCTTTAAGGTTCGAGACCTATAATGATATTCGACCCCCTTTTAAATATATATATATGTTAGACCCGCAGCCCGTTGCTGTGGGTCTCTTTTTTTGGCAATGTGGTGCGCTTATGCAAAGGGTTGAACAAGAAAAAGCGTGTGAGCCGGGGCTCACACGCTTTTTGATTTTAAATCCACTCTCGTTTTCGCTCCACGCCACGTGAGTTGCTAATGATGACGAATATCGCCATGAGGAGGAAGATTAGCGGTAGTAGCGAAGTGCGCATTCCCTCATGGGAACGGATATGCGTCAGCATCGCGCTGGCCATGATCATCCCAATGATACCAGCGGAGAACAAGGCAGTTCGTGGCTGCCACAGGCCAATAATGAGGCCGATGCCCGCGACGAGTTCGATTGCCCCAATGATGTACATGAAAGTTACACTATACCCATAGGTTGACGTGAAGACTTCCGTTTGCAAGTCATGGGAGGACAGCTTCAGAACTCCGAACATGACATAAGCTGCCGCTAACAAAATTTGAATGATGCGAGTTGTCCATGTCCAAGCCAATACCAGAGCACCTCTGTTTGTTGAAATAGGTTCTGTTAGCTTGCGCAACCCAGCCAATTTCATGCGGAATACTCCTCTTAAAATGATACGGCTAAATAGCTCAACGAGCCGACTTCGTAGCTGCGATGGATAATCTCAACAGGTCGCTGCGGATTGCCGCTACCCATTGCGATGTAGAGCGGAATGAAATGCTCAGGGCGCGGTACTGCCATCTTCGCATTGGGAGCTTCGGTGGCGTAGTTGAACAACGCCTCTAAGTTCTGGGCTTGCATGTTAGCAGCCAGCCAATCATCAAATGCAACCGCCCATGCATCAGGTTCGGTGGCGTTCCAGTTCAACGCACGCAGGTTATGGACCGTGGCGCCGCTGCCGATGATCAAAATGTCTTCCTGATCCAGACCGCGCAAAGCTTCGCCGATCCGGTACTGCTCGGCTGGCGGCAAATACGGATTCACCGAAATTTGAATGACAGGGCATTCAGGTGTAGGGAACATTCTCAACAACGGTACCCATGAGCCGTGGTCTAGACCACGCGTGTGATCGAATTGAACGGGAATGTTCTTTGCTTGAAAGCGTTCAGCTATGGATTGAGCCAGAGCGGCGTCACCTTTTGCAGGGTATTTGATTTGAAACAGTTCATCGGGAAAGCCGCGGAAATCATATATCGTGTCATAGACCTCATTCGTGGAGGAAATAGTGAGCACTTCCGTTTCCCAATGCGCGGTGAAGAGGACGATAGCTTTAGGCGACAGCTTTGAACCGTAATCGAGCAAAAACTGCGTACAAGCAGTATCCTGAAGAGCCATCATGGGGGAACCATGCCCTACGAAAATCGGTGAAATCATGGTAAACATCTCCTTATCTATGGTTAATGTACTTAAATATATTTAATTACTTTATGTAACTAATAATACGCTTCTATTTGCGTCGCGTCAAGTAAGTTAGTTACTTTTTGTTAGTTGATTTGGTGGTGACGTATTTGTGATCGTTAGAGTGAGGGCGGGGGGGGAGTAGGAGTGGAAGTAATGCGAAGGTGGAAGTAGAAGTAGAAGTAGAAGTAGAAAGTAAAGTGAAAGTGATGAAGTGAAGTGAAGTGAAGTGAAGTGAAGTGAAGTGAAAGTAAAGTAAGGAAGAGTGAGTGGAGTGGAGTAGAGTAGACTAGAGTAGAGTCGCTATGTTCGGGTGCCTGACGTCAATGAAACCCAAAGTTCAAGTCCAAGCCCAAGTTCAAGCCCCAGTCCAAGCCCAAATTCAAGCTCCAGTCCAAGCCCAAGTTCAAGCCCCAGTCCAAGCCCAAGTTCAAGCCCCAGTCCAAGCCCAAGTTCAAGTTCAAGTTCAAGTTTAAGCCCAGTCCAAGCCCAAGTTCAAGCTCCAGTCTAAGCCCAAGCTCAAGTTCAAGTTCAAGTTCAAGTTCAAGTTCAAGCCTAAGCCCAACTCCAATCCCAATCCCAATCCCAACTAGTAGCTAGTGCCCCTAGGGATGAAATAACTGTATTTCCTCCAGTTAATTTGTGTGGAAAATGCCTTTGTAGAGGTTTAACTGTATTTCCTACAGTTAATTACTTCAATTCTTGGTAAATACGCCGAATTCCCATGAATTAACTACATGAAATCCATCTATTTGGATTTTTTTGACGATTTCGACATAAATAACTGGAGTTTTTCCAGTTATTCATCCTGCGGCACCTGCGCCAAGCCCGCCCACGTCCCAGCATGACGCCCGCCGAATCCGCGCCAAACGATCCCGCGTGCCTGCCCGCCGCCCCACGCCCTCGCATCACCACCTGCTGCGTCGCCGCCACCTCCATCAAACAAAGAAGAGCCTCCCAAAATGGGAGGCCCTCCGTGCCATTCATCTACTTCTCAGGATCCACTGCCTCTAGGCGAGAATAAGTAAGTCCCTCGGTGTTATCATCTTGCTCGACGAAACGTTTGAGTACATTAAGTTTATTTTCCCAATAGCGCTCGTAATAGGAAAGCCAGCGTTTGAGCTCCATCAGCGGCTCGGCCTCCAATCGGTAACGGGTCTCGCGGCCGACTTTACGTTCTTTTACTAAGCCGGCCTCGGCGAGAATACGAAGATGCTTCGAAACCGCTGTACGGCTCATCGGGAAGTGGCTGGAGATAACAGTGACTGGCATTTCCTGGTCACCCAGAAGCTGCAGCAGATGTCGTCGCGTGGGATCGGCTATGGCCTGGAAGACGTCATGCTTTTGCGCGGGAATGGCCATCTTAAGCCTCGATGTAAGCAGATAGCCTTTGGACGATGCCTGCCCAGCCTTGTGACATCGTATCGCGAACTGTATCATGCGGTTGACCGAATTCGGTAACCTTGTCGATATCCCAGCCGCCATGGGTGAGAGTGAACTCGGTTTTGCCCCCTAGATCAGACAATTCGAAGGTCAGAAACCAGTCTTTCCCCCAAGAGAAGCTTAGGCGATTCGGGGGATCTAATTCTGTAACCTTACAAGGGGATTTGCCGAAAGGGCCAGCTTCCAAATGGAATTCATAGCCGATTTCTGGCATGAAATTGTTCGGCATGAACCAAACGGCGATGCCTTCAGAAGTGGCTACGGCGTTCCACACTTTTTGTATAGGTGCATTAAAAACAAGCGTTTGTTTAATATCAGGTAGGGATTGCATTTGATTTTCCATTATTAAAAGCCTCCAGTAATCGTATAGTTATTTACTTTGTACATTACTTCGTTTTGAAGCGTATCCACCTAGTTTTCCCGCAAAATCATGTTTTCATCGGACTCGTCAACGCGAAACCTTTTGGTTACATTTCTCATTATACGAAACCATTTAGTTTCGTGTCAATATGCGTGTCAGGTTAAGTACCAAAGCGCAACTTTTGGGCAAAATGGATTATTTTAACCATAACTGCTCAGAATAAAAGAAAGCTCTAGGTGGGGGGGGATTATGCATGACCATATGGGATCGTTTACTGTTTTCCTTCTCACGGCAAGTAAACAGAGAGCCTAGAGGATTTGAGGTGCCCGTGTTAACGGAGTCCGCTAATACAAATGAATCGGTATCTCTAGCTCATATTCTGGAGCAATTTGAGGATTGTATTGATGTTTTTCATCGCCACATACCCAGTATCCAAGTTGATATTATTTATATTCCTCATATGGTTGATCACTTGCAATTGTCCAGAGAAGTCATGGATCCCATATCGAATGCGCAAACGGATGGTTTAAACACCATTTTGGAGCAAACACAATTTGAAGTAGCGGTTGATCCCAAAATAATTGTCCTTGCTATATTGTCTGGGCAAGCGGCTATCTTTCATCGCGAAAAGGTATATCTATTCTTTGCCTATGGTCCTGAATCAAGGAGTGTGCAGCAGTCTGAAACGGAGACGGTTATTACAGGGCCGCATGATTCGTTTACAGAAACAGCTGGTATCAATCTCTCTTTGGTGCGGAGACGGGTGAGAAGCTCACATTTAAAGGTGGTTAAGCTAGAAGTCGGTGAAGTCACCAAAACCGTCGTATTTGTCCTTTATATTAAGGGCATTGCGAATATGGAACTCGTTGATGAATTTGTTCGGCGTATTCGTGGGATTGAAATTGATGCTGTCTATGATGGCAATATGTTCTCTCAGTATATCGATGATTTTCCGTATTCATTATTCCCGCAATTCCTCATTACAGAGCGTCCGGATACGGCTGTTTCCAAGCTGGTGGGAGGCCGCATTCTAGCAATTGTAGATGGGAGTCCGGCAGTGGTCGTCGCTCCGACGGCTTTCTTTGACTTCTTCTCTTCGGCGGATGACTATTATCAGAGATGGTCGATTGGGACTGCTACGAGGATGCTGCGGTTTATCGCTTTCGTGATTACCATTACGTTTACTGCTATCTATGTATCTGTGACTACGTATCATTATGAGATGATTCCGGAGGCGTTGATTTTAACGTTAAGAGAATCGAGAAGTAAGGTGCCTTTTCCCCCGGTGATTGAAGCGATGTTAATGGAAGTGACGATAGAGCTGCTGCGGGAAGCAGGGGCGCGCTTGCCGACCAAAATCGGACAAACCATCGGTATCGTTGGCGGTATCGTTATCGGTCAAGCCGCTGTTCAAGCGGGACTGACGAGTAATATTCTCATCATTGCAGTGGCTTCATCAGCGATTTCGTCCTTTGTCATTCCAAGTTATGTGATGAGTGCATCGATTCGTCTTATCCGCTTTGGTTTAATACTACTAGCCGGAATATGGGGGAACTTTGGGCTGATGTTGGGAATTGCCTTCATTGTGATCCATTTATGCGGATTGACAAGCCTAGGGACATCCTATCTATCACCTTTTGCACCTACGAAATGGGCAGATTGGAAGGATGTTTTCATTCGTGGTCCATTCTCTACACTGACGTCACGGCCAGATCAAGTGAGAACAGCCAATCCCAAGAAGAATAAAATGAGAAAATAAGGATGATCCGGGCGTGAATGAGAAGCTGAATGGTTTCCATATCTTTATTTTGATCCATATGATCCAAGTTGGTGTGGGGATCTTTGCTTTACCGCGTATTGCAGCTGAGTACTTTGGCTATAACGGTTGGCTCATGTTAGTTGTTATTGCGGCAATCGTCGCATTCAATATTTATCTAATGTGGATTGTATGGAAGATGGGGAAGGGAGCAAGTATTTTTGTTATTTTTGAAAATTACCTGCCTAAATGGGTCATTTATCCGATCTATATCATTTTGGCGTTTACTTGGTCATTTACAGCTAGTTTAGTTGCTAAGCAGTACGTTCTCATTTTTCAGGTTACAGCATTCCCGACAGCAAACCCAATGATTTTCATGTTCTTCATTACGCTGCTTGCGTATCTATTGACTGTCAAAGGTGTTTACGCAATTTCTAAAGCCAGCACTGTATTTTTCTTTTTGGTGATGTGGATGGTGCTTTTGGAATTTACATTTTATAACGATTTGAAACTGTCGAGGTATACGCACTATTTATTTAAAGAGGGGAAAGAATACTGGTTGGGTGCCTTTAATCTATTTGGTTCTTTCTTAGGGTTTGAGTTGTGCCTGCTGTTATTTCCTTATGTTCAGCCGAAAACGCGATTCTTCACAAGTGTCCAACTAGCTAATGTGTTTAGTTTTTTGATTTATTTGGGTGTGACTCTGATTTGCTTCGGCTTCTACAGCTTACAGCAGTTAAAGTTAATTATGTTTCCCTTCATTGATTTGCTCGCTTATATTAAATTTCCCTTTATTGAGAGAGCAGAGAATATCCTCTTTAGCTTTCTACTCCTCAGGGTTCTCATTACCATTGTGATGTATCATTGGGCAGCAAGTTTGTGTATACAGCAGGTATTCAAAAATAGCAAAATTGAACGGATCGCGCTATTTATGATGGGTATCACGTATCTAATTTCGTTCATTCCAAGTGTGCTGGATGAGGTTGGTAAATGGTTGTTTATTGCTACTTATTTCAATATTGCCTATACATTTCTTCTTCCGCTCGGCTTAATTGGCATTCTCTCTATTCAAAGGTGGCGAAAACAGCTTGCTTAAGGCTCGGTATCTATGTCTAATTGCTTGTATGCTACTGATGACGATCACAGGCTGTGGGAATGACCAGCGAATCTTAGAGAAGATTGGTTTAACCCATACGACAAGTTTCGATTTAATGCCCGGGGGGATGCTTAAGGTGACCAATAGCATTCCTCTAGCTGTAGGTGAAGGCTTAAAGCCAAGGGAAATTTTGACGACCGTTACGGATAGTAGTAAAGGAGCCAAGGTAGACCTTGCTAGGCAGAGTCAATTAGTTTTAGTGAGCGGCCAGATGCGTAATATCTTGTTCGGTTCGTCACTCGCACGGCGAGGATTTTGGGACGATATTGATACCCTGGTGAGAGATCCTTCCGTTTCACCGCGAGTCAGAGTAACCGTTGTGGATGGCAATGCGAATGACTTATTAATCAAAACCTACAGCAATTACCTGCGAACTGCACAGTATATTGACAGAATGATGGAATCAGAATCGAAATTTCAGAGTATTCCGAAGGTCAGTTTATATGATTTTACAAGAGATTATTATGATGATGGTATTGATCCTGTTGCTCCCATCATTAAGGATATTGGCGAACATGTGAAAATTGATGGGATTGCTTTATTTCGAGACGATCGTTATCTGACTAAGGTAGCTGCGCAGGATGCGATTTATTTTGCTATGCTGAACAAAAATTTCAAGTTAGGTTCTTTGCCAATGGTACTAAGTCAAGAAAATGAAGTGAAAGAGCTTGCATTATTCGATTCGCTGATTAGTAAAAGAAGAGTTCGCGTAACACAGGGTGGATCGGGCGCGTTTACAGTGAATTTTCAGATCTCAGTAAGTGGTTCTATTCTGGAGTATAGGGGAGATTTGAAGATCAGTAAGGAAGAGGATCGGAATAAACTTGAAGCTAAAATTGCAAAGAAAATTACCGAGTCCATGGAGATGATGGTAAAGGATATGCAAAAGCATAATGTGGATAGTCTTGGGATAGGAAACGCTGTGAAGAATATCATTCCATATAAAGAATGGAAAGCGATGGACTGGCGTGAGGTCTATCCCGAAGTTGAGATTCATTGTCAAACGAAAGTGAAGATCAAGCACTACGGGAAGTTTCAGTGAGTTCAAAAGAGGCAGCATCGTAATGACAATTGAATTTGGAGGTTGAATTTGATAGGGTAGAGGTCAGAGAATATAGCTAGATTGAAGGAGCCATGGGGAAGATGATACGATTTGCAGTTATTGGTACGAACTGGATCACAGAGGAATTCATACACGCGGCGCTCGAAACAGGAGAGTTCGAAGTGACAGCTGTTTACTCCCGTACGGGAGATAAAGCGGCTGAATTTGCTGGGAAATTTGGCATCGCACATCAATTTACAGACTTAACGGCATTTGCACAAAGTGATGCGTTCGATGCTGTTTATATTGCTAGCCCGAATTCCTTGCATGCAGAGTATGCGGTTCACTGTATGAAGCACGGCAAGCATGTCATTTGTGAAAAACCTGCGGCTTCCAACAGCGTTGAATTGGCTGCCATGATTGAAGCGGCACGCAGTCACAAAGTTGTGTTCATGGAGGCGTTGAAATCGACGCTGATGCCTAATTTTAAAGTCGTGCAAGAAAATTTAGATAAGATTGGGAAGGTAAGACGTTATTTTGCTGGCTATTGCCAATATTCATCTAGATATGACGCCTACAAGCAGGGGACTGTGCTGAATGCGTTCAATCCTGAGTTCTCCAATGGGTCCATGATGGACCTAGGTGTGTATTGCATCTATCCGTTGGTTGTATTGTTTGGTGCGCCGGATAAAGTTCAGGCAAATGCAGTGATGCTGGAATCCGGCGTTGATGGTGAAGGGAGCCTGCTGCTTAGCTACCCAGAGATGGATGCTGTCATTCAGCACTCCAAAATCGCAAGCTCCTACCTGCCCGCTGAAATCCAAGGCGAACTGGCGACGATGGTTATCGATAAGATTAACCAACCTGAGAAGGTGCAAATTCGTTACCGCGACGGTTCTGTCGAGGATTTAACACAGGAGCAAAGTGTGAGAACGATGCGCTACGAGGCGGAAGAGTTTAGTCGACTGATCAAAACGGGCGAACTAGAGTCTCCGACGAACTCGCATGCGAATTCCAGTGCGGCGATGGCTATTATGGATGAGGCGCGGAGACAGATTGGGCTGGTGTTCCCGGCTGATCGGAAGTAAGGAACGTTAAGGGCGCTTTATAACAAAGAAACCACAACCAAGTACGAAATTGGAAGTGGTTTCTTTGTTGTTCCATGAACTAAGCGGATTCTGGTGTCATCCTAGACAATCCACGCTTTTGACGAATTTTACGGATGATGAGTCCGTTGGTTGGTGATAAGAGGAAAGCGAGTGCGAACATTACACCTGCCACACTAATCATACAGCCAGCAATGGAAGCGTCCAGTAAGTAGGCGACATAATAGCCAATTACGGAGGAGATAACTCCGACAGCCATGCTCAGCATGATCATGACACTAAGTTTTTCAGTTAACAGATAGGCAGTCGCTGCAGGTACGATTAGCATACCCACAACTAGAATGGCACCCACACTTTCAAAAGAAGCTACCGTCGTGATCGACACTAAGCCCATCAATAGATAGTGGAATAGTAAGACCGGAATGCCCACTGCAGCAGCAAGAGCCGGATCGAACGAACAGAGTTTGAACTGTTTATAAAAGATGCCGATGACAAGACTGCTCAGTATGAGCGCAAAACCAACCGCCCAGACAGCTTTGGGTCCGATACTTATACCCCCAACTTCAATCGTGTTCCACGGCACATAGGCGATTTCGCCATAAAGCACACAGTCCAAATCTAGATCGATTTGTCTCGTATACAAACTGACAAGCACAACGCCAATGGAGAACATGGCCGTGAACACGACACCGATAGAAGCATCTGACTGCACACCGCTTTGTTGGAAAAGTTGGATTAAGAATACCGTAATGAGTCCAATTACTGCAGCGCCGATCAGCATAAAGATTGAACCCCTAGAACCGCTAATCAGAAAAGCGATAACGATACCCGGAAGTACGGAATGGCTGATGGCATCACCAATCATGGCCATTTTACGCAGGACAAGGAAGCAGCCAACTAAGGAACAAGAGGCAGCGACAAGTGCGGCGGTGAGAATAATCCAGAAATCATTCAACAGGACTCACCTCTTTTGCCTTGACGTAGTGCTCTGGCTCGGAACTATTTTGAATCTTTTGTTTCATCGACGACTGTCTAATCATTTTAATGAGAAGCCCTCGTTTTGGAGCAAAAAAGAGAGAGAAGACGAATACCAGCGTAGCCGCGAGCACACTGAGTGGACCTGTAGGCAAGTTGCTGCCCATTGTACTTAAATAAGTCCCCACGAATCCGCTAAATGCTCCGAATAGGCCAGATAAGATGACCATTAACCCTAATTTTTCAGTCCAATATCTAGCTGCAACAGCAGGTGTAATTAATAGTGCTGCCATTAAGACGACGCCTACCGCTTGGATGCCGACAACGACGGCAACGACAATGAGAAACATCATGAAATGATCCAGGATCCCTACAGGAAACCCTAAACCTCTCGCATAGCCGGGGTCAAAGCTCAATAATTTAAATTCCTTAAAGAATAATGTACACACACCAACTAATAAAAAAGAAATAATGGCCATTGTCATAACATCAGAGTGAATCATGGATGCCGCTTGACCGAATAGAAATTTATCCAAACCACTTTGATTACCGCTTGAACTATGCTGAATCTGCGTCAACAATACGATGCCTACCCCGAAAAAAACGGATAATACAATACCTAACGCCGAGTCATTCTTGATTTTGGAATATCGCGTAATCCATCCAATGCTTAGCGTTGCAAGTAGGCCGGCTACAGCTGCTCCGATGAGGAAGAAAAGAATAGATTTGGAGCCTGTGATCATAAAAGCCACGCACACACCTGGCAGAGCTGCATGCGATAGCGCATCGCCCATTAACGATTGTTTACGTAAATAAGCAAAACTGCCTAACACTCCGCTGCTTAGTCCGAGTAATGAGCATCCGAGTAATATCCATCGCGCATTCGGATCTAACCATAAGTGAAGCAATGAATCCAACATGTAGCTCACCTCTTTATCCTATTTGCTTTTCGGTATCTTCCCGATCCCAGATGGCAAGTTTACCGCCATACGTTTGTTGTAATTTCTCCTTCGTAAATACTTCATCGGTCGGACCGATATCCACAAGGCCTACATTGAGCAAAATCACCCAATCAAAATATTCTTTAACGGTTGATAAATCATGATGAACAACGAGTACGGTCTTTCCTTGTTTCTTCAACTCACCGAGCAGGGTGATGATCGCTTTTTCGGTAGCGGCATCTACGCCTACGAAGGGTTCATCCATGAAATATAAGCTGGCATCCTGAGCGAGTGCTCTGGCTAAGAAAATACGTTGCTGCTGTCCGCCGGACAGTTGACTGATTTGTCGGTCTGCGAAGTCAGCCATCCCTACTTTCTCTAAACAAGACATGGCGATTTGTTTTTCTTTATTTCCCGGTCTACGGAACCAGCCTAAATGCCCATATCTGCCCATGGTTACAACATCAAGCGCATTCGTTGGGAAATCCCAATCGACGGATTCCCTTTGCGGCACATATCCAACAAGCTTGCGCTGTTCCTTATAGGGCTTTCCATATATCTTCACTTCACCTGAGAGGCTAGGAATCAAACCAAGCGCTGCTTTAATTAAGGTTGACTTTCCTGCGCCGTTCGGCCCCACAATGCCGATTAGTTTACCTTCAGGGATCGTTAAGGAGACTTGTTCCAAAACAGGTTTTTTATGATAAGCGACAGTCATGTTGTGTATGGTTAGTGGAGCATGTTTCATTGTTATTCCTCCAATACGATTCGATTTCAATCCGTTCTTTGCTTCACGTCTATTTGAGCGCCTTGACAATGGTATCTACATTATGACGAACCATCCCCACATAAGTACCTTCGGGTGTTCCAGTTGTACCCATAGCATCAGAGAACAATTCTCCCCCGATTTGGATCTGGTGACCTTTTTCCTTAGCGCCTTGGATAACCGCTTCAATGGATTTCTTAGGCACACTGGATTCAACGAATACAGCTTTGATTTTTTTCTCGACTAAGAAATCTCTTAACTGACTTACATCTTTAGATCCGTATTCCGACGCTGTACTGATCCCTTGAAGACCTTTCACTTGAATGTGGTAAGCGTCCCCGAAGTAACCGAAAGCATCATGAGCTGTTACGAGCACACGGGATGCCTCAGGAATTAAAGCAATTTGCTCAGTCGCATAGCGATCTATTTCTTCAAGCTTCACTAAATAAGCGGCAGCATTTTTGGTGTAATCTTCCTTGTGAGCAGGATCTAACGCGATGAGAGAATCACGGACTTGCTCCGTTGCTTTCATCCACAGCTTCACATTAAACCAGATGTGCGGATCGTATTCTGTTGCCATCTCGGCACCGGAGCGCAATACTTTACGATCGATTTTTTCCGATACGGCAACGGTTGGCTTTTCTTTACCCATTTTCTCTAGAATCTCAACCATTTTACCTTCTAGGTGCAGACCATTATAGAAAATAATTTGGGCATCATCTAACTTTTTAATATCGCCTTGGGAAGCTTTATACAAATGAGGATCCACACCAGCATTCATGAGCCCCGTTACTTTGACATGTGTCGAACCAACATTCTGGACGATGTCCGTAATCATCCCTATTGTTGTGGTGACTTTAATCTCCTTCTCCGTTGAAGTTGGCGATTTCCCAGTGGTACCACAAGCGGTTACGGTCAATAAAACGCCTACTAAAGCAACGGCGGCACTCTTCTTCCAAAAGCTTTTTATAGTCATCACATTCATTTCGTTATGTCCTCCCCAATCTTTCACTTTTTTTCTCATGCGATACTTCAAACTTGTACAAGCCCACAATTGTTGACTTCGGGAAACATTTATTTCTTATATTATTATCCATATCCGAAAAAGTTGCAATAGGGAAACAAAGTTTTATCGATTCATTTTTTTTTGTTGTAACCACATTTCATTCGAAGTGTTTTATCACAATAGAAAAAAACAGTCGGAGTCAACTCACTCCAACTGTTTTTATGTTGTATTATTGCTGCTGTCACTACCAATTACTTCAATGTGCCAGCGGGCTGTGCACTTCCTGGCAAACGCTCAGTCACTACTGACGTAGAGTTCTTCATTTGTGAGGTACGCTTTTGAACGAGATGGTACACCACCCCGATCAGTAGCCATGTTACACCCATCCATAACGCGTCTTTATCCAACAGTGACAGTAGATAGCCGATGAATCCGGCACCTAGCAACGGAAGCACCAGATACAAGATTGTTTGCTTTGGCGAGCGTTGGCGTTCTTTCATATACTTTTGCGCAATGACAGATACGTTTACGAAGAAGAAAGCGGTAAGGGCGCCGAAATTAACGAATTTCACAGCATTATCTAGGGAGATCACGAGTGCGAGCAACGAAACGACGCTAACGATTACAATGTTGAAAACCGGTGTATTGAACTTCGGATGAAGGAACGCGAACACTCGCTTTGGCAGCACGTTATCTCGCCCCAACACGAATAGGAGGCGTGATACGCTGGTAACGGACGATAATCCTTGTGTGAAGATCGCAAGAATCAAAACAGTGAGGAATACGGAGCTTAATGCGGCGCCGCCAACCATTTTGACAATTTCAAAGCCGGCAGAATCGATATGAACAAAAGTTAAATGCGGATATACGAGCTGCGTTAGAAAAGAGGGTACTAAGTAAAGAACGCTGGCTGTAATAATGATGATCATGATAGCGCGCGGGATGGTTTTCTCAGAGTTGACCGTTTCTTCCGCCATCGTTGTCACTGTATCAAAGCCTAAGAAAGAGAAGCATATAATGGAGGCGCCAGCAAGAATGGTAGAGAAAGGCACATCGGTTTGCAGAAAAGGTTGTAGTGGATGAATCTCACCAACACCAGATAAGTTACGGAACAGAAAGAAACAGAATACCGCGATGAAAATAATCTGAATCCAGACGAACAATTTGCTGATATTTGCAGAGAATTTGATGCCGATGATATTAATGAGACCGAGGACGATGTTAAGTCCGATGATCCACACATAAGCAGGAATGGACGGGAACTGAGCATGCAGATAGATGCCGAAGGTTAGGCACGCGATAATAGGGGAGAAGAAATAGTCCAGGAGCAAGACCCAGCCGACGAGAAACCCTAGATAGGGATGGATGCTTTTTTTGGTGTACGTGTAGGCGGAACCCGAAGTCGGAAAAACCTTCGACATCACACCATAGCTGTACGCGGTGAAGAAAATAGCGATGAAGGCGAGCAGGTAGGCTTGCGTTAACATACCATGTGCATTCTCATAAGCGATTCCGTAGATGGAAAAATAAATCATAGGAGTCATCCAAGCGAGTCCCATATAAACAACTTGGTACAGGCTTAGGGATTTACGTAGTGTGCCTTCAGTGGTCATAGCGATAACACTCCCTCATCAGTGATTTATGTGAACACAGAAGAGGTTTTTATATGCAAAAAAGCCAAGGTGATATCTAGGTTACAGATATCTCCCGGGCTTTTATCCCTCCGTGAACACAGTGTTTAGCTGTGCGTCTCCTCTTGGTCCAGGCCGGGAATTAGGCTGCCCGCGGAACCCTAGAAAACTTTGTATGTCATGTTTCATGACTTTTATATAAGGTGGTTAACCATTTCATTTATGATGTTAGATATTCGTTGTTTGTGTAAGTTAATATAACACATAGTTGGGGTTATGAGAAGTATTTTACGTATATAAACTAAAATAATTAGAAGTTATTGACACGTATCATCAACGATGTTATGTTTAGTAACACAAACGAATACGATTGTTTACTAGGGTTCCGCCGGTAACGTTCCGGGCTGGTCCGAGAGTAAACCACTCTTGTGAGAGAGTGCCACGGAAGGATAAAAACCTGGGAGATATCACCAAGACAATGGTCTTGTGATGTCTCCCTTTTTGTTTAAGCAAAAAAGCGAAGGAGAGCGATAGCATGGGGAACATTTGGAGCAAGGACATCGGACCAGGGGATAAATGGTCAGGGACGATTGGCAAAGGGAAGTTGATTCGTTTGACTGCGCTGGAAGCGGGTGCGAATGTGTCAATCCAGTTCTACCACGCGAAGGATCTGACGGAGCGTTACAATATGCCGGATACGCTCAAGGCACAGCATACGGCGCATTTGACTCGTGGGAATGTACTGATGAGCGATAACGGCCGTGCGATGGTGAGTATCGTGGAAGACAGCTTAGGCTGGCATGACCCACTTAGCGGATACACAAGTCGTGCAGCAACAGATGCCAAGTACGGAACGACGAATTACCAAGAGCTGCGTAACGATTGGCTACGGAGCGGTCAAGAGAACTTCGCGGTTGAGTTGGTTCGCAACGGCCTGAGCATGCGGGATATGATGCCGGTGGTGAATCTCTTTTCCAAAGTGGTCGTGGATGAGAATGGGGATATGCGGTTGAGTCTGGGGCATTGCCCAGCAGGGGCAACGGTGACTTTGCGTACAGAGCTGGACACACTAGTCGTTTTGTCCAACACACCGAATCCACTTGATCCAAGAGCGAGTTATCCATCCGTGCCTATCAAAATCGAAGTGCTAGCAGCACCACCTGTCAATGAAGATGATTTTTGCTTGAATTATCGCCCGGAGAATCGCCGAGCTTATGAAAATACATGGGAATATCACACACTGCTAGGTTCTTAATAGAACTAACTAATCGGAGGAGGCTGGGAATATGGCTGTATTTAATCGAGTGGAAAGCCCTCGTCTAGTGGAGGATGCGATATATAGTGAAGTGATTCAGGCGGGAGATGGCTGGATGCGTGTTCTGAAGCCAGGGCAAGTGATGCGGATCGTGGATCTGGAAGGCAATCAGGCAGCAGACACATTGTTCTATGATGCGGAAAATCCAGAGGATCACTACAGTGCAGTGGCGACGATCACAGGTCAAAGCAATATTTACTTGAGCACAGGTTCCATCCTAAGAGCGGAGTCGGGCAAGGAAATGCTGAAAATCGTAGCTGACACCTGCGGCCGTCATGATACGGTCGGTGGCTCGTGCTCGGCGCAGAGCAATACCGTGCGTTACTCACACGATAAATTGTCGATGCACAATTGTCGCGATACGTTCATGCTGCAGCTAGCTGGGCAAGACGGTGTATATACGAAACGGGATTTAGCGCCAAACATTAATTTCTTTATGAATGTACCTGTGACTCCGGATGGTGGTTTGAAATTCGATGATGGCGTGTCCGCGCCTGGCTGTTATGTTGAAATGCAGTCCATTGCCAGCACGATGGCATTGATCAGCAATTGTCCACAGCTTAACAATCCATGTAATGCCTATAACCCGACGCCGATACAGGTGCTCATCTGGGATAAATAACGAACATAAATGTGAAGGAGTGGTTACGATGTTTACAAAAGTGCTAATTGCGAACCGTGGAGCGATCGCTGTACGTATCGAACGTACATTGCGCAAAATGGGAGTTCAATCCGTGGCTGTTTATACGGCTGCAGATCAAGATAGTTTACATGTGGATGGAGCCGATGAGGCCGTTCTGATCGGTGAGGGGCCAGCGAAGTCGAGTTACTTGAATACAGAACTCATTCTCCAAACGGCGCTCGAAACTGGTGCGCAAGCGATCCATCCTGGGTATGGCTTCTTGAGTGAAAATGCGGATTTTGCCCGCGCATGTCGCGAACATGGCATTGTATTCATCGGACCGACGCCGGAGCAAATGGAGATGTTCGGACTGAAGCATTCCGCACGTGAGATTGCCGAAAGAGCAGGCGTGCCGATGCTGCCAGGTACTCCTCTAATCACTGAATTAGAAGAAGCTTTGACGGAAGCAGCACGTATTGGTTACCCCGTTATTTTGAAAAGTACAGCAGGCGGCGGGGGTATCGGCATGCGTGTTTGTGCAGATGAAGCCACGCTGCGCTCTGCCTACGATGGTGTACGCCATTTGGCCGAAACGAATTTCAAAAACGGAGGCATGTTCCTCGAGAAATATATTGCCCGTGCTCGTCACGTTGAAGTACAGATTTTCGGCAACTCCTTAGGGGAGGTTGTAACTTTGGGGGAGCGCGATTGCTCCATCCAACGCCGTAATCAAAAGGTTATTGAAGAAAGCCCAGCTCCGAACTTATCGGACGAAGTACGTGAGGCGATGTTCGCTTCGGCGAAACGTTTGGCAGCAGAAGTTGGTTACCGCAGTGCAGGCACCGTTGAGTATCTCTACGATCCAGAAACGTGTGAGTTTTACTTCTTGGAAGTGAACACGCGCCTTCAAGTGGAGCATGGTGTGACGGAGGAAGTACTCGGCATTGACTTGGTGGAGTGGATGGTACGTGAAGCGGCGTTGGAACTGGATGATCTAGGGTCGTTGATCCGCAAGCCGCAAGGCCACAGTATCCAAGCGCGGATTTACGCGGAGGACTGTCTCCAACAGTTTCGACCGAGTGCAGGGCAGTTGGATCGCGCTGTTTTCTCTAGTGAAGCACGTAATGAGACATGGGTTCGCGATGGTCTGACCGTAACGACACTCTATGACCCGATGCTGGCTAAAATCATTGTTCACGGCAAGGACCGCTTAGACGCGATCCATAAATTAGTGGAAGCGCTGGCTGAAACGCGCATGTATGGGATAACAACGAACCTACAGTATGTACGTGCACTTCTGCAAGAAGAAGCTTGTCTGAGCGGCAATGTATATACGCAATTGCTGAATACATTTGAACCTACAGAGCGTGCACTGGAAGTCGTCGATGGCGGCATTCAAACAACCGTGCAAGACTTCCCAGGCCGTATTCGCCATTGGGATGTCGGTGTGCCGCCTTGTGGACCGATGGATCCGCTATCCTTCCGCATTGGGAACAAGTTGCTTGGTAATGCAGATGATGCTCCCGGATTAGAAATGACCCTGCGTGGTGGCTCCTACAAGTTCCGCAGCGACATGTGGTTCTGCGTGACTGGGGCGGATATGCAGGCAGAGCTGGACGGAGAGACAGTTGCGACGTATCGACCTGTCTATGCGACAAAAGGGCAATTGCTGAGCTTTGGTGAAGCCAAAGAAGGCATGCGCACGTATTTGCTCATTGGCGGCGGGCTGGATATGCCGAAGCTACTTGGCAGTTCGTCCACGTTTACGCTGGGCGGCTTCGGGGGTCACGGGGGACGTGCGCTTCGCACGGGAGACGTGCTTGGTGTGAATAAAGGCGGCGACAACCGTGTGCAAGACGTTTATGAATTAGCTCAAGATCATCGCCCTGGCATGACACGCGAGTGGACGATTGGGGTCGTTCCTGGACCGCATTGTACAGGGGAGTTTTTGCGGACGGAGTATCTGGATCAACTGACAGAAACGAGCTGGGAAGTGCATTTTAACTCATCGCGAACTGGTGTTCGCTTGAAAGGGCCAGCTCCGCTATGGACGCGGGAAGATGGCGGAGAAGCGGGACTTCACCCTTCCAATATTCACGATAATGCTTACGCGATTGGTACGTTGGATTTGACTGGTGATATGCCCATTCTGCTTGGACCAGATGGACCAAGTCTTGGAGGTTTCGTATGTCCGGTGACGACGGCGTCAGCCGAGTTCTGGAAGCTAGGTCAATTACACCCTGGTGACTCGATCCGTTTCCACCTGCTGACGCTTCCTGAAGCCGAGGCATTGCGTGATCTGCAAGAGAGTAACCTGCGTGCGATTGGCGAGGGACATTTTGACCAATTGGTACACGTGCAGTTGCCTGATGTAAATGAGGAGATTACGCCGGAGTATCCGCGACTTTTCCATGAAGTAGAGAACCGTCGCTTCCCAATCACGATCCGTTGCTGTGGAGACCAAAACTTGCTCGTCGAATACGGTGAGCTTGAGCTAGATTTACTGCTTCGCTTCCAAGTGCAGGCATTGATGCAGGCAATCGTGGAAAGTGGTTCCATTCCAGTGCTTGATCTGACTCCGGGGATCCGCTCTTTACAAATTCATATTGATCCATCGCAAATTACGGTGACAGAAGCTTGCCGTAAGGTCGTCGAGATCGACGCTGCTCTCCCTCCTTTAGAACAGTTCCGTGTACCATCGCGTATTGTGCGCTTGCCCTTGTCATGGGATGATCCTTCAACGCAGCTTGCGATCGAGCGCTATCAACAAGGCGTCCGGCCAGATGCACCTTGGTGCCCGAGCAATATTGAGTTCATTCAACGGATTAACGGCCTAGACACTATAGATGAAGTGAAGAAAATCGTATATGAAGCCAACTACCTCGTACTGGGGTTAGGTGATGTGTATTTAGGGGCTCCAGTAGCAACGCCGGTTGATCCTCGTCATCGTCTAGTCACAACGAAATATAATCCAGCTCGTACATGGACACCAGAAAATGCCGTAGGTATCGGTGGAGCATACATGTGTGTGTATGGAATGGAAGGTCCAGGCGGATATCAGTTCGTAGGACGTACGATTCAAATGTGGAATCGTCTGCGCTCAACGGAGAGCTTTCAGACGGGTAAGCCTTGGTTGTTGAGATTTTTTGATCAAATCCAGTTCTATGAAGTGAGTGCGGAAGAGCTCCTGCAACTGCGTGAGGATTTCCCTCGCGGTCGTTATGAGGCTGATATTCAGGAGACGACGTTTGATTTAGGGGAGTATCTGCAATTTTTAAGTTCTATAGAAGAGAGTGCAGAAACATTCCGTGCTGAGCAGCGCGTAGCGTTCAATGAGGAGCGTGAGAGCTGGAAGGCGAAAGGACTTGCTGAATATGTCTCCGAGCAGGAGACAGGGGATGCTGCGCCAGAGGATGAGCTGCCTGCAGGAACGATTGCGGTACGCGGTATTATGCCAGGCAGTGTTTGGAAAGTGTTGGTATCTCCCGGTGAGCAAGTGAAGAAAGGCGACCAACTGGCCATCCTCGAAAGTATGAAAATGGAGTTCCCACAGCACGCGCCTTGTGATGGATATGTGTCGATGGTTGGTGTGAAGCCGGGCGATCAGGTGCATGCTGGGCAACTTATTCTAGGTATCGCACAATCTGCGTAAGGGAGAGGTGAAGGGGCTATGGGCATTACAGTAGCAAAAGAGTTAACGATAGCGTACTTGCGTGAAAAGTATGAAGCGGGCACATTATCTCCACAGGAGGTTATGGCGACCATTGTAGAGCGTTCGATCGCGGATGCGGATATGAATATTTGGATAACGCCGCCTTCTATGGATGCGATTCAGCCGTACTTGGATCGTCTGTCCTCTCTCTCGAGGGCAGATGCGCCTCTGTGGGGGATTCCGTTTGCGATCAAAGATAACATTGATCTAAAGGGTGTTCCGACGACTGCAGCTTGCGCAGAATATGCGTTTACGCCAGATGAGCATGCGGGTGTCGTGGAGAGATTAATTGCGGCAGGCGCCATTCCAGTAGGCAAAACGAACCTCGATCAGTTCGCGACAGGCTTAGTCGGCGCTCGCAGCCCTTACGGGGACGCGCATAACGCCTTGCGTCCTGAACTGATCAGCGGCGGCTCGAGCTCTGGCTCAGCCGTCAGTGTAGCCCGTGGCCAAGTGGTTTTCTCACTTGGCACCGATACAGCAGGTTCCGGCCGTGTGCCGGCAGCACTGAATCGCCTAGTCGGCTATAAGCCGAGTCTCGGCGCGTGGCCGACCAAAGGGGTCGTGCCAGCCTGTGCGAGCCTCGACTGTGTCACGGTCTTCGCGCATTCCCTAGCGGATGCACTTGTCGTAGACAGCGTGGCGCGGGGTGTCCACGCTGAAGATCCTTGGTCCCGCGACGTGGTGCGGAAGCCGGCGGGATTGCCTAGTCGAGTTTGCTTGCCTAAAGGCGAGTTAGGCTTCTATGGGCCTTACGCTGCGGAGTATCGTGAAGCGTGGCTGCGCGCCGTTGAGCAGGTGCGTGAGGTTAGCCGCCGTGAGGGGATTTCGATTGTTGAGGTAGATGTTGAACTATTCGCGCAAGCTGCGGCGATTTTATATGAAGGTCCTTGGGTGGCTGAACGCTGGGCCGATATTGGGCCGTTTATCGAAGCGAATCCTGGCGTAGCATATCCCGTGACGGAGAAGATATTACGCTCAGGCGCAGCTGCCGAGTATGATGCAGCATCTGTATTTGTTGCGATGCATAAGCTTCAACAGTATAAGCTGGAAGCTCGAAAGTTACTTCAGGATGCTGTGCTTGTGATGCCAACCTGCGGTGGCACGTGGACGCGTGAGCAAGTTCTTGCGGACCCGATCAGCACGAATCGCGATATGGGTCGCTATACGAACCATTGCAACCTGCTGGATTTGTGCGCGGTTGCTGTGCCTGCGGGCGACGCTGCGCCGGAGACGCCTTTTGGGATTACACTCTTCGCTGTGGCGGAGGAAGAGGGATTGATCTGTGGGGCGGCGGAGTTGTTTGTGGCAGGCGACATCATACCTGTAACCACACCTTCACTTCCAGCGCCGACGACGCTGGTGGCGGTGTGCGGGTTGCACATGCGTGGCTACCCGCTGGAGAAACAGATGCAAGGCTGCGGAGCGCGATTCATCCGGGAGGATGAATCCGCGGCGAAGTACAGCCTTGTGAAGCTGCCGACATCCCCTGCGAAGCCGGGGATGATCAAGCAACAGCAGGGTGGCGCGGCCATCCAGCTGGAGATTTGGGAGATGCCGCTTGAGGCATTCGGCGGCTTCGCGGCAGCGATCCCGGCTCCGCTCGGGATCGGCAAGGTTGAGCTCCGGGACGGCACGGAAGTCCCGGGCTTTGTGTGTGAAGCTTACGCGGCTGCGGGCGCGGAAGATATTACAGCGTTGCGCGGTTGGCGCAACGTGGTGCCTTTGTAGAAGAGGGGGAGCGCAGCTCCCTCTTTTTTGCGCACTGTAGCGTATTTTAAGATTGCTGTAGTGATCGTTTAGTATGGTATACTTTTAGTAAAAAACACTGTAAGCGAGGTGTGTTTCCTATGCAATGGCAAGAAGTTCGCAATATTTATCCTGACCAATACGTTTTACTTGAAATCCTTACTTCCCATACAGCGGATAATGTTCAGTACGTTGATGAAGTTGCATTGGTTAGAGCGATTCAAGACCCGCATGAAGCAACTAAAGAATTATTTAGGTGCCGGGACAACAACATCGTCTACCATACCGGTCAAGAGAAGATAACCATTGAAATTAGACAAAACCCTTTATATCGGAGTAGACGACATGCAGATTGAATATGCACATCATTTACTCCAAACCTCTATGACTATTTGCTATAAAGGTAACTTTTTGACGATTAACAATTTAGTGATTGATACTGGTGCAGCCCATTCTCTCCTCTCTTCTGATATCGTGTCAGAAATCGGCATTGCATTCGAGAACGGAGATAAGCTTGTGAGAAGCTTTGGTATTGGGGGAGAAGAGTTTTCATTCCAAAAGCAGTTAGATCACGTCCAGCTCGGTAACCTTATTTTAAATGATATCAGTATTGATTTTGGCGTTTTCCACGATGATATGAATTATATTAACGGACTAATTGGTTTAGATATACTCAAAAGTGGTAACATGATTATTGATCTCAGGCGGATGGAAATGCATCCGGCACCGACGGCGTAGTACTGAAAAGGGGGACATGCATGATAAGCACGTCCCCTTTTTGTGACAAAATTGTCTCGTCTAATGACTACGGCATCAGTCTCAACTCAACAGCCGATAATAATCCCCTTTTGACCACTCTCTAAATTTCTTATCTTCTTCCTCTTCATAAGTATCAGGTACACCCATTACACGTATTGTCGTAACATTGGACATATTTAAAATCCGTTTATATGTATCTCAACACATTTTACACTATGGCTTCGTACAAATCCCTCCCAATGTAGTAAACTAAACTTATCTTCGCAATGACGATTAGGGGGAGACCATGCAAAGGAAATGGTTTTACCGATTATTATTTTCATATGTACCTTTTTTCTTTTTTATCGTGTTGGTCTTAATGATGGTGTTCTATTACAAATGGAATGTTGAGACGAGAGAACGCATTCAGAATACGAATGACGTATTCGCTTCACATGTCATGAATGTCGTGGACTCCTCGTTTCAAACAATCGAGAATTTCGTCATCCAACAGATGCTAACCGATGAATCCATCAAGGGTTATTTTAGCAGTAATGATTCAGTATCGCCGTATGCGGCGTATGAAATCTCGCAAAGGCTGAGTAACATCAAGACGTTGTTCCCATTTGCCGGTGACGTGTACATCTATAAGAAATCAAATAATGAAGTGATTACGGATAATTCCATTTTTAAAATTGACCAATTTGCGGATGCTCCCTTTGTGGAAGCTGCCTTTAAGGGGGAAGCGGGCGTTCAATGGACAGCCCCTCGTTCGTACAATCAATTCATCGGGGAAGCACGTTCTGATAAGGTGCTTTCTCTTGTTAAAAAGGTTCCCATCACATCATCAGTGCCCAATGGCGTCGTGGTCATCAATATTAAACTGGGATCACTGATCGGCATGCTGCAATCCATTAAAGCGAATGCCGCAGATTCCATCGAGATGAGCGCTGAAGATCAACCATTCAAAGAGCTTGAAGTGGGATTGGATGTTGAACCGAATTCATGGGGGATTAGCACTATTGCGTCTTCCTATACGGGTTGGAAGCTCACTGTTAAGGTGCCTAAGTTGGAGCAAGGGAGTTTATTAGCTGTATTTTTTGGTGCATGGACCCTGCCGATGTTTGGTGCGATCTTGATTAGCCTCATGTTCTTAATGTTTATTACCCATCGCAATTACAAGCCGATTGAAGAGATTATGATTCGAATTGATCGTTATGCATTGAAAAGAAGTCTGTCTATGGGGAAGAAGTCCGAACATGACGAATTTCAGTTTATTACCTCAGCCCTGGATAATTTAGTTGAGAAATCCAATCAATATGAACTGCGGCATCAAGAGGATCTATCCATCCGCAAAAAATATTGGTTTTATGAACTATTAGAAGGTAATTTCTCTCTGAATCAAGCGGAGTGGGAGACTGAAGCAGTGCAATTAGAGCTTCCTCAGAGTTTTCATTCCACGCTTGTGATGATTATTGAAATCGATAACTACCAAGAATTCCAAGCGAAATACTCCAGCAGGGACCAGTCGTTATTTAAGTTTGTTATTCATGGTGTGCTGCAAGAAATTGCTCAGAGCCAAGAGTTAACAGTTTGGTTCGAATGGAAAGAGGCGGATCAATTATGTGCCATTCTCTATGTACAGGGTGAACAAGATTACCCATCAATCGAACCTCTGGCACAATTAATCAAAAATTGGGTTTCCACGAATTTGAAATTTACAATATCCATTTATGTAGGGACTAGAGGGAATGATGCCGAAGAAATTGGCCATTCCTATCAAGATGCGCTGAAAGCTGGGCAATTTAGGACGCTCCGTGGCTATAACAACGTCTACTATGCGACAGAAACGCAATCACATCTACAGAGTGATATCTACAGCCAACTGCAATCCGTTCGATCGTTAGTCAAAGCTGTGCGAGCAGCGGAGGGGGAATGGCAGCGGATTTTGGAAGAACTGTTTGTGGATATGAGAACAGAGCTGCTTCCTCGGGAGAAGGTACTCGATATCATTCACTATTTATTTTTCGCTTTGGAAAAAGAAATGGAAGACCTGCCGCCAGAACTCGCCCGCAATTGGGTAACTCGGCTCAATGTTGAAGCGAGGACCGCTCTGGTTGCCACAGATCTCATCGGAGATATCCAAGTAGGCTTACAAGATTTGCTGGGTTCCTTGGTTGAGTCCATACAGGAATGGCAGCTAGCCAACGAGCACCATAACCGCATTGATGAGATTAAAGCTTACTTGCTTCAAAATTATAGCAATCCGGATTTATCCCTCAATTATTTGAGTGAGAAATTCGATCTTCCTTCACGGGTACTGAGCAAGTTATTTAAAGCGGAAACAGGTGAACGTTTCGTTGAATACCTGATCGATATTCGAATGACAGAAGCTAAACGGTTGCTCCTTCAGACGACCGAACCTGTGCAGTCGATTGGTGAACAAGTCGGTTATCTGCAGGTGATTTCCTTTATCCGCACCTTCAAAAAGTCCGAAGGCAGCACACCAGGCGAGTACCGAAAGCAGCATGCTACCTAGGAAAAACAGCGTATTTACCAAAATGATAACTCGCGGAAATTGTTTATTGACCGTTAGGCAAGACGAGCCGTCCCTTTGCAAAAGCTAAGGGCGGTTTTTTCGTATAGATTTACATAAATGTTTATGGTGCGAATAATGGAAATTGTGGCGATACGGCCCTCCAAGTATAGTGAGGTTGTGTTCAGATCGAACCTGCAGGAGATTCTGACACAGACGCATCAGTGGGGGTGAACCATATCGGCAGCGCAACTTGGAAACGCAACATTCCACTATACCTCATGTTTACGCCGATTATCCTTTTCTTTATTGCTTTTAAATATGTACCGATGTTCGGTAGTATCATGGCGTTCAAACACTACAATTTTGGAGATGGTATTCTTCACAGTCCCTGGGTTGGACTTGAGAACTTCCGGGTTCTATTTAGTACACCTGCTACGCTTCAAATTATAAGAAATACACTTTTACTCAGTATGATGTCGATCTTTATTGGTTTTCCTTTTCCAATTCTTCTGGCGATTATGTTAAATGAAGTTCGTTCCAAATGGTTTAAAAGTCTCGTACAAACGCTCGTGTTCCTGCCCCATTTCTTCTCGTGGATTATCGTTGGGGGAATTATCGTTACCATCTTTTCACAGCAAAGTGGAATGCTAAATAGTGTTTGGCAGTATCTATTCGGACACTCGTACGCATTCTTGTATCATGAAGGTTCATGGCTTTCTATTTTCGTAGGTTCTGGGATTTGGAAAGAAGCTGGATTTAGTGCCATTGTTTACTTAGCTACACTGGGTAGTATTGATGGCAGTCTATATGAGGCTGCTGGATTAGATGGCGCTAGTAAATGGAAGCAGATATGGCATGTAACCCTGCCTGGTATCAGTTCAACGGTGGTATTAATGTTTATACTGGCGATGGGGCGTGTCATGGAAGTAGGTTTTGATCAAATTTTTATGCTGCAAAACTCAACCGTTTCCAATGTATCCGAAGTTATTTCTACCTATGTGTACAAAATTGGTTTAATGGGCTCACAATTCAGTTTAACAGCAGCAATCGGACTATTTGAGTCCTTGGTCAGCTTGATTCTTGTATTCGTTACGAATCGAATTGCTCGCAAATTCGGCAATGGCTTGTGGTAGGGGGAGGACGACATGCAAACTTCATATGGTGAACGAACATTAGTCGTCATATTTTATGGCTTATTAACAATAGCAGCATTGGCGTGTTTATTCCCTTTGCTCCACATCATATCGCTGTCGATTAGTGATACGCATGCGGTGGCATCAGGCTGGGTAACCTTTTATCCAATTGGCTTCTCGCTCGAATCCTATAAACAGCTGATGTCAGGCTCACCCATTATACAATCCTTTTTTAATAGCGTAGAGATTACAGGGGTTGGAGTTGTCTTGAGTATGGCTTTTACCATACTGGCGGCATATCCATTAACGCGTTCCTACTTCTTCGGGAGAAAATGGTACTTGTTCGCGATCGTCTTTACGATGCTATTCGGCGGTGGACTTATTCCAACCTATTTGACCGTGAAAGCCTATGGCATAATGAACACGTATTGGGCTTTATGGCTGCCGGGACTTGTCAGTACCTTTAATCTTCTCGTACTCCGCTCTTTCATGGAGAACATTCCAAGCGAGCTGGATGATGCTGCTCGGATTGATGGTTGTGGCGATTGGAAATACTTGACGCGGATCGTACTGCCATTATCCCTGCCAGTTCTTACGACACTTGCCTTATTCTACGGTGTGGGCTACTGGAACGCATTCTTTAATGTCCTTATTTACATCAATGAGACAACGAAATATAACTTGTCGGTTTTGGTTCAACAAATGATTCAAAGTCAAACGATGCTAGCGCAAATGAATAGCTCAGATGCAGCAGATCAAATTTTATTAACACCAGAAGAAGTGAACTCCGCTGCCATTATTGTCATGGTGTTTCCAATCATGATCATCTATCCATTGCTGCAAAGGCATTTTGTTAAGGGCGTCATGATCGGGGCTATTAAAGGATAAAACTCAGAAGAGGGGTAATGGAAGATGAAAACTTGGAATCGGAAAATGGTAACACTCGTAACGCTGACAATGGCATGTGGATGCTTATTGGTTGCCTGCTCGAAAGAAAGTGGCTCGGAATCTACGGCTGCACCATCGGGAACAACGGCAGGAACAGCTGCACCTGCAAAAAAGGGGAACATTTCCGTTACGCTCTATGATCGCGGCAACATTCCACAAGGCATGGGCACCATTGATAATAACAGATGGACCAAATGGGTAAATGAAACAGGACCAGCCGAAGCCAAGTATGTACCTATTCCTCGCGGAGAGTCTGTACAGAAGTTGAATATTTTATTTGCATCCGGCAGCGCGCCTGACGTGATTCATGAATTTGATACCAATTTCAGAGACCAGCTTTATCAGCAAAAACAGATTATGCCCGTTGATGATTTGATCCAAAAGTACAGCACTACCTACAAGGCACTCATGCAAAAGTACCCTGAGCTGAAAAAAGCGGGTTCCAAATCGGATGGCAAGCAATATGAATTTGGTCGTGTTCAGAAGCTCGTTGGCTTTCAAGCACTCTTTATTCGTGAAGACTGGTTGAAGAAGCTAGGCCTGAAGGCGCCTGAAACCGTGGAAGACCTATTCAAGGTTGCACAGGCGTTTGCGAATAATGATCCCGATGGCAATGGCAAAAAGGACACCTATGGTATCGCGCTGAGCGGTGAAACAGGCAGTGCAATCTCCACGATGTTCCAGGATGTGAGTTGGGTGCTGCAAGATGGAAAGCTAGTTCATGATTGGGATAGAGCCAAAGCAGCAGTGACCTTCAAGAAACAATTGTTTGACGCAGGTCTTACGGATAAGGATTTCTTAACAGATAAAAATGGTCAGAAAGCGGTTCAAGATTGGATTAACGGGAAGACAGGTATTTTTGTCGGACGTACGGTTGACCCTGCGAACTATGCTACCTATTATGAGCCTTTGAAAAAGAATGTGCCGACTGCCGAAGTTTCATCCATTAAGCTCCCTGCTTCTACGTATGGTCGTTTTGCCGTGGGGGTCAATAATCCGGTTCAAATGACAACGGTTATTAATTCGAAAACGAAAGATCCGCAGGCAGCGATGAAATACATCGACTTCATGTCGGACAAAGCGACTGCGGAAATGCTTCGCTACGGCACGCCTGAAGCGGATTCTGTCAAAAAAGCCAATGGCTGTTATGGGCCTAAGGATTTGGCGCAGTTTAGTAAAGAAGTATCTTGGAATCTTGACTTCCAGCTTTTGCTGCAACAGATCGAGATCGAGCCCTGTGCCAGTGTAACAAGTCAGATGGATGCCAGTCAGCCGTTGCAGAAGGAATTCATCGAACTAATTAAACAAAACAATATCGCCAACCTTAGCGATGATGTGAAATTTGCGCCAATTACGGCTAATGAACATATGCCAGCATTACCGGAAGATCTCAAAATCGTGAATACGAATGTGAGCAAAATAACGGACTTCTATAACAAAGCAATTGTGTCGGGATCCACGTACACGATTGATCAAGCCTTTGCAGACGCGAAAGATTTGTGGACGAAGTCAGGCGGAGCCAAGCTAGAGGAGTTCTACTTGAAATGGTATAAGGAGAACAAAGATACGGCATTCCTGGCGAAGGATATGTGGAAATTCAAACAAAACTAAACAAAGATGCTAGCACCGCTTCTCATGTATTCATGAGAAGCGGTAAGCTGTATACAAGAGGATGGGAGAGATGATCATGATGAAGTTTGCCGACATGACAGCAGGAATACCTTATGCGAAAGATCCAGCGGTTGTTTTCTATAAGGGGAAGTATTTCTTATACTATTCAAGAGGTCCCTTTATTGATGGCCGATGGGGAATCGGTGTTGCGGAAAGCACGGATTTGGAGAATTGGAACAAAATCGGTGAAGTCCCGCTCGAGCAGCCGTGTGAAGCTAAAGGTATTTGTGCGCCTGGCGCTATCGTGTTAGAAGGTCGTGTGCACTTATTTTATCAAACGTATGGTAATTCTCCGAAGGATGCGATCTGCCATGCCGTATCGGAGGACGGGCTGATCTTCACGAAGAATGCGACGAACCCGATCTATGCGCCAACGGGGGCGTGGAACAATGGCAGAGCGATTGATGCAGATGTGATCGTTCACGACGAGAAGTTATTTCTCTACTATGCAACGCGTGACCCGAAAGGTGAGATTCAGATGCAAGGCGTGGCAACAGCTCCGCTTCACTCTGATTATGGGAAGTCGGCATGGACACAAGCTAGCACAGACACCATTTTGAAGCCAGAGCTAGCATGGGAGGGCGCTTGTATTGAGGCTGCCGCCATGTGCAAACGAGAGGGCAAGCTCTACATGTTCTATGCAGGGGCTTATAACAATGCACCTCAGCAAATCGGTTGTGCGATCAGTGAAGATGGCATTCAGTGGAAGCGGTTGTTTGAAGAACCTCTATTGCCAAATGGGGAGCCAGGCAGTTGGAATTCAAGTGAATCTGGACATCCTTTCCTGTTTGTAGATCAGGATGAGCGGACGTACTTGTTCTATCAAGGGAATAATGACATGGGAAAAACGTGGTATCTCTCCAAGGTTGAGGTCGGCTGGAAAGATGGTTTGCCTTTTATCATCCAGTAGGTAACCAGCCTGGCGGGGTATGTTAGGCCTGCAGCCTGTGGCTGCAGGTTCTTTATTATGTTTCTATAAACAATTCAAAACAATTGCAATAGTACAACTTTTCCAAAGGGGTTGTAATTGATTTCTAGGCATGGTACATTAGTCCTCGTTGTTCGGAAGCAAACAAACACAAGCAACATCAAGTGAACTTGCTTTCTGATAATAAGATAAGGTAAAATAGCCTTCTCGACAGACACCGACATCAATCGAAAAAAAAGTACTTGCATTGGTGAAACGATCTGTGATATATTACTTCTCGCTGCTTCGGTAACACGGTAGCGAACGAAAGAAATTGATCTTTGAAAACTGAACAACGAGTGAGTAAGCACAGTCGAGTCATCGACTATAAAAGAGATTGCAAAATCTCGCTAGCTTCAAATGAGCAAGTCATCTTTCTATTATGGAGAGTTTGATCCTGGCTCAGGACGAACGCTGGCGGCGTGCCTAAT
>NZ_JCAUAP010000014.1:0-162506 GCF_059692015.1 Paenibacillus sp. J22P165 | reverse complement strand
CGAGGTGGAAGTGCGGCAACGTATGCAGCTGACGAATACTAATCGGTCGAGGGCTTAACCAAAATTCCTAAGTAATCTAACTTTACGTTGAAGTTTCGTATCTAGTTTTCAAGGAATAAATCCTTGAAAGATTCATTGTTCCTATTCCCTGATAGCTCAGTTGGTAGAGCACTCGACTGTTAATCGAGTTGTCACAGGTTCGAGTCCTGTTCGGGGAGCCATATGGAGAGGTGTCCGAGCTGGCCGAAGGAGCACGATTGGAAATCGTGTAGGCGTCACAAGCGTCTCGAGGGTTCGAATCCCTCTCTCTCCGCCATAATCTTTCTAGCAAGGCCCGTTGGTCAAGTGGTTAAGACACCTCCCTTTCACGGAGGTAACAGGGGTTCGAGTCCCCTACGGGTCACCATTTTTACTTCCCATGGAGGCTTAGCTCAGCTGGGAGAGCATCTGCCTTACAAGCAGAGGGTCGGCGGTTCGATCCCGTCAGCCTCCATCATTTTTCCTAATGAAAGACTTGATTTAATAGGAAACGTGACTTATACTTAATGACGCGGGGTGGAGCAGCCCGGTAGCTCGTCGGGCTCATAACCCGAAGGCCGCAGGTTCAAATCCTGCCCCCGCAACCAAATAATGAATGTGGAGCTGTGGTGTAGTGGCCTAACATGCCTGCCTGTCACGCAGGAGACCGCGGGTTCGAATCCCGTCAGCTCCGCCATTATCACATTCATTGCAGTAAGGCTTTGTAGCTCAGTCGGTAGAGCAGAGGACTGAAAATCCTCGTGTCGGCGGTTCGATTCCGTCCAAAGCCACCATTTTTAACTAAATAAGCCGTTGTAGCTCAACTGGTAGAGCAACTGACTTGTAATCAGTAGGTTGGGGGTTCAAGTCCTCTCGACGGCACCATTGCTTTGTGGAGGCTTAGTGAAGTGGCTAAACACGGCAGACTGTAAATCTGCTCTCTTCGAGTTCGGTGGTTCGAATCCATCAGCCTCCATTTCTTTATGCAGGGGCATAGTTTAAGGGTAGAACAAAGGTCTCCAAAACCTTTGGTGTGGGTTCAATTCCTGCTGCCCCTGCCAAAAATGCAAGAAACCTAATATTGTGGCGGTCGTGGCGAAGGGGTTAACGCACCGGTTTGTGGATCCGGCATTCGCGGGTTCAAGTCCCGTCGTCCGCCCATTATTACCAAAGCAACATAATGGGGATTAGCCAAGCGGTAAGGCAACGGACTTTGACTCCGTCATGCCAAGGTTCAAATCCTTGATCCCCAGTTTTATATGCGGAAGTGGCTCAGCGGTAGAGCATCGCCTTGCCAAGGCGAGGGTCGCGGGTTCGATCCCCGTCTTCCGCTCCATTATTACTAAGGCGCCATAGCCAAGTGGTAAGGCAGAGCTCTGCAAAAGCTTTACCCCCAGTTCGAATCTGGGTGGCGCCTCCACAATCTTATTAGCCGGAGTGGCGGAATCGGCAGACGCACAGGACTTAAAATCCTGCGGTAGGTGACTACCGTACCAGTTCAAGTCTGGTCTTCGGCACCATTGTTTTACAAGTTTATGCCGGCATGGCGGAATGGCAGACGCGCTCGACTCAAAATCGAGTCCGAAAGGGTGGAGGTTCGAGTCCTCTTGCCGGTATAATGAAAAAGAAGCCTGTGAAATCATTTGATTTCATGGGCTTTTTTGTATTTGCTTTATGATAGACGACTCTGGCCAAACATTGTATCTATAATGCTATGTACATGTGTTTTACGGATAGTAAAATAGGAAAAGGATGTATACAATGATAGATCATACCCTAAATGACAGATGAGGCGGGAAATCCTTTTGAATATAGTGAATTCAGTAAGGTTTAAAATTTTTATTGGGTTTGCGCTGGTGGTAGCTCCATTGGTTTTGTTCTTAGCTTTTAATAATGTGTACTCCATGAATGTGGTAAGAGATCAAATATCCCAAAACTATAATAAGCTCCTGCAGCAATATGTGGAGGACACGGATAATACGCTCAAAGAATTCGATAATTATTTATTTCATCTATATAGTGATCCTGATGTAATCAATATGAACTTGTACCCGTTAGAATCGGATGATTATGTGCTGGCGAAGCAACGGTTATTCAATAAGTTAACTCGACAGTTGGATATATACAACTTGGTTAATACCTTTTTTGTATTTTCAGCTACTACGGGAGATCTGTTGGTGTCAACGAGAGAAAATACGTATTACTATGATCGCGTTCAGACAGTGAAGGAATTTATCGTAGATAATACGAAGACCCGGCCAAATGATAGTTCCAATGGCAACTGGCTCATTATGAAAGCTTCGAATGGTGATCACTATTTGATGAAAATTAATAAGGATCTAGGGGCGGGACTGTCGGGCGGCATTCTTATTAAAATGAGCAGCATGGTTGAGCCGCTTAGCAAATGGGATACCGGCGAAGGTGGAGGAACTACAGTGGTGTCACCAGAGGGGACTACGTTAACAAACACCTATTTCCCTTTGCAAAGATATCAAAACATCAGCGATCAAATAGCGCCCAAAAACTCAGGCTTTCAAATTGTGAAAGACAAGGAACTCGATCAGCAGTTTTTGATTGTGCGCGAAGCCTCCACACATGCTGATTTGGATTTTGAGCTTATTATTGCTGAGAAAAATATGCTCAAGAATTTACCGTATTTGCAGCTGTTGATTTACTTTTTGCCATTAGGCGGAGCCTTCGTTCTGGGAATTTATTTGTTGTATGTCCAGCGCATCCTTTTCAAACCATTGATGCAATTAATTCGTGGGATGAGGAAGATTGCGCAAGGGGAATTATCGATACGGTTGCATGAAGGCAGCTCGACGGAATTCGCCTTCCTGATCGCGACATTTAACAACATGGTGGATCAGATTGAGAATTTGAAGATCTCGGTGTATGAGGAGAAGATCCGTGTTCAGCAGGCGGAATTTAAGCATTTGCAGGTGCAGATAAATCCCCATTTTTATATGAATAGTTTAAATATTATTTATAACCTCGCGGCGTTAAAGGATACGAAGTCCGTGCAAAAGATGTCCTTGCATCTGGCGGATTATTTCCGTTTTATTATGCGTACGAATCGAACGACGATGACGCTGAAGGATGAAATCGATCATATTCGGAATTATTTGGAGATTCAGGTAATGCGCTATCCGGATCATTTGACTTTTGACATCCAATTACCCGAGACATACAGTCAGTATGCGATTCCGCCACTCATTGTCCAGCCATTTGTAGAGAATGCAGTGATTCATGGTTTTACAAAAAAGTATGGAACCTATGTGATTCAAGTGAAAGCTGAGCAGGATCCAGAAGCATCTGAGGAGTTCTTCATCCTCTCAATTAGTGATAACGGGGAAGGCTTTCAACCGGAAATGCTACAGCAATTGAATTCCGCTCAGTATTTGGACCAATCAGGTGATGAGCATCTAGGGATCTGGAATGTGCGACATCGGTTGCAGATGAATTATGGAAACAAAGTTGCACTGCGATTTCTGAATAAGCCGGACAGAGGGGCTATGGTGCAAATCAGGCTGCCGCTTCATACCGCCGTTGTGGAAGGGATGGATAAAGATGTATAACCTTTTAGTTGTAGACGATGAGAAGATTGCGGTTAAAGGAATAACGGTGGGGATCGACTGGGGAACGTTTCCGATTGGTCACATTTTTGAAGCATTGGATGTAAGTGAAGCGAAAGAGATCCTATCACAGAATCGCATTGATATTATGATTTCGGATATAGAAATGCCTGGCGCCAATGGTTTGCAGCTCCAAGAGTGGGTGCGAATGAATTCACCGCAAACAGAGACAATTTTCCTGACAGGTCATGCGAACTTCGAATATGCCAGGCAGGCTGTTCGTTTAGGGAGCTTTGATTATGTGTTAAAGCCGGTGGATCACGATCGTCTGCAAGACATTGTGAAGCTCGCCATCGCGAAGATCAAAGAGGATCAGGAGCATTTGGATTTTCATGAAACGTATAAAATGTATTATAGTCACTGGGTCAATGAGCTTCCGACTTTGGTGGAGAAGTTCTGGCAGGAGCTGCTAAGCGGGAAAATACCAGCAAATGAGGAGCGGTTAACACGTCATTTCCAGATGTATGAAATCCCGCTGGATATGACCAGCACTATTTTACCTATCTTAATCAGTGTGGAGCACTGGAAAGAAGAACTCAACGCGAGAGACGAAGAGATCATGGAGTATGCAATTCGAAAAGCTGCTGCTGAAATCATTATTGTAGATCAGGCAGGTTGTGTGATTCAGGAGAATGGCTCATCCTTAGTTCTGCTATATGTAGCTGAAGGAAGTCAGCCATCGTTAACTGATATTAAAGCAAAATGTGAGGCTTATATTAGTGCGTGTCATCGCTATTTTCAGTGCAGCTTGTCCTGTTATGTAGGTGAGGAAAGTTCTTTGCTTAAACTAACGGCGAAGGTTGCGGATCTATTTCAAAATGAGCGAAACAACGTGACGAAAAGCAATTGTGTCCTTATGGTCAGTGAGATGGATCAGCCGCATCTGAATAAGCCGCAAGCACCAACCTTTTCCGATTGGATCGTGTTATTAGAGTCTGGAAAGAAGGCAGAACTAGTAGCTCGCATTCAAGAGAATATTGATCGTCTGCAGAAGATGGATGACGTGGGCTCTGAAACCGTAGAGGCTTTCTACTATGGTCTGCTGCATGTGGTGTATCATGTTTTGCACAAAAAAGGATTAACGGTTCATGATATGCTGCCTCATCAAGATTTGCAGGATTATAGCAATGCAACACGCTCTTTAAATCAGCTTAGGAACTGGGCTGTGCGCATCGCGCAAATAAGCTGTGACTATATGAATAGCCATCTGAAAGGCGTATCGGCTGTTACAGCGAAGGTATGCCAATATATTGATGAGCATATGGAAGAAGAGCTTAGTAGAGAGGAATTGGCGGCCTCAGTATATCTCAATCCGGCCTATCTATCACGTTTATTTAAAAAAGAAACAGGACTTTCCATTTCGGAGTATAGCCTAAAGGTTCGAATGGAGAAAGCGATGAAGCTGTTAGCCGAAACAAATGATAAGATCAGCTATGTGGCGGAGCAAACGGGCTATTCACATTTTTCCTTTTTCGCGAAAATGTTCAAGAAGTATTCTGGTCTTTCTCCGCAAGAGTATCGGAAAAACTTTCAGGGCTGAAGCGGCTTGAAAGAAGGATCAAACATAACTGACAAAAAGCTGCCTAAATGGGCGGCTTTTGTGTTTTATTTTGCATAAATACTAGCTCTATCGGCAGTTTCCGTCGAATGTCACAGAAGTGCTGATTCGGTCACGCCGAAGATAGAGATTTAGTAGTAAACGCTTTACAATGAACCTATAACAGAGAGGCAAGCGGATGGATTGGAAAGGGGAGCATAATAGAAGATGAACGATACGTCAAATACGGCAGCGCAAGCAGCCCCTATACGTACTACAAAACGTCGAACTCACGTCAAAGTAAGCTTTCTATGGACAGTACGCAAGTATTGGATATTCTACGTAATGATGGCGCCAGCAGCATTATTATTAATCATTAACAACTACATTCCAATGGCGGGTGTTCTGATCGCTTTCAAAAACGTGAATTACACGAAAGGGATATTAGGAAGTCCTTGGGTTGGCTTTGATAACTTCAAGTATTTATTCTCCAGTGAGGTTGCGTGGGTCATTACTCGGAATACGATCTCTTATAATCTGGTGTTTATCGTATTGAACTTAGTGATAGCAGTCGCGATGGCCATCATGTTCAATGAGATGCGTAGTAAATTCCTATCTAAGTTTCATCAAAGCACGATGTTTCTACCTTTCTTTCTGTCCATGGTATGTGTTGCTTATCTAGTGTACGCTTTCTTGGGAGCAGAGCATGGCTTCGTGAATACGGTGCTCCTGCCTAAATTAGGTTTTGAACCGATTGACTGGTATACAGAGCCGAAATATTGGACAGTTATCCTGCCGATCGTGAATACATGGAAAAACCTTGGTTACTATACGGTCATCTACATGGCGGCCATTATTGGTATTGATCATGAGTATTATGAGGCAGCTTTAATTGACGGAGCGAATAAGTGGCAGCAAGTGAAACGGATTACGATTCCGCTTATCATGCCTGTTATGATCACGATGACACTCCTGCAGGTAGGTAGAATTTTCTATGCAGATTTCGGCTTGTTCTTCCAAGTAACCAAAAACGCGGGTGCATTATTTCCGACGACACAAGTTATTGATACCTATGTGTATCAAACGTTCTTAACGATGGGGGATATCGGAATGTCATCGGCAGCAGGTTTGTATCAAGCAGTAGTAGGCTTCCTACTAGTTCTAGTTACGAATTTATTTGTTAGAAAAGTGAGCAAAGAGAATGCACTATTTTAAGAAGGAGTGGCTGTCGTGAGTGAAGCAATGTCTGTACGCAAACAACAACAGCGGATAGCCAAGAAGCGAGGACCGAACGATTTATCACCTACAGCAAATATGTTGGTAAACGTATTCTTCTGGATTTATACCGCAGCATGTATAATGCCTCTTATATTAGTAATTATTGTATCCTTTTCCGATGAAAAGGGAGTTCTGATTCATGGCTACAATTTCATCCCGGAAGCTTGGAGCTTGGAAGCCTATAAATTCATGTTTAAGGATTGGCATCAAATCTTACGCTCCTTCGGGATCTCAGTCTTCTTAGCAACGGTGGGAACAGCGATTAGTTTAGTCATGATGTCGCTATACGCGTACCCCATTTCGCGAAGTGATTTTCCACATAAAAGCTTTTTCTCCTTCTTCATGTTCTTTACCATGTTGTTCAATGGAGGACTCGTTCCTTGGTATCTGGTCTATACGCAGATGCTGGACTTGAAAAATACGATTGCAGCGCTCATGCTGCCCCTACTCGTATCCGCTTTCTTCGTACTACTGCTGCGGACGTTCTTTGCTAATTCGATCCCGATGCCATTAATTGAAGCAGCGAAGATTGATGGAGCCGGTGAGATTCGGATTTTCAGTCAAATTATTATACCGCTTTCCTTACCTGTATTGGCTTCGGTTGGTTTGTTCCAGGTACTGAACTATTGGAATGACTGGTTCCTCAGTCTGGTGTTCATATCAGGCAGTAAAAACATCAATCTGCAGTTCATGATGTACAAGACGATGCTGGATATTCAGTTTCTGACATCTAATGTGCAGGCAAGTCAAGGTTTATCACAAGCAGGGGGAATGCTGCAGCTGCCAACGGAAACGGTGCGCATGGCGATGGCTGTACTCGGTATAGGCCCGATCGTGTTCGCGTATCCCTTTTTCCAGAAGTATTTTAAGAAAGGCTTAACGGTTGGCGCAATAAAAGGTTAGTTGGATACGGCTTGTACCAGTTATGACTGGTTTAGCATATAGGAATAATTGAGATAAAAGGGAGGCAATCCATCAATGAAAGCTTTGAAAAAAAGCACTCTTGCACTTCTTACACTATCGTTTTCGTTATCACTCACTTTGGCGGGCTGTTCAAAGAGTACACCAGAGCCTACAACAAGTGCTACAGCAGCACCGGCAACAAGTACGGCACCTGCTGCAACGAAAGCAGCAACGACAGACCTGAAACCGTATGAAGTGAAGTTAGTCTACCCTGGTACGCCGCAACCGGATCAAGCTAAAGTCGAAGATGCGATGAACAAGGTTTTGAAAGAAAAAATTAATGCAACGATCAAATTAATGCCAATCGACTGGGGTCAATGGGATAACAAAACGAACTTAATGATCGCTTCCCGTGAAGAGTTCGATATCCTTTTCACAGCGCAATGGAATGGTCACGCTGTCAATGTGGGTAAAGGCGCATTAATGCCACTGAATGATCTGATTGGGCAATATGGAAAAGGTATTACGGATTCCTTAGACCCAGCTTTCCTTCAAGGCGCTAAAATCAATGGTAAAAACTATGGTGTGCCAACAAATAAAGAACTTGCAGCATCAGGTGGCATTGTGTATCGTTCCGATATTGCGAAAGAGCTAGGAATTGATATGGCGGCTGTTAAAACGATGGCAGACTTAGGCAACGTGCTTAAAACGGTCAAAGAGAAAAAGCCTGAAATGACAGCTTTCTTCCTTCGCGACGGCGATAACCTGAATGCGCACTATTTGGCCCAATATGATTATCTGGGAGACAGTACAATTCCAGGTGTCATCATGAAAGACGGCACAGATACGAAGGTTATTCCGAAGTGGGATCAACCGCGTTACAAAGAAATTTTGAAATTAACTCGTGATTTTATGCAAAAAGGTTATATCAATAAAGATGCGGCTACGACGCAATTGTCAGGTCAAGATGCATTGAAATCTGGTAATGTGTTCATGATTACGTCTTCATTAAAACCAGGTAAAGATAGTGAATTAGCTAATGCAACTAACTTGGTCGGCAAGCTTGGACAAATCGAGCTTACACCACGTACGATTTCTACTGGCGACACGGCAGGTTCCATGTTAGGGATTTCCGTAACTTCTAAGGATCCAGCTCGTACGATGATGGTCATTAACCTTTTGCACACGGATAAACAATTGAACAACTTAATTAACTTCGGTATTGAAGGAACGCACTACACGAAAGTGTCTGACAACATTATTAAAGCTACTGATGCAGGTAAAAACTATGCGCCTGGTGCTGCTTGGCAGTTCGGTAACCAATTCTTGAACTACTTGTATGACAATGAAGATCCGAAGAAATGGGATAAATTCAAAGAGTTCAACGCATCAGGTAAGAAATCCCCTGGTCTTGGCTTTACGTTCGACTCCGAGCCTGTTAAAACGCAAGTGGCTGCAGCCGTTAACGTAGGTAAAGAGTTTGACGCTGCGATGGATACAGGTTCTGTGGATATGGATGCTTCCTTGCCGAAATATCAAGATAAAATGAAAGCAGCAGGCATCGACAAAATTATTGCTGAAAAGCAAAAACAATTGGATGCATTCTTAGCAGCATCGAAGAAATAAGTTGTTGTATGTATAAGGGGATAAGGAGCCAAGCTCAGATGAGCTATGGCTCCTTATTTGTGTTTCCGAACATGTATAACTAATTACCAAGCATAAGTCATAGTTACAATAACGAGCAATACAAACAACACAAGAATAGCAGCAGCAGAAGTTCCACCATAACCTGCACCAGTACCTACAGCAACACCCATTTATGTCACCCCCCCTCTCTAGGAATGCTCTTCCGCAGAAGCGAATGAGAGACAATACTATCCTATGGAGAGATGTCACGCTTTGCTTGGGTGTTTCGCCTAATTCTGATGGGACAACCCCTATTTTTGGGCATGAGCCTGTTTTTGGAAAAAGGTGGCGAGAAGTTGAACAAGTGACAGGAGCCTTCCATATGGTAGAAAAAGAAACGTAATGCCATTGCGGAGGTGTAAGGGCTATCGATTACTTGGATATGTTAGCGAAGCTCGGGATAGGAAACGCACATCCCGGGGGATTTGGAGAGACCATCGAGCAATTAAAGAGATATCCGATTGAAAGAGGGAAAAAAGTGCTGGAGGTTGGTTGCGGAACAGGTAGAACGGCCTGTTATTTGGCGGAGCAGGGTTGTGATGTAACCGCAATTGATATACGTCCAGAAATGATTAATAAAGCGAAGATTCGAGCGGAAAAGCAGGGGGCTCAGGTGAATTTCTTGATAGGGGATGTGTGTCATCTGCCATTCGAGGCGAATACGTTCGATGTTGTGATGGTCGAATCCGTCACGAACTTTGCAGATGCGCAGAAAGCCGTATCGGAGTATTACCGGGTATTACAACCAGAAGGCAAGCTGTACGACCGAGAAGTGATTAAAGTAAAAGACATGACAACAGGCATTCATAGGGCGCTATGCAGCTTCTATGGGGTGAGTAAGATTTATAAGCTGGAAGAATGGCAAGAGTTACTGGAAAGTAATCAATTCCGTTCAGTCGCCTCGACAGGGATTCACCCTTTTCCATTGACGATGTTCGAAGATCAAGTTCAGCACCCAGATCCTGTTCATTTGTCTGATCGACAATCCTTTATGGATCCACGTGTGTGGCAAATCACGGCGAGATATGATGAGCTCGTTAGTAAATATCATCCTTATATGGGCTATACCTTAATGATGGGCACTAAGCTCTAAGTGATAAGGACACAATAAGAAGCAGGATAATGATTCCTTCACGGCGAAACTTATGAGAAAGATTATCGTTGGGGGCTGCTTCTTTTGAACGTAGATATCATAACAGAACGAATATCGAACCGAAAAGCCAAGGAAGTATACGAGCTGATTACACGTCAAACTACGGTTTCGAAAATAGATTTATTAGAACAAAGCGGTATGACGGTCTCTACGTTGACACGCCTGTTGGAAGAGTTAACGAGTCAGGGACTCATTTTGGAATCCGGCTTTGGTGTATCTACGGGCGGGCGTAGGCCGATTTTGTACGAGAAGAATCCGGCCTATGCTTATATATTTGGTTTGGAAATCTCCCGAACATTGTCCAAGCTGGTACTTGTCGATTTAGGAATGAATAAGCTGGAAACCAAGAGCTGGACCATGACAGAAGTCATGACGCCCGCAGCGCTTCTTCCCCTTATTGCCGAGGAAGCCAAGCATATGTTAGTTCAGCATGGCATTGATATTTCTCAGGTGTTGGGTATTGGGGTTGGGGCCGTAGGGCCAGTTGACCGAATATCTGGCGTTATTCTGGAGCCCTCTTATTTCCCAGCGATTGGTTGGAGGCATGTAGAAATCTGTCATTGGTTAAGTGAAGCCCTACAGATCCCGGCGCTGCTGGATAATGGTGCGAACACGGCGATTCTAGCTGAATCCTGGCACCAGCGAACAAGGAGCTTTAAGCATCTCCTTTATATACATGCAGGCGTAGGCTTACGCTCTTCGATGGTGTCGGAAGGAAAGGTCATCTATGGGGCAGTGGATATGGAAGGCTCAGTAGGGCAAATGATTATTCAAACGGATGGTGTTCCCCATCGTAACCAAACTGGTAATTATGGCGCATTGGAATCGTACGCTTCATTGTATGCCATTGAGAAGGCAGCTAAATCAGCCTTAAAGCAAGGCAGATCAACTGTGTTGGTACATATGGTTGAGGATCCCGAGCAAGTCACCTATAAGCATGTTATGGAGGCGCTCAAAAAAAATGATCCCCTAGCCGTGGAGATCGTGACGGAGGCAGCGACCTATTTCGGGATCGGCCTGGCGAATTTATTGAATATTTTGCACCCAGAGAAAGTGATTATCGGGGGGCCATTAATTACAGGCGGGGAGTTGTTCTTCCAGACAGCAACGCAAGTTGCTATCCGCAAAACTTATTATTACCCCGCCTATCAGGTTATCTTTAGCAAAGGACAGCTAGGCGATGAAGCACTTGCCATCGGCGCGGCCGTGATGGTTATGAACCAGCTGGTTAAGCCTTAACTCCTTTAAGAAAATTAAGAAGCAAGGCATTAAAGACGTCAGGTTTCTCCATCGGGGTAAGATGAGAAGCAGCAGGAATTACGTGATAGCTAGCTCCTTGAATATGATCGGCCATGGATTTCATGACATCTGGAGGCGCAATGGCATCCTGCTCACCTGCAATAACGAGTGTTGGTACTGTAATGGTGCTTAGCAAGGGTACGGAGTCATCACGGAATGCCATCGCAATGCTGGCATGGACAAGCCCTTCCGCTGGCATGCTATCCATAATCAGTTTAAGGCTATCAACCAGCTGCGGCTGCTCTTGCAGGGTTGTTGCAGTCACAAGCTTTGGAAGCATGGCATCACGAGCTGCCGCGGCTCCCTTATCGTATAAGGAGACAGCCATATTCATACGATTTTTCCGCCCTTCTTGGCCGTCTGGCTCGGGGCGTGTGTTGGCAAAAATGAGTCCAGAAAAGCGTTCAGGCGCTAAACGCAGTAGAGCAAAAGCGACATAGCCACCCATGGAGAAGCCTCCGAGGGTGGCTTTTTCTATACCTAAATCATCCATGAGGGCAAGGATATCTTGCGCATAATTAGTGAGAGACATCGGGGATACAGGGACATTGGATTGGCCCATCCCGCGGAAATCTGGAGCGATTACACGGTAGTGGGATGACAAAGATTCGACCTGAGCTTGCCACATGCGATGATCCAAAGGAAAGCCATGAAGGAGGATAACTGCAGCCCCTTGACCTTGATCTTGAACGAATAATTCAGTACCGTTTACATGTTTTTTCATACGTTTTCTCCCTCCAAGAATCGGTTTTTGTAAAAAAATATCGAAAAAGTTATGTCTTCATACTTTCATTATGGTTAACTCATACTTACTTAACATTTCATTGCTATTCTCTGATTATACCTTTAGTACTTCACCAAGAACAGGCAAAATGAAACATTCATATTTACGAAATGGGGATTATTGATATGACTAAGAAACCATGGTCCACGCAAGAGTTGGACAAATTAATTCGCCTTTCCTCGGAGTGTCCGCCAGTTGTCATTGCTAGAGAACTATCTCGTCCTGTCACATCTGTTCGCAAGAAAATGCGTGAAATGGGTGTCAGCTACGTATCGGGAGAGCAATGGAAGAAAAGTCAAATTCAATACCTCATTTCGGATGAAGGAACTTCATATAAAAACAAACATAAGTTAACGCAAGAATCGAATGAAAATGGATTTGAATCCCCTGTGCTGGACGAGTTCTGGACGACCCTTGTGAAAATGGCTCGCGTAGCTAAAAAAAGGGGGAAACGGGTCGATGTCCTATCGTTTATCGATACATACCGGAAGATTCGTATTGGCGGTTAACGACAACTATATAAACAAATGAAGGTGAAATCCGTGATGACGTGATTTCACCTTTTTCTTTTTGATGAAAGATGAAGGTTAATAGATGAAAGGTGAAAGACGAAAGATAAAAGATAAAAGATGAAAGATGAAAGATGGACTGATAAATTTATCCAAAATTATAAGCTAATTTTAAGGTTAATGCGGTATGATAGATGCATAATCTTATGGAACGTATCCCATGAAGGATGTGGCGAAGGTGGAGTCAAAAAGAGGCTGGCTCAAGCAGTCGTTTGGAAAGCGGTTAAACGCCATTCATAGCTGGAATGCTTGGATTTTGGTGCTGTTGACTGTGACGGGAATTGTGCTCAGTATTGGCGCAATCCGCGGGGATCTTGGTGCTTTTCGTGTAACGCTGAAGCAGCTTCACATCTATTTGGGAGTCGCCTCGGTGCTGCTCATGGTGCTGTATGCACCCATGATACGCAAGCATTGGCGACAAATTCGCGCGCGGCGCAACCAACGCGCGAATCTGGTGTTCGTGCTCGCACTCCTGATCGGCTGGGCCGCATCAGGCGTAATCCTGTGGCAGTTCCGCCACATGCCACCGGCTCTGAATAACGCGGCACTCCTCGTGCATGACCTACTAACCTGGGTCGGAGTGCCGTATGCCGTGTACCACGCCATCTCGCGCAGCCGATGGCTGAAGCGCCAGCAGCGGCTCGAGCAAGCCGTTGCCATGACTAAACCGCCCGCATCGCTGCAGGCGGTCACAGCCCCTGCTGCCGCCGCTAGCGTGGCAGCGGCGGATCCGGTGGCGTCAGAGGACGCCACGGCAAAGCGCACAGCAGCGCAGGCGGTGATCGCCGCGCTGAAGGAATCACCGATCACACGCGCCTCCTTCCTGCGACTCGTCGCAGGGGTGGTGCTCGTGATCGCGGTCGGTCCCGCCTTTTATCGCTGGATAAAAGGCGCGTTCGATACCGGCGGGTCGTCGACCGCCGACTATGTGGCAAGCGACGGCAACCGCATGCTGCCGCCGCCAGAGCCACTTCCCGATTCCTCCGCAGTCGTAGGCGGAGGGGCCAAAGGGAATTTCCGTATCTACACCGTAACGGAAATTCCGGCTTTTTCATCAGATACATGGAAATTTGCTATCTCGGGTTTGGTAGATAAGCCTAATGCATGGAACTGGGATCAGTTCATGCAGATGAAACGCACGGTGCAAGTCAGTGACTTTCATTGTGTGACGGGTTGGTCTGTGTACCAATGTACCTGGGAAGGTATTCCCTTGAAGCAGCTATTAGCAGCAGCAGGCGTGCAGGCATCTGCTAAGTTTGTGAAGTTTTATTCAGGTGACAAAGTGTACACCGATGCACTTTCCTTGAGTCAAGCAAACGGGGACGATATTATGGTCGCGGTCTTACTCGACGGCAAACCGATTCCACAGCAATTAGGTGGACCGGTACGCCTGATTGTACCGAAGATGTATGCGTATAAATCAGTGAAGTGGCTGCAAGCCATTGAGTTAATCGATAAGGAGCACATGGGGTACTGGGAAGTACGCGGCTATGATAACGATGCATGGGTCGGCACATCCAATGGATAATCTTGGTTGACCATGAGTGAAGCGGGGAACTGACTTTTCGCTAAGATTTTGGTATAGTAAGGGCAAAGAATCCTGTTCGGAAATGAGGGACATTTGCCATGCAAATAACATCGATTAATGTGGGGTTACCCCAAACAATAGCCTACCGAGGCAAAGAGCTGACTACAGGGATTTATAAGACCCCAGTCAGCTCCTCTTTGTTTGTATCCAAAATACAAATAGAAGGGGATGGACAAGCGGATCTGACGGTTCATGGTGGCGTAGATAAGGCCATCTGTGTTTATCCTGAGGAACATTATGCTTACTGGGAAACGCTCAGGGGGTATAAATTAGATGCAGCTACCTTTGGAGAAAATCTTACAATCCGCGGTCTTCAGGAACATGAGGTGAGGATTGGGGATACGTTCGCCATTGATGAGGTAATCGTTCAAGTCTCACAGCCAAGGCAGCCGTGTCATAAACTAGCTAAGCGTATGGATTGGCCAGAAGCGACGCTCCATGTTCAGGAAACAGGCTATACGGGGTATTATTTCCGAGTGCTGCAAGAGGGGCGCATTTCACCTCATTCGGAGTTGAGACTCATTGCTAGAGATGAAGCCGAGGTGACGGTTGCGTACGCTAATCAGATCAAATACCACGATAAACATAATATCGAAGGAGTTAAAAGAGTTCTAGGTGTCGAAGCACTTTCGAGCAGCTGGAAGCAATCGTTTAGGAAACGATTGGCGGAGCTTGAGGAATGATTACGGGCGTTATTCTTGCCGGAGGCTTGAATCGCCGTATGGGCGGGAGGCCAAAGGCTCTCTTACCTGTGCAAGGTGAGGCTATGCTGCTAAGACAACTGAAAGAAATGTCCCACAGCTGTGAGCAAATTATTGTCGTAACCAACGAAGTGGAAACCTTGCAGCCCGTGCTCGCGGGGGTAACTGTCGATATAGAAGTACTTTGTGTAAGTGATATCTATCCCCAGAAAGGACCTTTGAGCGGGATTCATGCCGCCTCCAAGGTTGCGCATTCGGCTCACTTATGGATTGTTGGCTGCGATATGCCATTTATTTCTGGCGATGCAGCAGAAGCTATGGTGGAGGTATGCCGAGATACGAATGTGGATGCTGTTATTCCCGAGTTAGAGGGGCGTTTGCACCCACTTCACGGCATCTATGGCCGAGATGTTGGGCCAGAAGCTGAACTACTGCTGCAGCAACAAAACTATCGGTTAATGGGGTTATTAGACCATTTAGATTGGCAGTCTGTTGATTCGGATTTTTTTGTTCAACGTGGGCTTCGAACGAATTTTGCAACCAATATGAATACACCTGAAGATTATAAATTTATGTTAGATAATCTGTCATCGGAATAAATGGGATACGTTGAAACCTAGGAAATTGTCAGAAAATATGCCATAATAGATAGAGAGAGAAGGTGAACTCCTATGCCAAAGCTGCTATTGGATCGTTTTGGGCGGATGCATGATTACCTGCGCATCTCAGTGACAGATCGTTGTAATTTGCGTTGCGTCTATTGTATGCCGGAAGAAGGAATGGAATTTGAACCGGATGAGAAGCTGTTAACTTTTGATGAAATAACAGAAATTGTTCGCGTATTAGCTGGACTTGGTGTTCGTAAATTACGATTAACTGGCGGAGAGCCTCTTGTACGTAAAAACCTGGAGCAGCTGATTGGGAGGCTGTCTCAGATTCCCGGTATTGAAGATATTGCATTGACTACGAATGGGATTTATTTTGCGTCACGTGCTGAGAAGCTGCGAGCGGCAGGGTTAACCCGTGTAAATATTAGCTTAGATTCATTAAGAGCAGACCGTTTCTCTTTGATCACCCGTGGTGGGGATATTCGTCGTGTGCTAGCCTCGATCGAAGAAGCGTATCGTGTAGGTATTACACCGATTAAACTGAATGTGGTACTGATGAAAGGCATTAATGACGATGAAATTGCTGATTTCTTGCAAATGACGATTGATCGCCCGATTCAGGTGCGATTTATTGAATATATGCCAATCGGACATCAAGACGAAGATTGGAAAAGCCGCTATTTATCTCTTACGACGGTTCTGGACCGCTGTAAGGAAATGGGCTGGGAAGCAACGGCGTCTACTGCGGTTTATGGCAATGGGCCTGCACAGAATTATCGCATAGAAGGTGCGTTAGGTTCATTCGGCCTGATTCATCCGATTAGTGATCACTTCTGTGAAACCTGCAATCGTCTGCGATTGACGGCTGATGGCAATATCAAGCCGTGCTTATATTGGTCGGATGAATTTAACGTACGCAAATATATTGGTGATGATGCAGCGGTGGAGGACCTGTTCTTCCGTGCGCTGGATATAAAACCACAAAATCATGAGATGGCTCAGGCTTTGATGAACGAAGAACAGTCGCATACACCAACTAATCGCCGGATGTCACAGATCGGCGGATAGCGTAACGGGGTACAGGGGGCATGGAATCAAGTGAACAGTGAAATGAAGCTCAGGTTTGGCAGGAAAGTAATCTCTGTTGAGGAAGCGCGAGCCGAACTCTATGCATACGTTATACCCACTGAGACGGAGATGGTCTCGCTGCCCAAGTCCTTTGGCAGACGGTTGGCAAAGGATATTTATGCCGATCATGCTGTTCCGCATTTTCGCCGATCCGGTGTGGATGGATATGCGGTTCGTTCCGAGGATATTACAACGGCGACGCAAGACTCACCGGTTGTCTTACAAGTTATTGAGCGGATTCCAAGCGGGACCATGCCCCAGCTTACGATTCGAGAGGGAACGGCTGCTCGTATCATGACGGGAGCGCCTGTGCCAGATGGTGCAGATGCGGTTGTCATGCTAGAAATGACAGATTCTTTGCAGGATGCATCTGTGGTATCTAGGGACGTCAAAGTACGGATTAAGAAAAATGTGCAAGCAGCAAGTAATATTACGCCAATCGCTGGCGAGGTTGCACGTGGGGAGTTCGTGATTGCACGTGGTGCACAGATTGGCCCAGGAGATGCCGCTATTCTGGCGACCTTCGGCTATTCTGAAGTTGAGGTGTACCGAAAGCCTAAGGTAGCGATATTCTCGACTGGTTCAGAGCTGTTACAAGTCGAACAGGAGATGCAGCCAGGGAAAATCCGCAACAGCAATAGCTACATGCTGGCTGCACAAGTTGAGGCAGCAGGTGGATCGGCATGGATCATGCCAGCACTTACGGATGATCCTGAGCAGGTGGAAGCCGCGCTTGAAGCAGTGCTGCCTGATGTTGATCTTATTTTGACTTCTGGCGGGGTCTCTGTAGGTGATTACGACGTTCTCGTAGAGCTATTCGGTCGATTCGACGGTAAGCTATTGTTCAATAAAGTGGCGATGCGGCCAGGGACACCAACAAGTGCGGCTTTATGGCAGGGCAAGTTGCTCATCGCATTGTCTGGTAATCCAGGAGCATCATTTGTAGGCTTCGAGCTATTCGCAAAGCCAATTATTAAGAAAATGTTAGGGAGTCAGTGTCCTGAGGCAAAAGCGTCTACAGCGTTTCTGGATGTGACTTATGATAAACCTTCTGCCTATCCCCGTTATATTCGGGGAACGACACGTGTCGAAGCAGGAACCATCTGGGTGCGACCTGCGGGCATTGATAAGTCAAGTATCATGGTGTCGATCAAAGATGCGGATTGTTTGATTTGGTTGCCTCCTGGAGGACAAGGGTATCAGCGTGGTGATGGTGTGAAGATGTATACAACGCTTTAACGGATGAACTTATAATTTTATTGATAAATGAAAAAAAGCCCGCTGCTGGAAGCTTCTATGGACAGAAGTTTCAGCAGGCTGGGCTTTTTTGCAATCTAACGAATTAACGGAAGATAGTCCTAGTAGAATGTAGCAAGAATGATGACCAACAGTACATAAAGAACAAGAATTACACCTACGGAATTTCCGTATCCTGGCGTTCCACCAACTACAGCTGACATAGTATCCCCTCCGGTTTTGAATGAATATGGGTTAAACACTATATAACATATGTAGGGCGAATACCTGTTGATTGGACGAATGCCCTTATTGCATCGGAACATTCACCTACCAAAAAGAGCTGCCCTTGTCTGATTCTCAAGGGGCAGCTCTTCCAAGCAATTAATTTGGAATTTGGTATACTTTAATTTTCTGAATGCCGAAGCTTTGCAAAGATTTTCGCGAGCCTGGGATAAAGATGTCCATTCGTTTTCCTTTAATGGCGCCACCGGTATCGGTTGCATAGACGTACATTCCGCCTTGCGGAAGACCATTAAACGAATAACCTTCAATATAAAGTTTGGTACCAAGTGGAATAACGGATGGATCAACAGCAACTGTGCCGACTGCAAGTGGATTACCCATGTAATCAAATGCGCCGTACCCACCGTTTTCAGAAGGATCTGCTGAATAAGCTGTAGACTCAAAAACTTGATAATCCGGTGCATGTTGCCCGCCATCTTTACTCAGAATAGCTAGTTTACTGCTAGCATCCCAATGGACAGGTACACCTGCAACGGTGGAAAGGAAGCGAAGCGGCACATAAACCCGCCCATTTTGATACTGGGAAGCGCCATCTAGTACGACGGTTTCCTGATCAATGTTAGCTTCTTTTTGACCTGAAACCAAGGTAATCGTATGTTTGTCATTATTTAGTGTTACTTCAATCTGGTTTCCATCTTTTTTCCAATTCACTGTATAACCAAGCTTCTCGGTTACAAACCGGAGCGGGACTTGGGTAATTTGGTTGCCATCCAAAAATGGCTGCGCATCAGGGAAATGGATCAGGTCATCATTGACTTGCACTTTCACTTCCATTGCAGCTGCTTGGGCTGAAAATGGGGAAAGAAAGCCTCCTGCCAAAACTGTTAGTGACACAGCAAGGCTAGTTAACCCTTTAGTAAGCTTATTCAATTGGTAATCCTCCTTCATGAGCCTTCGAGGTTAGTTGACGGGTTCGGGAAGAAGGTTCTCCCTAGTCTGCTCCAAGCCGAAGCAAATATTCACCCCAAGTATTTCGTCCCCCGTACCAGTGCCTTTATTTACGCACTAGACTCGGCTTCAAATATTTTATCATCATCGCCATGCTCGAACAACGACCAATATATGGTTGTACGCTTCTCATACTAGACTTAGGTCTAGGTTCAAAAACAGTCGATAGTCGGTTTTAGAACATCATATATTGCGCTACGATAGAAGTATGATGAAGGATGAGGCTGAGGATGAGGGGCGATTTTGATATGAATGATAAGAAACAGGAAATTGATCCTACTAATATATTTGACCGTATCGGCAAGATGGCTGAAACCGTCTGGCAAGAGACTGTAGGCAAAACGAATCCAGGTACTGCGTATGCAGGGAACCCTACGATAGTTCAGTTAGAGGAGCGCTATGAAGATGCGCTTCAGGCTACGATTGCGCTGCGCAGCAACATGGCTCGCGCAGAAGAGATGGCGAAGCTGCGCAGCGAGCAGGCGGAGCTTGCCATGCGCGCCGGCGAAGAGGATCTCGCGCGGCTCGCCCTGCAAGAGAAGCTGCGCGAGGAAGCCGCTTGCGAGCACTACCGCGCGCAGTACGCGAGCAGCCAGGACTTGTGCCTGGCGCTCGCAGAGGAACTGCGCGGGCTGCGTGCAGGGCACGCAGCCGAGGATGTGCAGCCGCGCAGCGGGCTGCACGGCAAAGAAGCTCGCGACACATGGCGCGAGCTGGAGGTCGCCGGCCGCGAACTCGGCCGGGAAGCGTTGCAGGGGCTCCGCGTGGCGGGCCGCCTGTCGAAGGAAACGCTGAAGGAAGCCGGAGGCAACCTTCAGCATGAACTGCGCGCGCTGCGTACCAAGCTGCAGCACGATTGGCAGCAGGAGCAGCGAACTCGCGATGAGCGAGATCCGCATAACCGAAAATAGCGTTGGCGCGTGACCTCCATGAAAGGCAAAGCCTTGCCCTATAAGGATTTGCATCTTGGAGGTCGTCCATTCTTATGGTATGCTAAGAATCGTATGAACGAAGACATGAAGCAGCAGCCAGAGGAGGTGCATCGATGGGAGAAGAAATGAAAAATAACCGCAGCCGAAATACAGCGCTTGTGCTGATTGCAGTCGGTGTTTTTTTGCTTCTAGATCATACCGTAGGCTTTTTTCCCATTGTGGCCGTAATCCTTATTTTGCTGGGCATTCACCGTGTTCGTTCACGCAAAGAACGCAAGGGTTATGTGCTGATGGGGATTGGTGCCGTCATTTTATTTGGTGATCATCTCACAATTGTCATTTCCGTTGTGTTGATTTCATTAGGTTTATTTTTCATTCGATCTAAGCAGGCTCATAAGGATGATACGTATATACAAAAGCAAAAGATTGTCGATAGTGTTCGCCTTGGTCGTGAACCGTGGATTCTAAGGAATACGTCGACGTGGTATTTGGTGGGGGAAACGTATATGGATCTCTCGCTAGCAATTCTAGAACAAAAGGAAACGACAGTTATCCTTCAGGGCGTTGTAGGGGATATTGATGTAAAGGTACCTGATGATATCGGTGTTTCCGTAACAGCTTCTGTCATGTTCGGTCAGCTTCATATCGCGGAAGAACGTGAAACAGGCGTAATGAACAAAGTGGTGTGGCAATCGGAGAATTATCAACATTGCGACCATCGAGTGAAACTCGTGCTCTCTTATATCGTAGGAGATATCAAGGTCAAAGTATTGTAACTTTGTAGAGATCGGAGATCACCACGTGGACGGCTACAAACGACGTTTAACGAATATGATATGGCGCAGCATGGGGGAGGCCATCCTCTTTAGCTTCGCTATTTTCGGTGCTATGCTTTATTTTTTGAATTCAAGAAATTTAATCGAACCCTTTACGAACTGGCAGCAGGGGGTCAAGTTTTCGTTCATGGCCCTGTTGATTCTAGGTGTTATTGGCGCGGTGTTCGGATATTGGAACAGCTCAAAGGTGACACGCAGACTTGAGCCGATGATGGAAACGATGATTTTATTGGAAAAAGGGACATTTGCCCGTGAAGGATTTCAACACGGGGAAGATGATGAGATCGGACGCTTGGGTGAACAACTTAGCCGTATTATGAAGCGATGGGAGGAGCAAGTGACCTCACTCCAACGGCTTTCCAATAGCAATGCAGAGCTTACGGAGAAAGCCAAGCTTACCGCGGTTATTGAAGAACGCCAGCGTTTGGCACGCGAGCTGCACGATGCGGTGAGCCAGCAATTGTTTGCAATTTCGATGACGGCTACAGCTGTAGGCCGGACGTTGGATAAGGATTTTGAGAAGGCGAAGCGGCAGATTCATCTTATTGAGGAGATGGCCTCCGTGGCGCAATCCGAAATGAGAGCCTTGTTGCTCCATCTGCGCCCTATCCATCTCGAAGGCAAGCGATTGTCTGAGGGACTTGTTGAGCTGTTAAAAGAGCTGGCTGCCAAGGTACCTATGGCAATTAGCTGGGATATGGATGAGGAAATTCGCTTGAATAAAGGAATCGAAGATCATTTGTTCCGGATCGTGCAAGAAGCACTTTCGAATGCCCTGCGTCATTCCAAAGCGAATAAGCTGGAAGTGAAGCTACTACATCGTTCAGATGGCATTCGCTTAGTGATTCGCGATGACGGCGTTGGCTTCGAGCTGGATGCGAAGAAGTTAACTTCCTATGGGATTGTGTCCATGAAGGAACGCGTGAACGAGATCGGCGGATCGGTTGATATTATTACGGCACCAGAACGTGGCACCCGTATCGAGATTCGAGTACCTATTCTAGCAAGCGATCCTCAATTGATCGAGAATTAGCACTGTACATAGAGAGGGAGTAGCAAATGGACGACGCCTTAATCAAAGTACTACTTGTTGACGATCATGAAATGGTCAGAATTGGACTTGCAGCTGTTCTAGGGACGGAAGATGGCATTGAGGTTGTAGGCGAAGCGAGCAATGGTCACGATGGCATTCGCTTAGCGCAAGAATATCGTCCTGATGTCGTGCTGATGGACCTTGTCATGGAAGGCATGGACGGCATTGAAACGACAAGAAAATTACTGCAGCTATACCCGGATTGCAAGGTCATTGTCTTGACTAGCTTCTTAGATGATGAGAAAATGTATCCAGTTATCGAAGCAGGTGCATTCAGCTATTTATTGAAAACCTCGCGAGCATCCGAAATCGCGCAAGCGATTAGAGCCGCGGCCAAAGGTCAGTCGATTCTGGAGTCACAAGTTGCATCGAAAATTATGAATCGCTTCCGTCAACCGAAGCCAGCTGCGGAGCCGCATGAAGAATTAACGGACCGCGAGATGGAAGTACTTCGCTTAATCGCGAAGGGCAAATCGAATCAAGAGCTAGCGGATGATTTATTTATCGGCGTGAAGACGGTGAAATTCCACGTCACTAACGTTTTGTCCAAGCTAGGGGTTGAAGATCGCACACAAGCGGCAATCTATGCCTTCAAGCACGGACTGGCGGAATAAGGCAAGGAGAGATAAGCTTGAATGTCGTCAAACAGATTTGGAGCTGGTTTGGTTCCATTGCGATTTCTTTTGTTTTAGTTGTATTTCTAGGTGTGTTTGTATTTCAATCAACACGCGTTAGCGGCCATTCTATGGATCCGACGTTACATGATAGCCAGCGTGTGTATGTTTCGAAGCTTTCACATACGTTTCGCTATGAACCGAACTATGAAGACATTGTCATTATAGACTCTAGAGTGGAAATGAAACGGACTTTTAAAAATGATCTAATGGATAGCCCTTTGATTAGCCTTTTTCTCCGAGGCGATGATAAGCATGTATGGATCAAGCGAGTGATCGGTAAGCCAGGCGATGAGCTGGAGCTTAGAGATAATAAGATGTACCGCAACGGTGAGCTTCTGGATGAGTCTTACATTAACGAGGAAATGAGAGCGAATGGGAACCGAAAGTGGAGTGTTCCTGCCGACCATATTTTCGTTATGGGGGATAACCGGAACAATAGCATGGATAGTCGTGTCATTGGCTTCATTCCGATTGATCATGTGTTAGGTAAAAAATTATTTTAATGGAAGAGGCTGTCTCCCCCGTAGATTTCTACTTGGGGGAGACAGCCTCTTGTCGCTTGCTGTGTGCCATTAGAGGTCACATCTTCGTGTCTAACAATAAACCGCGCATTGGCACTGGCAAATAGGTTCTCAGTTGCGATTGATACTGCCCATATGGCTGAAGTGGTGAATCTGAAAGTTGAAACAAGGAGACGGCCGGTTGCTGCTGCAAGCGATCAATATTGCTTACTACCGAGCTTGCAAATTTGGTGAGAGTAAGTAAGTTTTGGCGATCAATGCCAATGGGTTGCTTTAGTTGCTCTTCGAGAACGTCGGCTTGCAGGGTCAACTTTCCTTCGGTATTCTTGCTGATGCCGAGATCATGAAGTGTGGTGGTACCTGCGGCTCCCTCGAGACCTAGTAGCAAGGCATGACTTACGTAGTCAGGTGAGTCACCCAGTTGATCTTGCAATACATTATAGGAATGAATAAAGGTTTGTATGTTGTCGGCGATGTTGGCTGATGAAGCTTCTGTCAGTTCATGGGTGGGCTTGTTCATCGTTGGAGCAAGTGTTGAATGGACGAGCGATTGGGCTGATCTCTTCACGTTGTCCGTCGTTTGAACGAAGTTGGCTACGTCTTTGGCTGCCGTCTGTGCGAATTGTTTGTAGGCGAGCTGCTCAAACGGTAAATCCAACATACGCCGGATGGTAGTCGTCTTACCTCCAGCAACTCCGCTTACGGCTCCAACACGGTAATAATCCTTATGAGTCTGATACCTGTTCACCGCCATGACGGATGGATAAGCATTGATCATCTAGATCACCTCATTTCACATACGTCTAGTATATCATTTGCGTAGACTGGGGTAAATTGGTACTTGGGGGGTCAATTAGAGCATTACCAACATAAGATAGCATTATTGCTTCTTGTGGAGGCGGTGCCATGTGATACGCAAACGTTTGGCTACCATTGACGACGCTGCTATATATCGCTTAGTTGTAGAACAATTAGTTCCTTTTTCCAGAATGTATCAGTCAGGCAATTCGGTGACCTTTTCTGAGATTCGTAAGCGATTGAATAGCAATAAAACTTTTGTCATCGCAAAAGGGTACAAACGGCCCTACGGGTTCATATCCGTGATTCGCAAATCGAGCAAGCTTTTTATTGATATGCTGGCTGTTGACCCGCGAGAGCAAGGGAAGGGCATCGGGCATACGCTTATGAAGGCAGCTGAAGACTATGGGCGTAGTGAACGCTGCCAAATGCTTGAGCTTTTTGTAGATGACAGCAACCCAAAAGCGATTCAATTTTATAGCAAAAGAGGATATGAGATTGATTCTTATGTACCCGAACTTAGCTGCTATCGAATGACGAAAAGGATGCGACGGTGAGAAAGTGGCTGTAGATGAACTTAGCATCCACAGCCTTGATTTCCGTCATTCACTAAACATCGCGGCAATATAGTCGATTTGAATATCTACCGGGCCCGTAGGTCTGGCAGCTGGTGCTTGTGGAGGTCCGCCAAACCGGATAAGTCCGAAAGATGAGAGTTGATCCTCATTGGTCAACGGAGCGGGTATATCGGGTTGGACTTGTTTCTTTTTTGCCTTTTTCGTAAGAGTTGGTTTGGTGGTTTTGAGGGCGGATTTGACCTTCGCTGGTTGCTCATCATTTAAGATGAGTTTGTTTTTCTCAACGCGACTTACGATCCCATATATCTCTGAGCCATTCGATAAGTAAATAAGAACAGGCTTTCCGATCAGGTTTCTGCAGCTTTTCTCGGTGATTGGGTGAAAGGGTTGCATGACTAGGAGGCACCTCCGTATTGGTATGTACTGTTAGCCTATGCCATGGGGTTTACAACGGTATAGACGAATGTCTAGTTTCTCATAAGAAAATGTTATGAGTTAAAGTGACCAGATAAGTTGAATAGCTTGACAATTTTAGGTATGCTAAGCATATTAACTAATCCTAATAGAGAAAGAATGATGCATAGATGAGTGGAGCTGTGTTTTATATTTTCGGAGCAACGGGAGATTTAGCGAAAAGAAAGTTGTTTCCAGCCTTTTATAGCCTTTATCGGGAAGGCAAACTTGGCGAAAATTTTGCGGTAGTCGGTTTGGCTCGCAGACCGCGGACGAATGAGCAATTCCGTGATGATGTAAAAAATTCAATTCAAGAGTTCGCTCGTTACAAAAATACGGATGCTGCGGAATGGGAGAAGTTCGCTGGGCGTTTCGAATACATGTCTCTCGACATTAACAATGTTGCGGGTTTCCATGAATTGAATGATCTAACAGCGAAGTTGGACGAGAAATATCAAACGGGCGGCAATCGTCTGTTCTATTTGGCACTTGCACCAGAGTTGTTCGGCAATGTTTCGTACAATTTAAGTGAAGGCGGCTTGCTTGAAACCAAGGGCTGGCATCGCTTAGTTATTGAAAAACCGTTCGGCTATGATTTGCCTTCGGCAGAGCGTTTGAATGGACAGCTTCGTCAAGTGTTTGAAGAGAAGGATATTTATCGTATCGATCACTACCTAGGCAAAGAAATGGTCCAAAACATCGAGTTCGTTCGCTTTGCGAATGCCTTCTTCGAGCCGCTTTGGAACAATAAATACATAGCGAACATCCAGATCACGCTGAGTGAGACGGTGGGTGTAGAAGAGCGCGGTGGCTACTATGACCACTCAGGAGCTCTTCGCGATATGGGACAAAATCACATGCTGCAAATGCTAATGATGATGGCGATGGAACCGCCAAGCCGTCTGCATCCAGAGGATATTCGGGATGAGAAGGTGAAAGTGCTTCGCTCACTTCGTCTGTTCGAAGATGGTGACGATGTACGTGCGAACGTCATTCGCGGTCAATATGCCAGCGGTACTGCCAAAGGCAAAGCACTTACGGCATATCGTGAGGAAGATTCTGTGAATCCGCAATCGACAACAGAAACGTATTTTGCCGCACGCGTTCACGTGGATAACTTCCGCTGGGCAGGTGTACCTTTCTATATCCGTACAGGTAAAAGACTTCCTGTTAAAACAACTGAGGTCGTTGTAGAATTCAAGAACATTCCGAACAATGTCTATCTAGCTAAAAAGCATGACCTAGAGCCTAACCTACTCGTATTCCGAGTGAATCCGATGGAGGGCATCTACTTGAAAATGAATGCGAAGCAGCCAGGTTCAGAAGGTGTGATCGTTCCTGTTGCGATGGACTTCTGCCAAAGCTGCCAAATTGGCATCAATACACCAGAAGCTTACGAGCGCTTGCTATATGATGCGACTCGCGGAGATTCCACGTATTTCACGCGTTGGGATGAAGTAGCTCTTGCATGGTCGTATGTCGATCGCATTGCGGCTGCATGGGGCGAACAAACAGAGGATCTTAAGCACTATCCTGCTGGCTCGTGGGGACCTGAAGAAGCGACGAAGCTCTTGAGTGATGATGGGTTCAAGTGGTGGCCGATTAACGGTCAGAATGAAGGGGAAGTCGATTGGGAAACTGTTCAAAAAACAACCGTTCTAGCTTAAAATAGAGTAGCTCATCCAACAGGCGATTTTGGCCTGTTGGTTTTTTGCATGTTGGTCCAAGCGTAGTAAGAAATCCCGTGATATCGCCTAGTCTGGACGACGTATATGACACAATTTGTGGTATACTAGTGCATATGGCCATTTTTTCATTTTATACACTAGAGGTGCATTGATGTCACGAAGAGCGTTTGTGCGATGGCTGCTCGCCATTGGGGCTGTTTTAGTAGGATTAAGTGCTTGGTTTAGTCTGCTGGTCAAGAAAAAATTCATTCCCGAAGAGCAGGCCGCTGCCGCTCCCGTGGCAACTGCGGAGCCTCCGCAGGCTAGTCTAGAACCCTCAGAGGAACCTCTGCCTCTTGGGCCGTTAATGTCCTTTTTTATCTTAAGCGATCTTCATGTGACGTCCGGAGATTCTCTCCCCAATAAGAAGCTTAGGCTGGCGTTAGATGATGTCACTCATTTCGATGGGCCTGTTGATGCCATTATGCTGACCGGCGATTTGACGGATACAGGAACGGAAGTTGACTACAAGGCATTGCGCGCTATCATGAATGATTATAAGCTTCCTCCCATTCATGGGAATATGGGGAATCATGATTATTACACGATTTGGATTAATAAAGCGAATAGCTGGGATCAAGACAAAGTCCCGAATGGCAAGAGCGATGCCATAAGTAGAGAGCAGTTCAAAAAGTTTATGGGCTATACGTCCATTTATAATGATTTTACCGCTAACGGACACTCTATCCTATTGCTCTCACAGGAAGCTTATGTGCAAGAAAAACCCGAAGTGGGTGAAGGTGCCTGGTACTCCGATGAACAAATGGCTTGGTTCAAAGGCAGATTAGGCAATTTATATAAACCAGGAAGACCTCTGTTTGTGATGACGCATCAACCACTGCCGCCTGTTGGCACTGATGGTGCTACTCACCAGCTCATTCGGGCCATACAGTTCCGAGATACGTTGAAGCCTTACAAGAATGTCTTCGTCTTCTGCGGGCATCGCCATCAGGATTTCCAGAATGGGACACCGCACTATATTCAAGAAACGTTCCATTATTTTCACAACGCCTCTGTAGGGAGAACGCTGAATCGGGCGTACCAACAAACGGCACAGGATAAAGCACAGGGTATTTATGTGCAAGTATTTGCGGATAAAGTGGTTGTACGCGGCAGGGAATTCAGTACTCGTAAGTTCATTGATGAAGCGAACTGGAGCGTTCCTTTGGAGAAAGCACACGCTTGATTCCGATGTAGTCTATATGTAAAAGAAGAAGGGAATAAACGAACACATGAAAACGCAACTCACCAAAATTCTCGAAACGGAAGTCGCAAAACGACGGACGTTCGCGATTATTTCTCACCCGGATGCGGGGAAAACAACATTAACAGAGAAACTGCTCCTATTCGGGGGCGCAATTCGCTTAGCCGGAACGGTAAAAGGTCGTAAAGCGAGTAAACATGCTACATCAGACTGGATGGAAATTGAGAAACAGCGTGGTATCTCCGTAACGTCAAGCGTGATGCAATTCGACTACGAAGGTCACCGCGTCAACATTCTGGATACCCCTGGTCACCAAGACTTCAGTGAGGACACCTATCGTACGTTGACAGCTGCCGACAGCGCGGTGATGTTGATCGACGTTGCCAAAGGGGTCGAGACACAGACCAAGAAGCTTTTCCAAGTATGCCGGATGCGCGGTATTCCCATTTTCACATTTATTAATAAATTGGACCGTGAAGGTCGCGATCCGTTTGAGTTGCTAGAAGAGCTTGAAGAAGTGCTCGGTATTCGTTCTTATCCGATGAACTGGCCGATTGGCTCAGGGAAGCAATTCTGTGGTGTATATGACCGTGGAAAATCACAGTTAGAACTGTACCAAGGCGATGATCATAGAGAGATTGAAGTCCGTAAAGTAGATGGTGTGGAAGATCCGTTAGTGAAACAAATTGCAGGTGAGTTCCTGCATAAACAATTGTGCGGTGATATCGAGCTGCTCGATGTCGCGGGTGATCCTTTTGATATGGAAAAAGTCATGAAGGGGGAACTGACACCTGTATTCTTCGGTAGTGCGGTGAACAACTTTGGTGTGCAGACGTTCCTGGAGAACTTCCTACAGCTTGCACCTCAACCAGAGCCGCGCACAAGCACAGCCGGTGTGATCGAACCAACGAGAGAGAAGTTCTCTGGTTATGTTTTCAAAATTCAAGCGAACATGAACCCTGCTCACCGTGACCGCGTAGCTTTCTTACGTATCGTCTCCGGTAAGTTCGAACGCGGGATGTCCGTTAAGCATGTAAGGCTAGGGAAGGATATTAAGCTGGCACAGCCGCAGCAGTTCCTAGCACAAGATCGTGATATCGTGGAAGAAGCATTCCCTGGCGATATCATTGGTCTGTTCGATCCAGGTATTTTCCGAATTGGTGATTCCTTGAGTGAAGGAGAAGAGGTCGTTTTCGATGAATTGCCAACGTTCTCTCCGGAGCTATTCAGCAAGGTATCGATTAAAAATGCGTTGAAGCAAAAGCAATTCCTCAAAGGGATTGATCAATTAACGGAAGAAGGGATGATCCAAGTCTTCACGACGATTGGTTTCGAGGACATGATTCTAGGCGTCGTAGGCCAACTTCAATTCGAAGTACTGGAGCATCGCATGAAATCCGAGTATGGTGTGGATATTCTTTTGCAACGTCAGAATTATCAATTCGCACGTTGGATTATCGATGACAAAATCGATCCAGCTAAATTCCGTATTAACTCCCAATTGGTGAAAGACAAGAAAGGGAATTTCGTAGGCTTGTTCGAAAGTGAATATGCGCTGCGCTCTTCCATAGACAAAAATCCAAACGCACAGTTCTTAACGAGTGCGCCCTAATAGCAAGACAGTAAGAAGAGGCTCTTCCTGAAGATTTCAGGGCGAGTCTCTTTTTGTATTTTTGTCGCCAATGCTCGCTTGCGTTCATACACTAGGATGGGGTGAATTCTAAGCTGGAGGCTAGGTATGAAGAAGCGTATAAAGAGGAGTCCAAAGAAAGTGTTGCCTTTGAGTAGAGCGAGATATGTTAGCAGCAAAATCGGAAAAACCAAGGCCGTCGAGTCAGTTGAATCACTTCGTAAGTATGTACCTAGCACGATGCGAATGACAAAAGCAAGCTTAGAACAGATGCTTAATAAATATAAAATGGTCTATATTAAACCGAATATAGGGATGTGTGGAAACGGTGTTATCCGGATTGAGTTAGCAGGAGATGACGCAGATTTGGCCTATTCCTACCAGTCGGGGGTCACACGTAAAAGGTTTAAAACCTTTGACGACATGTTTACATCACTCCAAAAGTTGACGAGGAAACGACACTATTTAGTACAGAAGGGCATTCATTTGTTGACCCATAAAGGAAACCGCTTTGATCTCCGAGTGATGGTACAGCAAACACCAGCTCGTAACTGGGAGACAACAGGGGTGATTGGCCGTGTGGCACATCCAACGAAGATTGTTACGAACTTTCATAATGGGGGTACACTGAAATCGGTAGATACCTTATTGATGAGATATTTGGCTCCAACGGAGCGGAACAAGTATGTGAAACAGCTGCATGTTATGGGAGTCATGGTGGCCAAAGCGATCAACGCTAGGTATAGAGGGGTAAAAGAAGTAGGAGTCGATATTGCCGTAGATAAGGAACTGAATCCCTGGATTCTAGAAGTGAATACGAGCCCGGATCCCTACATTTTTCGGAGACTTACCGATAAGCGCATTTATGCCAAAATCAGAAGATATGCCAAAGCTTACGGCCGGTTATGAAATCATAACCGGTCTGTTGTCATACATATGAAAGGTTTGTTCAATCTCATAAGCGGATATAGGGGGGCTTAGCAAGAAGCCTTGAATCGTTGTACAGGTTGTTTCTTTGAGAATATCAAGCTGCCCCACATCCTCAACCCCTTCGGCGACCACTTGGATATTGAGTGCATAGCCGAGGTGAATGATGGCATTCGTAATCGCTAAATCATTGGAATTGTTTTGAATATTTTTCACGAAGGAACGGTCAATTTTGAGGCAATGAATCGGAAATTCCTTCAAGTAATTGAGGGACGAGTATCCAATGCCAAAGTCATCGATGGAGATGGAGATTCCTTTGGAACAAAGCTTATCAAGGACAGCGATGGTTTTGTCCATATTTTGCATAATGGAGCTTTCAGTTATTTCGAACTCTAGATAAGAGGGATGTATACCCGTTTGTTCAATGATGCGAATGGCTTTGTCCGCGAAGTTTTCATCTTGAAACTGGCAGGGGGAAATGTTGACGGCGACTTGATAATCGAGCTTATCTTCTGCCAGCCATCGTGCTTTTTGAAGGCAAGCTTCCCGTAACACCCATTCTCCTAGCTGTAAAATAAGACCGGATTCCTCCGCAATCGGGATGAAATCAGCAGGCGCAATCATGCCATATAGGGGATGATTCCAACGCACCAAAGCTTCAAGGCAGCTAATGTGCCCTGTAGATAGCTCAAGGCGAGGTTGGTAGTATAAACAAAGTTGATTCTCTGTGATCGCTTTTCGAAGGTCGGTCTCCATGTGAATCTGACTTGTGAAACGTGGCAGTGAAGGCATAGCCTGGAAAGTAATCCGTTTATTCTTACCTGTTTGTTTGGCAATGAGGAGTGCTTGCTCGGCTTGGTGGAAGACTTGCGCTATATTCTCAGGTGTTATCGTAAGGGCATTCAGACCAAAGCTTGCACGAAGAAAGCAGTCCTGACCCTGGTAGGTAAAGGGGAAATCAAAAACCTGTTGAACGCCATGCAGGGCAGTTTCAAGTTGTTCCTCTGTATGTGCCCGAAGAAGGAGCGTGTATTCATCATCGCCGGATCGAACGACAAGGTCGATCTGGTCTAATGCTTTTAATCTGCGGCCTAATTCTTGTAAAAGATGGTCCCCGCAATCGTATCCAAGTGAGGAATTAACTTGCCGAAAACGATCAATATCGAAAACCAGACATGCACGAACATGTGAATTTGAGGTGTTAAAATACTTTCGAACAGCATGCTCTAATTGGGCAAGGAGCTGTCCGCGAGTGTGAAGTCGAGTAATCTGAGATCTGCTTTTGAGAGCATCGATCGTTGTTGTCGCAGTAAACTGAAGATGGCGCCAGATTGCTTTCATTTGCTATCACTCATTCCCATCTCATAGTTGTCCCAATACCCTTTATCATAAGGCCCGAAGAGGATTTTCACAATATAAAGAGTTTGCTTTTATGACAATAAATGGACTTTTATTTCATATTTCTTTATGAAAATTTAATGAAAATGTCGAAATGTGCCGAAAATCGAATTAGAAGAAAATAATGGATTTTATATTGACAGGAACAGCCTATGATGAGAAAATGTACGCGTGTACATTTTACATGTAAATGAGCGGAAGGGAGCCAATCAACATGGTGACGAGAAAAGAGGTTGCCGAGTTAGCAAAAGTATCAGAGGCGACCGTATCTCGCGTGTTCAATGGACTCGGTCCGATGAAACCTGCAACAAAAGAACGTGTGCTAGAAGCGGCAAAAGTGCTGGGCTACCATCCTAATGCGATTGCGCAAAGCTTCGCTCGTAGAAGAAGTGGCAATCTGGGCGTGGTGCTGCCGTATATGCCGAAGGTGCATCTGTTTTCGGCTTATTATTTTGCAGAAATATTAAGCGGAATTGGGGAGCAGGTTAGGGAACAAGGCTATGATATGTTGTTGTCCCTGCTGGCACCGGATGACGACTTGGATTATGGCCGGTTGTATCGTTCGCAGAAGGTGGATGCTTGCGTCATCCTTGGGGCGAGAGATACCGAAGCTCAGCGAAGTTCATTACTGCAATTGCAGGAGCAGGGACTTCCGTTTTGCTTGGTTAATCAACGATTCGAGGGTTTATCCTTCCTTGAAGTTGATGCGGATCATGTGGATGGGAGCTATCAGGCGGTACGCCATTTGTTGGATGAAGGCTATCGGAAGATTGCCTTTCTCAACGGTTCTCCCCAGTATTCCAATTCGATGGACAGACTTCACGGGTATCAAAAGGCAATGCTGGAAGCGGGCTTATCGATAGACCCGTCGCTGCAGTTTGAGGGGAACTACAGCCGTACTAGTGGCTATGAGGCAGCGGCACGGATATGGGAGAACCGAGATCAGGTAGAAGCCATATTCGCAGCTAATGATCGCATGGCGATTGGCTTGCTGCAAGGACTTCGCGAACGCGGTTGGGTCGCAGGGCGAGATTTTGCCGTCATCGGGTGCGATGACTCGGATGCTGCCAAGCTAAGTGATCCGCCTCTCAGCAGCATTAAAGTGCCCTTTTTTGAGATGGGCAAGCAGGCGGCACGCGCAGTGCTTGCTACTGTCGGGCAGGGAGCGGGCGAGGCTCAGCTGCAGGTTAAGCTGCCGACGGAACTGAAGATTCGGCAGTCTTCGAAGTCTGGAGCATGGCGAGCGGGTAACTAGGGTATTGGTATAAATAACTGGATTTCCTGTAGGTAATTTTGTTGGAATTGACTTGTTTGGAGATTTAGATGGATTTTGTACAGTTAATTTGGCTGATTTGCTCTGCATGAAGCAGAAAATGAATTATTAACTGTATGTTTTCCAGTTAGATTGAAAAATCAGATGAATATGGCAGAAATAGATGTATGTTTTCCAGTTATTTGGTGGTCGACGGGTAGGCGTTCAGTTGGTGAGGAGCGCTGAGTGTAGGGTAAAGAGTAAAGAGTGAAGAGTGAAGAGTGAAGAGTAAAGAGTAAAGAGTGGAAGCGAGTGCGAGTGGTAAGGCACTGGATAGTAATCACACTTGGGAGGCGTGAATCCGATGAAGAAAACGTTCAATATTGGGATGATTGGCTATAAATTTATGGGAAAAGCACATAGTCATGCCTATAAAGATTTACCGATGTTCTTTCCACAGACGGCGATTCCCAAGATGAAGCTCATCTGTGGTCGCGATGAGAGCGGTGTTCGTCAGGCGGCGGAGCAATTCGGCTGGGACGGGTATGTAACGGATTGGCGCGAGCTGGTGACGAACCCCGATATCGACATCGTCGATATCAATGCACCAAGCGATGCGCACAAAGAGATTGCCTTGGCAGCGGCGAAGGCCGGCAAGCATTTGTTCTGCGAGAAGCCGCTAGCGCTGACCCTTGCGGATGCAAGGGAGATGCTAGAAGCGGCTGAAGAGGCTGGCGTGAAGCACATGGTCGGCTTCAACTATCGTTTTGCACCAGCGGTACAACTGGCGAAGAAGCTCGTGGAAAGCGGCCGTCTCGGCCAGATCTATCACTTCCGCGCGTGGTTCCTGCAGGATTGGATCGTTGATCCGACGTTCCCGTTGGTATGGCGCTTGCAGAAGGAGATTGCGGGATCAGGATCGCATGGCGATCTGGGCGCGCATCTCATCGATCTCGCGCACTTCCTTGTGGGCGATATGACCGAGGTGATCGGGATGAGTGAAACGTTCGTGAAAGAACGTCCATTGCCGACATCAATGACGGGGCTTAGTGCCAAAGGCAGCAAAGATTCGCCGCATGGTCCTGTTACGGTTGATGATGCGACATTATTCATGGCTCGCTTCGCGAATGGGGCATTAGGCAGCTTCGAGGCAACGAGATTTGCTCCCGGGCACCGGTGTACGAACTCTTTTGAAATTAATGGTAGTAAAGGCAGCGTGAAATTCGATTTCGAGCGATTGAATGAGTTACAGGTTTATTTTACAAGTGATGAGGAGGATGTTCAGGGCTTCAGACGTGTTCTTGCTACAGATGCCGCACATGCGTATATGGATGCTTGGTGGCCAGCTGGACATACGATCGGGTATGAGCATACTTTTGTACATGAAGTTGTAGAGTTGATGACAGCGCTTTCTGAGGACCGGCAACCGGTTCCGAATTTTGTGGATGGTGTGAAATGCCAAGAGGTGTTGGAAGCCGTGGATCAATCGATCGCTCAGCGTCGGTGGGTTCGTATAAGTGAAGTATAAAAGCGTCATGGAGAGAGGAGCACGAATGGCATGAGTCAGAAACAAGCATTGATTGTATGGGGTGGCTGGGACGGTCATCAACCCGAGGAGGTTGCGGGGATTTTTGCAGGGGTATTGCGTGAAGAGGGCTACGGAGTGGAAGTTTCAGATACGTTGGACAGCTTCCGTGATGAGGAGCGTCTAGCGAGTATCGATCTTATAGTTCCTGTGTGGACCATGGGCAAAATTGAAAAAGAGCAGCTAACGCCTTTAATTAACGCGGTTCAAGTTGGTGGAACAGGAATTGCAGGTTGTCATGGCGGAATGGCTGATTCTTTTCGAAATGAAGTGAACTACCAGTATATGATTGGCGGCCAATGGGTGGCGCATCCTGGTAATGATGGCGTTACGTATACGGTTCGTATGAAGGACAGTGAGCAGCCGCTGACTGCGGGCATTGGTGATTTCGTCGTTGTCTCGGAAAAATATTACATGCATGTAGATCCAGCTATTAAAGTTCACGCAGTGACAGATTTTGATGATGTGGAGATGCCAGTGGTTTGGACGAAAACGTTCGGGGCTGGTAAAGTTTATTACAATTCACTGGGTCATCAAGCTAACATTGTGCGCATGCCGGAAACGTTGGAATTAATGCGACGCGGGTTACTATGGGCGACACGTTAATCAAATAGGGGGAATAAAACGATGAACAAGATGAAGGTTGGTATCATAGGTTGTGGAAATATAAGCGCGGCTTATATGAAAAATATCCCTACTTTTGCCCATTTGGAATTAGTCGCTTGTGCAGATATTGATGTAAGCAAAGCGCAAGCGCGGGCTGAAGAGTTTGCAATTCCTCATGCTTATACGGTAGAGCAATTATTGAATGATCCGAATGTGGATATTGTCATCAACTTAACGATTCCAGCTGTACACGCTCAGGTGTGTATACAAATTCTAGAAGCGGGAAAACATGCTTATGTGGAAAAACCGCTAGCGGTGACGCGTGAAGAAGGTCAACAGATCCTAGAGGTAGCTAAACGCAAAGGGCTTCTGATAGGCAGTGCGCCAGATACGTTCCTTGGTGGAGGTATTCAAACAGCCGTAAAGCTGATCGAAGATGGCTGGATTGGTAAACCGATTGCCGCTACAGCGTTCATGATGGGTAAAGGGCATGAGCACTGGCACCCAGACCCAGAGTTTTACTATGCCAAAGGCGGCGGGCCGATGTTCGACATGGGGCCTTACTACTTAACAGCGTTGGTGGCTTTGCTTGGGCCGATTCGTCGAGTAACAGGTTCAACTGCAGTGAGCTTTCCGGAGAGAACGATCTCAAGTGAGAAGAAGCGTGGGCAACAAATAAAAGTGGAAACACCGACTCATGTTGCTGGGGTCATCGATTTCCATAACGGTGCAATCGCAACACTTGTGACCAGCTTTGATATTATGGCCGGTACGCAACTGCCACACATTGAAATTTACGGCAGTCATGGCTCTTTGAGTGTGCCTAACCCGAATATTTTCGGTGGGCAAGTGCTGATTCGTAAACCTGGTGCATCTAATTATGAACCGATTCCACTCTCGCATGGCTACATCGATAATAGCCGCGGCTTAGGTGTTGCTGCAATGGCGCAGGCGCTGATAACGGGAGATAGCTCAGCACATCGCGCGAATGGCGAGCTTGCCTATCATGTGCTTGAAGCCATGCATGGATTCCATGATGCTTCTGATTCGGGCCAACATTATGTTATGCGCAGCAGCTGTGAGAAGCCGGCAGCGATGAATCCGTATACTGTTCTTTAGTTTAGTTGAAGATCCTGAGTGATCCTCCTCGTATTGCGAGGGGGATTTTTTTTGATTTAGAAGTGAAAAACAAGCTAAGGAATGCCGCAGCATCCCCCAGCTCTATTATTGAAACATGCGATGGTCCGTGGATGGAACATATCAGGGTTAAGGAAGATGTGCCTTCAAAGTTTCTACAAGTGTGTCCTGTGTGCTTGCTTCGGTATGCTGCCATATAATTTCGAAAAGTACACCTAGTCCAGGTAAGACTTTTTCTTCTCCACCGATGGAGTCTTCGATAACTTCCTTTAGTTCTTCCGATGTTTTGTTCTGAACACGCTGGTGAATGGCTTGTCTTAATGTAATATTCATTCAAGGACCTCGCTTCCATTTCATTCTCGCTATTAATATGTGCAGTTGAAGAAGGCTTCATCCTTCCCACACTTTGCCAATGCATGATGCTGGGCTAGTCATGTGAAGTGAGCTATGCGTTCATGTGTGATATACTGTAAGGGATATATTCTTGGGAATATGGAGGAAAGTGACCGGTGAGAAAACAATTTGCGATTATTGGGATGGGAAGATTTGGTTCAGCTGTCGCTAAGACGTTATCACAACTAGGCTTCGAGGTTCTCGCCATTGATCAGGACGAAGAAACGGTTCAGGACGTTTCCGCCTATGTGACACATGCCGTTCAAGCTGATTCTACAGATGAGGAAGCTATGCGGGCGTTAGGTATTCGGAATTTTGACGTTGTGGTCGTGGCCATTGGAGAAGATATTCAAGCGAGTATTCTGACTACATTAATTCTAAAAGAACTGGGCATAGCTACGACGATCGTTAAAGCAGTCAATGATCTTCATGGCAAGGTGCTCAAAAAAATCGGCGCAGATAAAATCGTCTATCCAGAACGAGATATGGGACAACGCGTTGCTCATCATATGATTTCATCGAACATTATCGATTATATAGAGCTCTCTGCCGATTACAGTATCGTGGAAATGAAAGCATCCAAAGATATGGTTGGCAAAAGTCTGCGTGAACTCGATGTGCGTGCCAAATTTGGCTGTAACGTGATTGCGGTTAAACATAACGAGCAGATGATCATTCCACCGAGTGCAGAAGCACCGATTAAAGAAGATGATATTTTAGTTGTAGTGGGTAAAAATTCGAGTCTTCAAAACTTTGAAGTCACTTTTGCAGAGTAGGTACATTTATGACAAATACATATTTAGAGATCATGTCCGTTCAAAATGCCAGAGTCAAAGATTGGGCTCAGCTCCTAGAGCGGCGTGGCAGAGATAAGCAGGGCAAGTATATCATTGAGGGTTATCACTTGATTGAGGAAGCTTTGAAGGCTGGGGCGCAGGTGGAGGTTATCCTATTTCTAGTGGAAAAAGGAAGCCCTTCAGAGCTTGTCGCTCTTGCTGGCGACCGCGCCGTCGAATGGGTCGGCGTGAGCGCGGCGGTGCTGGCGAAGTGCTCGGACGCACAGACCCCGCAGGGGGTCGTTGCCATCGTGGCGCGGCCGCAGCTGGGCATGGACGAGCTGCTTGCCGGCGAGCACGATCTGGTTGTGGTGCTGGACGGTGTCCAGGACCCGGGCAACCTAGGCACGATTATCCGCAGCGCGGATGCCGTTGGGGCCAAAGCAGTTGTCCTCGGCCGCGGCACGGTCGACTTGTACAATCCCAAGACGATCCGCTCGACGATGGGATCGATGTATCATCTGCCGATTGTGGAGGCAGATTTGGCAGAGCTGCTGCCGCAAGCGCGTGAGCGCGGCGTGCAGCTCGTGACGACGAGCCTGCAGGCACAGGGCTCGTGCTACGACACGGACCTGCGGCAGCCGACGTGGTTGATCCTTGGCAACGAGGCCAAGGGCGTGTCGGAGGAAGTTGCCGCGCAGTCGGACGTGAAGGTTATTATTCCGATGCAGGGCAAAGCGGAATCGTTGAACGTCGCGATGGCGGCGACGGTTTTGTTGTTTGAGGCGGCGAGGCAGCGGATGTCGAAGTCGTAAAGCATATAAAACAACACTATTCTTTTTTCTTGTAGGAACAATGCTTAACAAAGATAAAAGAAGAAATACCTAAAGTTGCGTATTTAGTCATTCATACTATTAAATCAAGACACAGCCCCCAAAGTATTGGGGGTTTATTTTTGTTCATATCATATAAAATAGGCAGAACAAAAGTAACGTGAAGTAGGATAACTTTGAGACTGGGCTAGGAAGGAGTGGGTTCATGAGCGGGTTGAAGGGGGGCGCGAGAGGGAGATAGCTGCTCACTACAAACTCTTCCCTATTTTACGGGCATCAGTTTTATCAGTTTCCAGTTTCCAAACGATTGAATATCTTAATATCTAGTTATTGTAAGAACAATTCGAATCGCTGGAGGGGAAAGCGTGCTAAATGTCCCTTTGTACATAGATCAATTTGTTGGAGAAAAAGTGTCTTCCGGAAATTTTTGATGTAAATGAACGTGTTTTTGCTAGAAAAAAGTCGAAAAAACTAATGATGGGTGCATAATATTTTGTAATATTTTGTTATAAATTCACGGACAAAGATTGAATTATATGGTAGAATATAGTAATTAATTGTGTAGCGGCAAATCTATTTCTGTGAGTGTTTTGAAGTTCATTCAGTTAGAACAGTGGATTTGCGATCATTCATTACGGATTGATGATGGATAAAACATAAGGTGGAGGAAGCACAAAAATCAGAAGTTGTAAGAGAAACGTATGTAAAAGCGGGTAGTATTTGCATTAGTGGTAAGGTGAAGCTAGATTTAAATGCTGATTTTTTATTCACTAGAATAAGAGAAGTATTGGACGAGTGTTTTTTAAAGTATTACGTCAGATAAAATGATTGGAGTGATAGTGGTGAATACAAAAAAAAATCCTATTTTAAGGTTATATAATAGTTTTTTCTCAAAACAAACAAAAGAAATTTCTGAAGAACAATTAAATACGTTTATACTTCAGTTATTTAATGAGATGGTAAAAAAAGGTATAAAAGATAATGAAAAAATCGACGAAATTATTTTTATTCAAAAATTAGATACAGAGCTAAAGAAGAAATTGAAATTAGATTTAGAAGCATTATTAGGACGTAAAACAACAGATGGCGATGCTTCTATTTTTGGGAAGCAAGTAGCAAAAATATTACTAAACGAATTTAATAGAATTAGACAAGAAATATCTGAGGAGGAAATTGTCAGTCTACGCAATGAAATTATTGACAGTGGTAGTGACATAGATGCGAAACTCAAATTTTATTATGATGAAACAAATAATCCAAGGAAATTTTGGATAAAAGGAAGTAAGTTTAATTCCCCTGTTAATAAAAATTTTGTGCTAGGGGGAATAGTTATTGATGAAAATAAATTTATTGGTAATCCCGAAGATCTACATGACAAACTAAAGTTACAAAGTAATATAACTGAGATGAAATCAAAACATATTCTAAAGTTAACTTTTAAAGAATCTTTGAGATCAAAACAACTTAATACAATCTTGAAATGGATTTTTGAACATGACATTTATATTCATTTTATAAATGTTGATAATTTATACGCAATTGTTAATGACATTTTGAAGTTAATAATTGATAAAAACACAGATAATGAGAATATTATGGGGCAGGAACTTATGTTCGGACACACCCTTTATAAACATATGGCTAGCAATGTAGATCAAGTATGCGAAATACTAACAAAATATGGATATCCTAAAATTCCGAAGAGTGCTATAACAGATTTTTGTGAAGATTGGCTTACTTTTTTAAAACGATTAAAATCTAACCTGCCTCCTGTAGAAGATAAGTTTGAAGAATTAGGTAGGATGATGATGTATGATGAATTATGGAAACTTTTCGATAAGCAGAAAGACGATAGTGATTTTATTGGATTTGGTAAAAATGAGTATATCATTAAAGATTATTCAAAATATTACCTGATTAAACCCGATATATTTATAAATTCATTTCATATATTTGATAATGAACCAACAATTGAAGAAATAATCAATACGACTAATTTTGAGAATGATAGAAATTTTACATTCAAAAATTCTAAGGAAGATAAATTTATACAAATCAGTGATGTTGTAGTGGGATTATTGGGGAGATTTTTTGCATATATAGAGGAATTAAATGATGAATTGGAAAACGGAAGAATCGTTCAAAAATTAGTTAGCTCTGTATCAAAATTTGATAATATGCAAAAAGAAAATTTCCTTCTACTGACTAATCTATTGAAAAAATCTCGTGATAAGAATAAGTTGTTTTTTAGTAGCGAAAATACATTTGTACAAAGGAATAATTTGGATTTTATTTTGAGCATTATTGATATAACAGACGAAGAGGTCAAGTTTAAAGTTGGAAATAACTAATGATAAGAAAAAAATCCCGATGTGGCTCCAAGCCTAGATACATCGGGATTTTTTTCACTAAGACTGTCTCTCGAACATTTCGGCACTCTTACCCGAGAAATAGGGAACCATTAAAGCGCAGACGAGCGCTAGCAAAATTAATAGCATAAATGCGCCTCCATGAATCTCCTTTACCGATAAGGCCAATATAAGCAAGAGTATTTTGGAAGCATTCAAGAAGCATTCACGCCATAAAAAAATATGAGCTTGTTGAATAGCTGTTTGCTTAGTAATCACTCTGAATTGTCGAGTGTTCCAAACCGTCCCAAAATAAAACATACCGATGGTAGTTAAAATGTTTGAAAGGATAAGCAGGGGGGCCTTAGGTAACAAAGGCAGAAGAATACCAACGGAAACAAAAATCATACCAATGGTGAGCCAAGTCCCCTCACGGACCTTCAAACGCTTATACATGAACATCGCCCCCATAGCGAAGCAAGCATTCAGTACATTCAGTATGGCAATAACCAATTTGTCTTGGGATACGGTAAATGTAAACACTAGCGAAAACAAAACTTGAAACTGCAAAAATATACCCGTTGCCATAAAGGATGGAACCATCCAACGCAGGGTGCTGCTGGAGAACACCAGCCGAAATTGAATACCGCGGAACAGTCGCTCCGATTGGCCGGCGAGGGTAATGGAAGGAATATAGAATGAAACCAGTAGTAAGATAGCGACAAAAAACATCAATAGTAAAAAGGAGCCAGAGTAACCAATCCATTTGATAATAAGAGCAAAGGCTATCGGATTAACGATGGAGACAAGCTGGTTAATAATATTGGCTATTGAGAAATATTGCTCGAAATCCTTCCCTTTCCCATACATGCTCAATGTAATGTTTTGTGTTACGGCATATAATCCCCACATGATACCGATCGGCACGGAGATAATCGTGATCCAGAGAAGTCGGTTATCCAATTCCAGTATCGATAAAAGTAGGAAAACGATGGCTCCGCAGAACGCATTTATTCGAATCAATACACGGGTCGTATAGCTAGTTAATAATCTGTAACCACCCGCAAACCCCAATGTCCAAGTGATAAACATGATGAGATTGAACCAGACCACCTCGGAGATACTGTTATTCTTTTCCCATATAAATAAATTAACGAAAATACCAATGTAGTTAAAAATAACGATCGATACTGCATTCATGAGCAGTAATCTTTTCATTTGACTGCTAATAAGCATTTCTTTCCGCCGCCTTCTAGAAGTTAATGCTTGTTATCCTTTCACAGCCCCGTTAAAAATGCCACCCGCCATATTTCGTTGAAACAAGATGAAAAACAAAATGGATGGAATCATGATAACCGCAATCCCGGCAAAAACAAGGGTATCGTTGGACCCCTCATGGGCAGTCAGCAGCGTGATGCCTACTTGCACAGTTCGCATTTCTGTCTTGGTAGTAACGAGCAACGGCCATAAGTAAGCGTTCCACACACCGACGAACGATGACAAGCCAAGCGAAATAATAATCGGTAAGGAAACGGGGATACAGATTCTGGCATAGAACCGCAAGTCGCTGCAACCATCCAAAAACGCGGCTTCCCGCAAAGTGCCCGACACCGTTTTGAAGTATTGGCGAAACATGAATACCTGCGTAGCTGATACAAAGAACACAATCATAATGCCAAGATAGCTGTTTAACAGGTGCAGCTTGCTGACCGTAATAAAGTTAGAGATCAGCAAGGCTTCCGAAGGGGTCATCATCGTGCCAAGAATAAAGAAAAATAAGAAATTGCTTCCGGGAAACTTTAAAAAAGCAAAGGCGTAGGCAGCCAAGCTAGATAGGATGAGCCGTACTACTGTAACGACAAGCGCTATGAAGAATGAATTCCACATGAAGCGCAAAATTCGGGTTTCGAACAAAACGGTACGGAAATTGTCCAAATAGGCAAAGCTATGCGGCAGGATCGAAGGTGGAAATGTCCCGAACTCGCTTTCCGTTTTGAATCCGGCCATGATCGCGTAAAATATTGGAAATGCTACGATCAAGCCCAGCAGCAGTTTGAGGGCAGCTCCTATGTAAAGTTTCAAATTTCGATTGTATGTCATTCGTATACCACCCCTTTTTTCTCATATAGAAAGTTGATCAACAAGAAGATAAACGTGAGGATAAAGGCGCAAATGCTTGCTGTGCTTGCAAGTGAGTAGTTAACACTGCGGAACCCGGATGTGTAAATATAATAAATGAGAGTCGACGTAGCGCCAAGCGGACCGCCTTTCGTTAAGATCATAACAGGGGCAACCATGGTTAACCCGACAATGATCTGTGTACATACAACAAAGAATAAGGTAGGCGATATCAGAGGTAATGTAATGCGGAACGTTTTTTTCCAATAACTAGCGCCATCCATTTCGGCCGATTCCAACAAATCCTGCGGAACATTGCGCACAGCAGCCAGCATAAGAAGGAAGTCGAACCCGATATGAGTCCAGACCATCGGGACCACAAGGGAAGGGAGCGCCCACGTCTGGTCATGCAGCCACTTGATATCTGTTGTATTCTGCATGAGGCCAAGTAGGTTTAGCAAGTAATTTAAGAGTCCAGAATGAGCATAAAATTGTTCGAAGATTAAACAAGTTACCGCCATGGAAACACCCATTGGAATGCTATATAACAGCTGATTAGTTTTGGCAAACAGACTCTTCGGAGCCGCAATTAGGGCAAGCAGCAATGGACAGATAATGGCCAGCGGTACATACATAGCCGTAAATTTTAACGTTACAAGCAGCGCGTTGATAAAATCCTGCCTGCCGAACAGGTTTATATAATTATCCAAACCGACGAACCTAATGATTTTGCCTTGAGCATTGACACTGGATAAGCTGTAGATGAAGGTACGCAAGAATGGAAAGTAGTCGAAGACGAGGATAAACGGGATGATTGGCAGGACGAACAAATAAGCCTTCCATATATCTTTTCTGCGCTTGCGCTTGCTAGTTACCGTGTAGGGCAACGAAGGAATACTACTGTTAATTGGTGAAGACATTGATTTGGCCATGAGACGATAACCCTCCGAACATTTTTAATAGGTGGCCGAAGGCTCAATAAATTTGGAACGTTCCAAAAGTAATAGGCACTTCTCCGAATTTCAACCAATTATGGCCCCTCAAACAAAGCAGCCTGGCAACACAAGATCATATTACATCACACTAAAAAAAGTTGTCAATTGGATGGGAGAGATTTAACATAGAGTTAATCTTCGGTTAACAAATCGCATGAGTTGGTCATATATATTGGAAAATAGTTATGAATAGCAGGAGATTCGACGGGAGGATTTTATGGGTGTCACAATTATGGATATAGCTCTTGAAGCTGGTGTGTCCAAAAGCACAGTTTCATTGGTCATAAACGGAAGTAATTTAGTCAAGCTGGAAACGAGATACAAGGTACTGCAAGCCATTCACAAACTGGGCTATGTACCTAATATGGTTGCACGGGCACTGACGACAAGTAAAAAAGGGACATTCGGGTTGATCTTTGTAACCTCGGGAGAGGAAAACCTGTCTTACGGATTCGATTCGATTCCCGAAACACTGCTTTTCGATGTGAGCTTCGGCATCAATGAAGGATTGAAAAATACGGATTATACCTTACTAACCGAACGTTTTTCTATGCGTGACAAGCTGCCGAACATTGTCAAAAACAAGCGTGTAGACGGGGTATTTATCATTGGAGGCTTGTTCGACAGCCAATTTATTGAGAGTCTCCGAAAGGAAAATATATACGTCGTCATTATTGGCCGTACTTACGAGGGCGTCGATTCCGTATCCGTCAATGCTTATCAGATAGGTTATCTTGTCGCTAAGCATTTGCTGGAGAAAGGTCACAACAACATCGCTTTTGTGAATGGGCCCATCGATAATGTGAATTCCATAGAAAAACTGGCGGGTTTTACAGCAGCCTTTCACGAGGAAAGCCATCTTGGAGAGAAAAAAATGCATGTTATCCATTCTCCGTATACAGGCAGGGGCGGTTACGAAGCGATGAATGAGTTGTGGGAGAAAGGAATTAGGCCTGATGCGGTTTTTGGCGGGAGCGATGGGATCACGATGGGAATTATTCGATATTTGTACAAGCAAGGCGTGCGAATACCAGAAGACATTTCCGTTATGGGTTATGAAGAATCAATCATTACTGCCCATTCACCATTGGCGTTGACCATCATCGATGGACATAAAAGGCAGCTGGGTGAAGCGGCATGCCTAGCGATGCTGAATCGTATGCATAATAAGAATGCCCAAGAAGTTTCTTTGAAGCTGGAACCCACATTAATTGAGCGCAATTCGGTAAGGGATTTACATATTCACCGCCAAATGTAATTTTTTGGCGGTGGAAATTCACAATTTATTTACTTCCAGTTAACGAAAATTGGTTTATTCAAAGCAAGTAATGATGATAAGTTGGATAAGAGTGAACGGAATAAAGTAACTATCAGAAAAATTTCAACCGTTCCAAAAATAAAAAGTGACTAGGAGGTCTGACCATGCGCTTGGCAACAATGACAAGTTTGTTTAGAGAACGAAGAGAAGAAGATGTGCACATTGGATATGAGGAGTCGATCCAAAGGTGTAAAAATGCCGGTTTCTCCGTACTAGACCTCAACATGTGCGCGATGATTCACAACAAAACCGAACTGAACGGTCCGGATTGGGAAGTCGCGCTTGACCGAATTAAAGAAGCAGCTGAGAAGGCCGGTGTTGAATTTAGCCAGTCGCATCCGCCTTACTTGCCTGGGAGCAAACGATACCCTGCCGGATCGGAAGAGGAAGCATTCTTCAACGAGATTACACGTCGTTCTTTAATCGCAAGCAGCGTTCTGGGTGTGAAAGCGGCCGTCTTTCATCCCTTAACGGAAATGAACTTGGATGAGCATAGCCTAGAAGCTAATCTCCGGCTGAACCATCAAGTGTATGACCCCATTATGGAACAAGCGGCGAATTTGAATGTCAATTTGGCATTTGAAAACATGTTCGACGCCAATGGTCATCGGCGTTTCGGAGTAACTGCCGAAGAGTTGATTGCATTGGTTGACTCCTACAACGATCCTCGCGTCGGGGTATGTTGGGATATCGGACACGCTAACCGAGTATATGGAAGCCAGCTTCGCCCGATTCGACTGTTAGGCAAGCGGATTATCGCGTTGCATGTTGATGACAACCAGGGATTGGCCGATGATCACTTACTTCCTTTCCACGGGAATATCGACTGGGAATCCATTATGCCGCTATGGAACGAAATTGGGTATCAGGGCGATTTCGTCTACGAGATTAAGATAAATAACAGTATGCCAGAGAAATTGAAGGATTTGACGGCCAGCTATTCTTATCAAGTCGGTCAATATTTACTGTCGCTGGCGAATAGCAGCTCGGTTTGAAAATTTTAGGGAAGAAATAGTAAACAGAAAACCAATAGGAGTGGAGATCGAATCATGTATAACAAGTTGAGAACTTTATTAATGTTGAGCGTATGCTTCTCCGTTATTACAGCGTGTGCTGCCAAGGAAGAACAAGAATCTACACCAGTGTCGAGTGCTCTGACTCAAGAAAGCTTATTGCCGAGTGCTCCTGTTAAGGTTGATTTTTGGCACTCTATGACGGGTGCAGCCGCGGCGAATATTGAAAGTACGGCCAAAGCTTATAATGAAACGGTCGGCAAGGAGAAGGGTATCACGATTACGCCAGTTTTTCAGGGTACGTATGACGAAGCAGCAACCAAGTTAGCGGCTGTTCTTCGATCCGGTTCGCAGGAAGAATTACCAGATATTATGCAGCTCAGCTCTAAAGGGATTTTCGATGTGAAGGATTCTAAATATATTGTTCCTGTCCAAAACTTTATCGACAAGGATAAATCTGGATTGAACGCAAGCGATTTGAACCCGAATGCGTTGCAATACGCTAAGTACAATGACAAAATGCTCGGATTGCCATTCTCGAATTCATCCATCATGTTGTACTATAACAAAAATCATTTCCGCAGTGCAGGACTGGATCCGGAAAATCCACCGAAAACACTGGAGGAACTGGCAAAAGCGGTGGATGCACTTAAAGTGAAAAACGGGGACAAAATCGAGCGCTACGGTATTAGCGCACAACTGCGCTTTTTCTTACTCGGGACGTGGATTCCGATGCAAGGAGAGAACAAATATATTTTCGATAAGGAAGAAGGACGAACAGGTACACCTACCGCAATGACGATGACAAGCGACGGCACATTGAAAACATTGTTGACCGAGTGGCAGAAAGTGCTTGCTACTGGAGGTGCAGAATTTACGGATGCGGCGCCAACGAAAGGATTTCAGTCTGGGTTGTATTCGATGATTCCGGCATCTACGGCGTCGATGGGTGGATTTAAGAAGGATATTATTGACGCAGGCTTGTTTGATGTAGGGGTTGCAGAATTACCACGCGTTAACGGGGCGAGCACGAGCGGTACCGGAATCGGCGGCTCTGCTGTTTATCTTTTTGACCGTGCCAATAAAGATAGCTTGTTGGGTGCATGGGATTACTTGAAATACCTAGCGACCCCAGAGGTGTCAGCGAAATGGTTTATGAACACAGGCTATTATCCGATGAATACGAAAGCTATGGAATTAAATGAAACGAAGGAATTTTTGGTGAAAAACCCGCAGTTCAATATCATCAAAAAGATTAGCGAGAATTCTAAAAATTATAAGAAATATTTGGAGCCATGGATTCCTTCCTTTACGGACGTAGATCGCATCGTTCAGGATGAAATTATTCGCTTCAGCAAAGGTACGCAAGATGTAGACAAGACAATTGCCAATATTGACTCCAAATCCAAACAGATGCTTAATGACTGGCGGCAAGCGAATCCGCAGTAGGGGAGTCGAGCGTAATGCACAAAGGGCAATTAACTTTTTTTGGCGGGGTAGGTGAATCGGGCGGCGTACAGGTTCTCTACGGAAAAGGTGAACAGGCTGTTTTCTTCGATTTCGGTGTCGAGCACAGCAGCCTGCTGTTCCCTAAACAGTTGACGCTGTACGAGCCTGTAGGAGCAACACCCGGTCGTGAGCTGCGGCAGTTCTTGCTTGGCGGAATGACCGCTCCGATACTTGAGCTGTACGACCCGCAACATATCAAGGAACTAGATATGGCGAAGGTACGCCGTTCTTGGGGTAACATTGATTTTCCTCATTACGAGGGAATCCATTTGTTTATTGGCCATATGCATACGGATCATATGGCCCTTCTTCCTTATGCGAACCCGGATATTCCCGTATATATGAATCACGACGCGCATTCCCTGTACCAGGGAATGGTTGCAGGAGGCCATTCCTCTGATACGGCTGCACGAATTATGGTGTGCGACGATTTGAGTGTCGTGGATTTCGGCGAATTTACGATGCAGATCGTCGAGATGGACCACAATGCTACTGGGACGGCGGGTATTATTATAGACGGCGGCGACCACAAAATCGCTTATACAGGAGATTGGCGAAAACAAGGCAAACATCCGGAACGGATCGACCGGTTCATCGAACTTTGCCGTGAGAAGCGGATCGACCTGTTAATTACGGAAGGAACGCGTCTTACAGCGGACCCATCTGCTGTGTTGTCCAACCAGATGACGGAAGACGAACTGCTGTCTCGGTATGCCAATATCGTGGATGAAGCGGGTGGACTTATTTACCTGCAAATGTCGCCACGGGATTTGGAGCGAATGGCCGACATGATTGCCATTGCGGTAGAAAAAGGGCGAAAAGTTGTCATGGAGGCTTCCCATGCCATCATCTGGCATAGGGCCAATCAAGAGGGTCTGCGTATTCTAGAAGGGCATCCCGCGCTTGGCGTTGATATTCTAATCGTCGATGCAACAGTCACGGACAGGATTCAAGTACCTTACCAGACGATTTCCTTGGAAGAAATGGCCGAACGGAAAAACGAATATGTTTACTTTTATAAATTTCCCGATCTTGCCCATATGATTGAATTGGAAACGCTCGGTGATTTGCAGGGGTGTTCACATTTCATTCAATCCGATTATAGCGTAAAACTTGATCATGCTGATGTGGCGAAATATTTGAAAACATTCGGAATTACCGGCCATTCGTTGTGCAACGGTGGGCACGCGCATCCGGAAGCCATCGCCGATATGATCGAGCGAATAGCTCCTAAAGCGGTTATTACACTGCACAGCCGTCATCCAAGGTCGCAAAATACGAGAGGAATTCCTGCGTATTTTCCGCAAAAAGGAGAGACGGTGGAGGTCGCTTCGATCCTTGCCTTACCAAAGTACATATAAGAGATAAAGATATCTGAGGGAGAGGAAAGACGATGACCACGATTACTTTCGTCAGGCACGGGATTACCGATCATAATTTGGAGAAGAGAGCACAGGGTCATACGCAAAATCCGTTGAATGAAACGGGTAGAGCGCAAGCGGCATTAGTTGCCAAGCGTCTCTCTGAAGAGCAATGGGACGTCTTTATCTCAAGTGATTTAAGAAGAGCGCGAGAAACAGCGGAAATTATTTCTGTCGCCATCGGCAAGCCGGTTGACTTATTTGATGTGCGGCTGCGTGAAATGGATAGAGGATTAATCGCCGACACGATCGAAGAGGAACGAGTTGCACGATGGGGAGAGAATTGGAACGAGCTGGATATGGCTCAAGAAACCCATGAGTCCATGCGTGCGCGAGGACTCGACTTTGTTCAGGATATAGCTTCGCGGTATGCTGGCCGGAAGGTGCTTGTCGTCACTCACGGTTATTTCCTTGGACAAACCCTTAAGGAATTAATGAAGGATGAGTCAACGGGTGATGAATTGCACAATACGTCCGTCACTACGATCCTTCATAACGGCGAGGAGTCGGAGTATCTGCTGTATGATTGTGTTAGACACTTGTCAGAGCATGAAACACGATTAGGTTAATCTAATAATAGAGGAGAGTATGATTATGAAAGCAAAATTGAGAATGAAAATAGCATCACTTTTCCTATTTTGTATGGGTTTGCTTATGTTCAATATAACCTCATTTGCTGCTGCTCCTGCTGAAGCTGGCGTTTATTTTATCAACCTTGGTCAAAAAGGAAATGCTACCCTAATTAAAACAATTAGCGGTACTACGGCAAGCTATGGTTTGGTTGACACGGGAACGAGTGGAGATTACACAACGTATGTAGCGCCATATTTAACATCCGTACTTGGATCGACGAAATTGTCTTTTATCGCTTTCTCACATATGCATGGCGATCATGCAGGGGGTGCCGAAGCGGCAATCGCTAGTTTTGCGGATGCCAACACGACACTCTATCTAAAGGACGTAGCAGATCCGTCATCAACGTATTCGGGTGAAGCCAGTATTGCCAACAGAGCGAATGCGATTATTGCTGCAGCTAAAGTTAAAAACATGCCGATCGGTAAAATAAAGCCGTATGAAGCCTTCGATAATGATGTTGGTTCTTTATCAGAGCTTAGAGGTTTATCGGCTAATAAGTTCAAAGCGAAAATTGAGAAGTTTACTAAAAATGCACAAGGCAGCTACGTTTCGGTTGGCATGTATGATACGATTTCATTTGGGAAATTTACAATGACATGGTTTAATGGAAACGACTGGAACCATGAGTCAATCATAGAACAATTATCATCAAACAAATGGGATGAAAACTTGAACGCTGCAACTTTGTTGTTAAAGTGCACAACAAGTACGGGAACGAATTTCAGAACATACTTGGGCGCTGATGTAGGTGAGAATAGTAATCAAAATTATTCTTACGAAGTTGGGAGAAAAATAGAAGAAATCGTAGGGAATATTAGCGTTTATCAGGTTGCGCATCATGGTTTCTATTTTAGTCTCATGCCGGACTCGATCACTAGCACCATCAATCCTAAGTACGCGATTGTTACGAATAGCTATAATGACATCGTGAATTCTTATTACGAGAACCATAATATCACGAACCCGACTTCTGCCGATTTAACAGACGCTACCAGCACGCTAAAGGAAACTTTGAATAGTACAGTTCTGCAGAAAATGTACTTTTTAAGTGGAAAAGGCGGCGGAACGGATAATAGGATCATTGATGCCTTAAAGGCAAATAATTATGCCCTGCTTAACTGGACTGGATCGACTATCAAATCAGGAAATGTAAACGTTGAATTTGGCGGAACGGATCTTACAATCACGCAACCTTAGAATCTCCAATTGATTCAATTGTCGTAAAATTGTCACAAATTTTCAATCCCGATGCGGCTCGAAGCCAGGATGCATCGGGATTTTTTGCGCATCCTCTCAGAGGGGATTTGTTAATTCTCGAAAAATAAACATGCATATGTCATTCGTAAATTTTTCATTGACAACCTAGTAGGTGGGATATATAGTTGTGACAATGATAATCATTATCACAATTAAAAAGTGTTACAACATGAAAACCAACTATCCCCAAGTTGCGTGCCGGACCTGTCGAGGTTTCGGCTATTTTTAAGCAGATCGTCATGTTGACGAACGAGACGATCGTAAAAAAGCGCAAAACAAAAAAGAAAAGGGCGGGAATACCAATGCTTACAAAACAAAAAATCTCATTCAAAACTTTACTTATTTCAGCTGCGATTATGATACCACTTGTTGGTTGTGCATCGGAGAAATCAGGCTCAACGCCTGCTAGCTCAACTCCAGCAGCAACGCCAGTTGCGAGTGCTGCTGCTACTGCTGCGGCAACTACGGTCGCAGATGCAACGAAATATCCAATCGTAATCAAGCATGCTTTTGGTGAAACGACAATTCCAAGCAAACCTAAACGGGTTGCTACGATTCAATGGGCTAACCATGATGTTGTACTTGCGTTAGGGGTTGTACCTGTAGGTTTCTCAGCGGCAAATTACGGTGTACAAGATAAAAGCGGCCTTCTGCCTTGGACAGCTAAAAAGCTTAAAGAACTTAACGTAGATAAGCCTAATGTTTTCCAAGATACGGATGGTCTTAATTTTGAGGCTATTTCAGCTTCAAAACCGGATGTTATCCTTGCTGCATACTCCGGTATCACACAAAAAGATTATGAAACGCTTAGTAAAATCGCTCCAGTAGTTGCCTATGCAAAAAGCCCTTGGGTAACTACATGGCGTGAACAAGTCCTGTTTAATGCTACAGGCATGGGGATGAAAGCTGAAGGCGAAAAACTGATTAAGGACACCGAAGATCTGATCAAGAAAAAAGCCAGCGAGTATCCGCAGTTGAAAGGTAAAAAAGTTGCATTTACCAACTTCTCCGCAAAGGATTTATCCAAAATTAATATTTATACAGCTGCTGACCCTCGTGGTGCTTTCTTGATTGAGCTAGGCATGGTTTATTCGGAAGGTGTTACGAAAAAAATTACAGACCCTACCGCTTACAACTTGAAATTAAGTTCTGAAAATGCGGATGCACTTAACGATGCGGATATCTTAATCGGATATGGAGACGACGCTTTATTACAAGCCGTTAAAGCAGATCCTATTCTTGGTAAAATTCCAGCGGTTCAAAAAGGTGCTGTTGTCATGATCGGTAATGGTACACCTCTGGCAGCTTCCGGAAACCCAAATCCTCTTTCAATCTCTTTTACGATTGATGAATACTTGAAATTAATCGCAGCAGCAGTTAAATAAACCCATGAATCGTTCATCGGTTTCAGACAGCACACAACTAAACTCGCATATTCCAAAGCATTTTGTGTCAGTACTACTGATCTGTCTAATCTTGCTTGTCGTTTGCGTAATTACATCCCTAGCCTTCGGCTCTCGAGTGGTAAAATTACAAGATGTATTCGATGGTTTATTTCACCCCAATGTCGACTCCTACGGGGCGAGCATAGTTCAAAAACGGTTCTCACGAACCGTTTTTGGTTTGTTCTGCGGTGCAGCACTCGGTGTTTCTGGCGCGCTTATGCAAGCGGTCACGCGTAACCCGATTGCTGATCCGAGCATACTGGGGGTTAACACAGGCGCATCGTTATTCGTCGTTTGTGGCATTGCCTTCTTAAACATCACGACGGCTAATCAATATATTTGGTTGGCTTTAGCCGGGGCAGCACTTACTGCGATTTTCGTATTTGGAATCGGCTCAATGGGGCGTGGCGGTGCCACACCCATTAAGCTTCTTTTGGCTGGGGCTGCCACAAGTGCCGCCCTATCTTCGTTGGTCAGTGCGATTATGGTGCCACGCTCTTATGTCATGGATCAATTCAGGTTCTGGTCAGTTGGCAGCGTAGGCTCAGCTACTTGGGATGCCGTCGCTACTTTTACCCCGTTTCTGATCATTGGTATACTGGTCGGCATCATTTCTGGCCCCGCACTCAATGCGTTAGCACTGGGAGATGAACTCGCGACTGGGCTGGGGATTCGAACAGGTACATTACGTTTTATTGCAGCCTTTGCAGGGGTTATTTTGTGCGGCGCAACGACTGCTCTCGCTGGCCCCATTGGCTTTATCGGGCTTATCTCAACGCATGTCATTCGCCTAATACTTGGTCCTGACTTGCGTTTCGTTATTCCAATGTCAGCCCTCTCAGGAGCCATCATTCTGACAATATCTGATGTCATCGGTCGGCTTGTCGGTAGCCCTGGAGAGCTCGAAGTTGGTGTCGTCACTGCGTTTATTGGAGCTCCAATACTAATCATTCTAGCGATGAAATCGAAAGTGCGTTCATTATGACAAATACATCTATTGCATTTATTATGGCGGGAAGACGTCAAAGACGTCGGCGATGGGTCCTTGTTACTAGCATACTTGCATTACTCTCCTTCGCGCTTTGCTGTGCCATGCTTTTACTGGGGACTACTTTTTACTCGGTCAAAGATGTCATTCGCGTGCTCATGGGGGAAGAGCTTCAAGGTGTGTCATTTGCGATCAATACCGTACGTTTACCGAGAATGTTAGCAGGTCTTTTTGCCGGATTTGCTTTCGGTATTGCGGGAAATACCTTCCAGACCATGTTGCGTAACCCACTTGCCAACCCGAATGTCATCGGCATCACCGCTGGTTCGAGCGCGGCAGCTGTATTCTGCATCCTGATCCTTCATGCGAACAACACGGTTGTTTCCTTTGCTTCCGTGATTGCCGGGTTGGCTACTGTGCTGTTCATTTATCTATTGTCCAGAGGAAAAATATTTTCGATCGGGCGATTAATTCTGATCGGCATAGGAATACAAGCTATGCTGGACTCTGTCATATCTTATTTGCTACTGGTCGGTGCACAGCAAGATCTACCTGCAGCGTTCAGATGGCTTAGCGGCAGTCTCAATGGCGTTCAATTGTATGAACTTCCGCCTCTGATCATAACGGTACTGATCATCTCGCCTTTCCTTATCGTGCTCGGCAAACATCTGAGTCTGTTGGAGCTTGGCGAACAATCGGCCACTACACTAGGTGTAAACACAGACATGACAAGAATTGCATTAATTCTAAGTGCCGTCTTCCTGGTTGCTCTTGCTACGGCTACAACGGGTCCAATCGCCTTTGTCGCTTTTCTTTCGGGACCGATTGCCAAAAGATTAGTCGGGGTTGGTTTCTCAAACGCAATTCCGGCGGGGCTAGTTGGCGTTAGTTTGGTTTTGGCATCAGACCTCATCGGGCAATTCGCTTTCGAAACCAGATTCCCTGTAGGTATCATAACCGGAATCCTTGGAGCACCGTATCTGATCTTCTTGCTAATCCGAATGAATCGAAAGGGAGATTTATAATGAAGCCGACACATCTTTTTCAAGCCGATCAAACCGTTTCGGGCTATGATAATAAAACCATCATCCAAGGCGTCAGCCTGGTGATTCCAAGTAACAAAGTCAGTGTTATTATTGGAGCAAACGCCTGTGGCAAGTCTACGCTTCTCAAGACATTGGCAAGGCTCATTAAGCCGGAATCAGGAAATATTACCCTGGATGGAAAGCAAATCGATAAAATTCCGCCGAAGCAATTGGCTCGTGTTTTGGGTCTACTGCCGCAATCTCCCATTGTACCGGAAGGTATTTCCGTTGCCGATTTAGTGGGGCGCGGTAGATTTCCGCATCAAGCGTTGTTTAGCGGATGGACCATGAAAGACTATGAAGCCGTAGCCGAAGCCATGGAAATTATGAATATTACGGAACTTGCCAATGCAAATATTGATGAGCTTTCAGGTGGTCAAAGACAGCGCGTGTGGATTGCGATGGCTCTTGCCCAACAAACCGATATTTTATTTCTCGATGAACCAACAACTTATCTGGATATTACGTATCAGGTTGAGATTCTTGACCTACTCACTGATCTTAACCGGAAACACGGGACGACGATTGTCATGGTTCTTCATGATATTAATTTGTCCGCGCGTTATGCCGACCATATTTTTGCACTGTACAAAGGAAAGCTTGTGGCAGAAGGCGAGCCTTCAAAGGTTGTCACAAGCACCTTGGTGAAAGACATCTTTGGGCTAGATTGTGCGGTCATTGAAGACCCTGTTTCAGGTTCACCGTTAGTCATACCCAAGGGGAGATATCACGTAAATCAGGATTAAGATAAAGGCAACCAGTTCCTGCTGGTTGTTTTTTGTTAGGTAGAGTGACTGTCTGAGGATTCATCCACTAGCCTATTGTCGCGATATTGCACTTTCTGTGGCACCAATATGAACTAAAAAGTTGTGCGTCTATATGCTATTGTCAATCTGTATCACCATACAGAATGATTTGATTTCTTATACTTTCAGTAGAAAGAAGGATTGACGACAATGAGCAAAAAACTTCGTATTGGTATTATTGGAACTGGTGGCATTGCTAGGGCCCATGTATCTGCGTATAAAAAGCTAGACTATGTTGAGATCGTTGGTGTGGCAGACGTGATTCCGGGTAAAGCGTTCGCATTTACGCAGGCGGAAGGTTTGACGGAAGCGGCTTACTTTGAAAAACATGCTGATTTATTGCGCCTGGATTTGGACGGGGTTAGTATCTGTACGCCAAATGTCTCCCACCATGTGACGACAGTTGATTCATTGCGTGCCGGTAAAAACGTACTGCTTGAGAAGCCAATGTCAGTGACCCTGCAAGAGGGCATTGATATGACTCAGGCAGCAAAAGAAAGCGGCAAAATGTTAACACTTGGCTTCCAGCCGCGCTATGATCCGAATATGAAGCTATTACAAACGATTGTGCAGTCTGGGCGTCTTGGTAATGTCTATTATGTAGAGACGGGTGGCGGGCGTCGTCGTGGTATGCCAGGCGGGACATTCATCAGTCAAGCACTGGCTGGTGCAGGGGCGATGGCGGATATTGGCTGTTATTCATTGGATATGGCACTGAACACGTTGGGATACCCTCGACCGCTTACCGTGTCTGCCTTTACGTCTAACCATTTCGGTACAAATGCACAATACCATCCAGAAGCAAGTAAGTTCGAGGTTGAAGATTTCGGTGTCGCTATGGTGCGTTTCGAGAACGATCTTGTGCTGCAGTTCAAAATATCGTGGGCGATGCACATGGATACGCTCGGTCCAACAATGTTCCTCGGTACGGATGCAGGCCTGAAGGTCATGCCGGCAGGTTCTGGACCTTGGTCAGGTGTTTGGGATGGATCTGTTGGTTCCATTACGTTATTTCACGATGAATTCGGTGGCCATACTTCTACGCCAATTCCAATTGTTGAACATAAATTGAATTTATTTGATCAAAAAGTTCATGATTTCGCTGAAGCTGTGCGAGATGGTCGACCTGCACCCATTCCTGGGGACCAAATTCTCATCCAGCAAGCAATCATTGATGGGGTACTACGTTCTGCGTCAGCCCGTCGTGAGGTATCTGTCGAGTTGCCGAGGTAAATGCTTCAAGTAAAACAGCCAATTCTTTGGCTGTTTTTTTTATTGAGAATAAATGTCACACTTAGGCTTCGCCAGTTGTCTTATCTAAGGACGCTTTGTTTGTCTCATGCAATGTTTATTCTTTTACTGAGCATGGTTCACTTGAAGATGAAGAATAATAAGTAGATATGACCGAGATTACTCGTAGTAAGCAGGAGGAGTATTATGGAAAGTTACACCGTGGATCAACCCATTAGCAGTATGGAAGAATTGTATATCACTTACAAACCTCATTTATTTTCCATTGCTTATCGGATGTTGGGCTCTAGATCTGATGCAGAGGATATGGTGCAAGATTTGTTCATAAGCATGCATGGTTCTCACAATGAAAATATTCATAATATGAAATCGTATTTAAGCAAAATGATGATTAACCGGTGTCTGAATGAATTAAAGTCCGCGCGCAAAAAGAGAATCAGCTACGTTGGCAATTGGCTTCCAGAACCAACAGTGCAACTCAATGAGGATCGTCCATTAGAAAGCGTAGAACGTCATGATACGATTTCATATGCTTTTCTTATTTTGATGGATAAACTTACACCTACAGAGAGAGCTGTGTTTATTCTTAGAGAGGTCTTCGCCTATGAGCATAGTGAAATTGGTGAGATGATTAACAAATCGGAAGTGAACTGCCGTAAGATTTTCAGTCGTGTTAAGAAAAAAGTAGAAGACTCCTCAGAAAACAATGAAATGACAACCCACCATCCGGTTGAAGAAAAGGAACTGGTGACACGATTCATTTCAGCAATATCGAATGGTAATATTCAATCCTTGGTGGATATGTTAACCGAAGATGTCATCTTGTTTGCAGACGGTGGAGGCAAAGTATCAGCAGCAGTTCATCCTATCTTTAATAGAGAACGAGTGCTCAAGATACTCAATGCGCTGTCCGATAGTCGCTTTCCTGAAACGAAAGCAACGCTTGTTGAGGTTAATGATCAGCCAGGGATACTTTTAACGCAAGATGGCGAAACAACCGGGGTTATTTGCTTTGAATGGGATGCCCACACGAAGAACATTCAACGAATTTATGCCATCTTTAATCCTGACAAGCTCCAACATGTAAACTAATGGATTATCGATGTTTTACGTCTGTTACGAATACTGCCGATGCCCCATAAAATCAAGGGTATAACAAGGTAGACGGCAGGGTAAAAGTAGCAAAGAAGAAACATATTCTTAGTCGTGTACGAAAGCCGAATATGGTGAGTGATATAAATCACAAAGACGAACATGATCAAAGTCATCACCCAAGAAATCAACTTCCAATTCTTGAATCCAGTCCACTCCGATAAACCATAGCTAAGGATGAACAAGCATACCGCAATTTTAACGAAGGCACCAATCAGCCATAGTGGTATGAAGAAAGCATCGATATTCTGAACGAAATTGAGAATGGATATAAATTTGGTTAGTGAATAGACAGGAGTGACTAATTTAGCAAGCATATTAGGACCTGTAATGAACAGAAGCACCAAAGTGGCTAGTACACCCCATATCATGGATAGCGTAGTCCCCCACAGGATCGCTCTCTTGGCGGTTCGCTTATTCTCAGCGAAAAAGAAAAGCATGAGAATGATGGAGGGGTCTACCATTTGGCTGTATGCCATAAAGGTCCCATTAAGTATATGTAGCCAACCTGAATCTACATAGATGGGCAGCATCCGATTCAACTCCATGTCCTGAGGATTCAAGAATAGCTGTACGAAAAACATGAATACGAATACAGGACCAATAATCTCAGCACAACGGCTAATCGTCGTAAGGCCTCCTTTATGAACCGCATAGGCAACGAGAAATAACATGCATAAGATAATGACAATCATTGGGGTGTTATGAACGAGAACTAAATTTACAAATTCGGCCATACATCTTACAATATTGGTCATTTGCATAAACCATAGCAGGAAATACAGGATGACAACGATTTTACCAATCACAGTGCCCAAGAGATCTTTCATGAAACTGACTAACGTTTTATCTTTATTCTGCATGCATACACGGAGCATGATCCAAGTGATTGCAATCATGATCATGCTTCCAAGTAGAATGGATATCCAACAATCTTGACGCGACTCCTCCGCGGCTAATTGGATGGGAAGGTAGGAAACCAAGATGATGGAGGAAATTGTAATCATCCAAAAGATTTGATAACCGCTTACTTTCATACTTCCCACTCCTTATCCCCCTCATTTTAATTGCCCGCCTAGAGTTCCCAACGACCTGATTAGTATTTTCGCTTGGACAGTGATGTCGACTCTTTTGAAATTATTATCCCAATCGTCTTTTTGCAACTTCCACCAGGATGGATATTGGCGATGAAGATAAGCCCCAATCCCGAAAACATCGGTTCCCCAGTTTTGAACTTTTCCCAGTGTTAGCTGTAATTTTTTTTGGACTTGCTCGTCCACGTATTGCTGAACTTCTACGATATTGTCTGCAACGGACATGTCTAATGAGGTGGTGTTTTCCAGAAGATAGGCTTGTGCCCTCACAGTTACTGCAACCCGTTGAGGATCATTGTCACTTACGGATTGAAATTGGCTACTAAGATGTGTTAGACGAAATGATAAGATACCGGTGCCATCCTTCCAAGTAATGGTAAGACTTTGTGATTTTTCTTTACCAGATATCCAAGCAACGTCGGAGCCTTCCGCATCGTCCAATAAACCAGTGACTTTCAGTTTCTTATTTAAGATGGCATATCCGGAAAATAGGGCAAGGGGCTCCTCTTTTTTTGTGTTTACCTTCCTATTCTTGATCTGGAAAGTGGGAACAAGAGATCGGTGTTCTTCGGATACATTGTCGATAATAAATTGTCTGGTTGAAAAATTCCTCATTCCGTTGATATGCATCTCTTTTCCAGCGGCAATGCTTGATAGATTCTCTAATGGATGCTTAAGGAGAAGGAAATCCTTGGCACTGCTGCCTTTAATCATGAGTGTAATATCTCGTTGATTATTTGCTGGGTCTCTGCCCAGCTTATCAAATAACTTGCTAATATCGTTCTTATTGAAAAATTCTTCGCTGATCGCGATCAGTATACGATGGCTCGTCATCAATCTACGGGACATATCTCTTTGGATTTTCTCAGTTGCCTCAAATACGTCCTTCCCTCTTGCCGACATGACGAAGAAACTATCTGCATTGCCGGTTCCCCTACTTTTGGCATTCATCTGAGAAGGAATTGCGATCTGATGGCTAACTTCAATGTTCCCGTTCTCAACATGGTCAATGGCTGTTCCTACGACAAAAGCCAGTTGATTAGGCTCGACGAAATCGGTGCAGCCGGTGAAAAATACGATGAGAAAGAGAGAAAAACATGTTTGACTGATAACTCGAATCATGTTGAACGTCCTTTCTTGTTTCGACCGTTCTTCATCCAGAAGGGATAACGGATGAGCATGTCTTTAATCCGTCGGCCATCGAATGGAGCTACCGGGCTTAAGTAAGGCGTTCCAAAGGATTCAAGTGATACTAAATGGATCAACAAGAAGATCATGCCAAAAGCGAAACCTACGAAGCCAAGCATACCTGAGATGAATAGCATGAGATACCGGATTATACGGAAAGGAAGCGTGGCACTATACCTCGGAATCGTGTAAGCAGCAACACCTGTTAAGGAAATAACGATAATGATCGGCGTCGAGATTATACCGGCTTCAACAGCGGCTTGTCCGATGACCAAGGCACCGATAATACTGACGACGGGCCCGAGTTGATTGGGGAGATGAACACCTGCTTCTTGTAATCCATCGAAAATAAACATCATGAGGAACACTTCAATAACGGTGGGGAATGGTGTATTTTCCCTTGCCGTTGCGATCCCAATCATGAGGTAATTCGGGACCATTTCGGGATGGAACGTTGTTAGTGCGACGTAAATAGCAGGTAAGGCAAATGAAATGAACGTCATAATGTATCGGATCATCCGAGTGATGATAACAAATATAAACCGTTCGAAATAGTCGTCTGCAGATTGCAGACCTGACCAGAGAGTAATAGGGAGAATAAGGGCGAAGGGGGTTCCGTTCGTGAGGATTGCAAGCTTTCCGTCTAATAGGCTTGCAGCCACGATATCGGGTCTTTCGGTATTCTGGATTTGGGAGAAGAGAGAGAAGGAACTGTTTTCCAGCCATTCTTCGATATAGGATGAATCAATAACGCCATCTAACTCGATTTTATCTAGCTTTATTCGAACTTCGGATAATACTTTTTCGTCTACAAGTCCTTTCATATAAGTAATAATTACTTCGGTTTGTGTGTATGTACCGACCGTAAAGGATTCCATTTTCAGAAGCGGGTGAATAATTCGTCGTCTAATTAACGTCGTATTCGTGCGAATATTCTCGACAAAGCCTTCCTTGGAGCCGCGTAAGGTTGCTTCTTTCTTGGGCTCTTGTATACCTCTCGTCTCGTAACCTTGAACTTGCGCAATGAGGGCAGAAGCTTCACCATTCACCAAGATGCCTAAGTTGCCATGCAGCACGTGATCAACTAGATTCGCTAGAGAATTATCCGTCTTTATATCTGTTAATGGTATCCATTCACGTCTGAACATTTCAGATAGTGACTGTAAGCGATCAATACCTTGAGGCAAACCGTTAAAGAGAAGTGGCTTGAGCAGGTTATCCTCAACGCCTTGTAAGCGAGTCATTCCGTCCAAATATACGAGTAAAAGCTGAGTTTCATCCATTAAAACAAATGACCGCATAACAAAGTCTGAACAATCCGCAAATTGTTCAGTGAGATAGGCTTTGTTTACTTCCATATGTTTGCTTATTTGACTCAAGATGATCCCCCTATGCCCCAAATATCTTTCACATATTATGAGCAGAGGAGTGGGCGATTATGCAGATTTTGGTATGAATAAGAAGGAAGTGCAGGATCATAAAAAAAAGAACCCTTCGCAGGGTTCTTTTTAAAAAGCGTATTGCTTAGCTCAAGCCAGCTTTTGTAAGTCCAAATGCTACATCTGCAGAACCAGGTACATTCTTGAATGCAATGTTAATGCGATTCCAAGCATTGATGGACATGACAGAGAAAGTCAGATCCGAAAGTTCTTTTTCGGAATACTGTTCACGAACACGGTTATACAATTCGTCAGGTACACCGTGCTCAGGCAGGTTAGTCAGGACTTCTGTCCAAGCTAAGGCAGCTCTCTCGCGTGGAGAGAACAGCGTGGATTCACGCCAGATCGAAATGTGGTAGAGACGAAGCTCGCCTTCCCCGTGAATCTTAGCTTGCTTAATATGCATATCCAAGCAGAATCCACAACCATTCATCTGAGAAGCTCTGATGTGAACGAGATGAAGCGTCTTCTCTTCCACAGCACTTTGCTGTTCTGCGTTGCTGAATTCCAGCATTTTTTTGAAAAACTCCGGTGATTGTTGCATATAATTTATACGTTGTGCCATTTGTATTACCTCCTATTTGTTTTGACACTTATAAGACAATTGGCACCTCTCAAGTGTGACATCATCGATATATTTATATTTTACTTCTATTAATAGCAACGTTTTTTAACAGGGGAAACAGTTTCCATTAGGCAGAAGGTTCATAGTGAAGTATCATTTAGAACAGGGTGATTTCATATGTTCATTTCTCCTATGATGCTGTACAATGCCAAGAATAATAAACCATTTTACAGTAAGAATCATATTGCAGAATTAAAATTAGATGGTTTACGTTGTATTCTTTCCAACATGGATAAGCTGTATGTGTATACGAAGCAGAATGACTTAATTACGCATAAATTCCCAGAATTACTTAGATGTCCTGTACCAGAAGGCACCGTACTTGATGGTGAATTACTCATATTGGATGATCAAGGGAAACCAGACTTTGAAGCAATGTCCGCGAGGTTTTTGTCTAAGAAGAATAAGAAACCTGTGATTTTTTGTGCTTTTGATATTATGCGCTACAAAGGGATTGACGTCACGGGATTAAATTTACTTGAGCGTAAAGAGTTGTTAGACAAAGCGTTTACTGAAAATGAGACATATAAAAAGATTGAAATGTACGAGGGAAATGCGATCGATTATTTTGAACGGGTTCGGTTGCGAGGAATGGAAGGTATTATTATTAAATCCAAAAAAGAGAATTCAACATACGAAATCAACAAACGCTCGATTCAATGGCAAAAAGTAATCAACTGGACATATGCCGATGTGTATATTTCTGGTTATAGAAAAAATAATTTTGCCTTATTAGCCTCGATTGATGCAGCTGACGGTACTAAGTTTCCAGTAGGCATTATTGAATCAGGACTCTCAACCACGCACCAGAACGTGATTGAGCGCGTGAAGAAACGGCTGGTCTTCAAGGAAGACAAGAATTTTGCCTATATGGAACCGCGGATAATGGCTAGAATCAAGACGAGAAGCTGGACCCAAAGCGGCAGACTACGTTCACCGGAATTTATGGAATTTGTTATCTAATCATACAAAACAGTAAAGTTTATAGAGACTAAATCCACCTAGTAGAAAAGGGGATTCGGTCTTTTTTTGTGGATTCAGATTCCCGCTTATTTACATAAACTTCTTCTGTTCAGCGCATGATATACCTACTTTCGAAATGTCAGGATGAATGGTGAGTACGTGTTTTCTATAAAAAATATGCTGTTCAAATCAAAACCAAAGTTCAAGCAACCAAACCCGAAGGAGAATTCATCCTTTCACTTCGTACCTGAGTTGGCTCAAATGACGACACAATTCCAAGAAGCATTTCGGATGTTCCCTGATTTTGTAAGTCGAGAATTGAACCACAAAGTGACATATGGTGTTTATTATATAAGCAATTTGGTGGACACGGAGCTTCTTTATCAAGAAGTTCTTAATCGAATCATTGATTTAGAAGAGCAGCCTTCTCCTGAGAAGCTGGTGAATGTACTTCCCATCGGTCAGCTGCTGTCGGAGGATAATTGGAGCTATATGCAGCAACATGTCTTGCAGGGCTGGACGTATATCCACATAAGCGGTTATACCTACGGTATGCTAGCCAAAACGCCGAAACGAAGAGAACGAGCACTAGCTAAGCCCGAAAATGAGAGTCAAATATTAGGTCCGCAAATCGCTTTTACGGAAAGTCTAGATACCAATTTAGCACTGATTCATCACTATTTGCCTAATCCCGATTTAAGTGAAATAGCGATGAGTATGGGAGGTAATACTCAAACGGATGTTCGTATTGTCTACTTGAGCAATCGAGCTGATCTGGAGATGGTTTCCCATATTTATACCAAAATTCAGGCGTTGGATCTGGAAGCGCTTTTGGACGCAACGATTCTAGCACAATGGTTGGAAGACAATCCAAGCTCATCTTTTCCGCAAATGATTACGACGGAAAGGGTGGATCGAGCCATATTTCCGCTTCTAGAAGGAAAGGTTGTTATTGCCGTTAGCGGCAGTCCGCAGGTCATCGTGTGTCCGACTACGTTTTTCGATTTTTTTAAATCCATAGAAGATTACTACTATAGATGGTTCACGGGGCTGTTTTTCCGCGGGCTGCGTATTGTAGGTATTGCGATTTCCCTGTTCGCTACGGCTAGTTATGTGGCGGCACTTACCTATCATTACGAAATCATTCCTCAAGCCTTTCTGGTGCCTCTGGCCCAATCTCGTGCTAGAGTCCCTTTTCCTCCGCTTGTTGAGGCGCTGATGCTGGAAACGATCATTCAGTTGCTTAGTGAAGCGGGTGCCAGACTGCCCTCCAAAGTAGGTCAAACGATGGGGATTGTGGGCGGTATTGTTATCGGTCAGGCAGCGGTACAAGCAGGCTTTACCAGCAATATTTTAATCATCATCGTAGCATTAAGCGCCTTATCCTCGTTCACGACACCGGTGTTAGCGATGGCAAATACGATTCGGATTATTCGCTTTCCAATCATTCTGTCCGCAGGTATTATCGGTGGTTTAGGTATCGCGGTAAGCATTGCTTTTTTAATTCTGCATTTGCTGCGACAGTCCAGTGTGGGACAGCCTTATTTCTACCCGCCCTACGCTATCCAGAATAAAAACAAACGAGATGGCATCCTCAGGCTCCCTTATAAACTAAACCCGAAAAGATCTGTCTTCGCTAATAGTGCGGAGAACAACCCGAAGGGAAACACGGATATTGATGAGTAACAAACAACAAACGTATATGTACAGCAGCTTTCTACTCATGTTTATTATTCATGACGCTCAGGTGGGTGTGGGACTTCCCGGATTTCAACGAATTGTGTTTGGTGATACAGGTCATGATGCCTGGATAGCTGTTTTGCTTGCGGGGATCGTAACGCAGGTAATAGTTTGGCTGATGCTAAAAATGTTGGCGAAATTTCAGAATAAAGACCTCTATGATATTCATTTGCTGGTCTATGGCAAAGCGATTGGACAGGTCGCGAATCTGATTTATATGATTTATTTTTTAATAGCTACTATTATAGTGATGCGCAATTATATTGAGATGATTCAGGTCTGGTTATTTCCGAATGCCCCGCAATGGGTGATTGCCTTGTTAATTATCAGTATCGTATTTTATGGCGTAAATGGTGGCTTGCGAACGATTGTAGGCACTTGTTTCATCTTTGTAACCTTTACGGTTTGGCTAATCTTCCTGCTGTATTTCCCACTGAAATACGCGGATTGGACCGGTATTTTGCCCGTAATGGAGACAGATCTGAAGCATCTCAGCAAAGGTGTTCTTTCTATGTCATTCACCATGGCAGGGTTTGAGATACTTTACTTTATTTATGCCTATGCCAAAGATAAGTCCACTGTCCAACGGTACACCCAGATAGGTCTCATGAGTGTTAACTTGGTGTATACGGCTGTTATGTTTGTGTCCATTGTTTTCTTCAGTGGAGGTGAGCTCTTGAAGACGGATTGGGCTACGTTTACTATGCTGAAAATTATTAAGTTCCCATTTCTGGAGCGGTTTGAGTACATAGGAGTGAGTTTATGGCTGTTAGTGATTGTTCCTAATCTGCTTATGTATAGCTGGGCAGCGACGAAGGGGCTGAAGAAAGCATTCTCATGGAAACAGAAATACTGGCTGTATCCATTCATGGGAGTTGCTTGGGTCGCTTGTTCTTTCATTGACTCCCGTATTCAGATGGATCAGATCAATGATGTCTTTGCAAAATGGGCGTTCTACATCGTTTATGTCTATCCTGTGTTGCTCTTCGGAATTGTCCACATCCATTTCTGGAGACAGAAGAAAAGGAGTCAATCCGAGGTGATCGTATGAAAAAATTCAATATCATGTTCCTATTGCTGCTTGTGCTCACGTTGACTTTCAGCTTGCATTTGGAGAAAAACGTTTTGGAGAAATTAGGCATGACGATCGCGGCGGGGTATGACCAAGGTGAGGGAAATAAAATCAATGCTACCTTTGTGATTCATCAAATAGATCCGAACTCCAGATCGAATGTCATGACAATTAGTTCAGAGGGATTGACCAGTAAAGGTGCACGTGTTGCTGCTAATCGGAAATCGAATAAGAAAGTCGTATCGGGTCAGTTGCGGGTGGCCGTTTATGACTATAAGCTGGCACAGAAGGGGCTTTTACCCTTGGTAGATACTTTATTTCGGGATGCTTCAATTGCTAGTACGGTGTATATGGCTGTCAGTAAAGATACGGCACAGGATTTGTTAATGCATAAATATACACAGTTCCCAGATGTCGGAACATTCATCGTCGACAACATCAATCAGAATATTATTGAGGAGCAGATGGTTTCAGGCACCTTACATGAGTTCCTTTCGGCTTTGTATTCTACGGCAGACCCGATGGTGCCACTGTTAGAAAGAAAAGGCGATACGGTTGAGCTTAAAGACGTGGCTGTGTTTAGTGAGGATAAAATGGTAGGAACTGTTGACCCGAAGGAAGCTTTCTTCCTCAAGACGATAAGGGGTCGATATAAAACAGGCAGTATTGAACTGTCTTTGGACACGGATCAATTGGGAGATATCGCGAAGCAAGTCAAGGATAAGACGGTAAGAGTAGTGCTCGAGAATATTTCTAGCAATAGTACCAAAAGGCTGATTAGCCAAAATCCGCTGAAGTTTCAGGTTACTATTCAATTGAAGGGCATGCTTACGGAAAGTTCTGCACAATTTGATCTCGGTCAGGCCGAGGTAATTCAAGCCCTGGAAAAGCAAATGAACAAAAAATCCGAAGCGCACATACAAGCTTTATTAAAGAAATTAACGGCCTTAAACTCAGATCCAGTCGGATTTGGCGAAGTCTACCGCAGTCGGGTGTATCATTCCAATCTGACCAGCGAATCGTGGCATGACATGTACAAAACTGCCTCGTACGATGTCCATGTAGATATGCGGATCGTGCGATTGGGGCAAATCCAATAGCGCATAAAAAGTGTTGCCAATCAAACTGTAACCTGATAGTATACACTTAATCGAATATGAACCTTCGGGGCAGGGTGCAATTCCCTACCGGCGGTGAGGATACGTGTGTGTATCTCCAGCCCGCGACTCCTAGCCAGCAATGGCTGGGACTGACTTGGTGTAATTCCAAGGCCGACGGTATAGTCCGGATGGGAGAAGGTGAAGAACAGCTTGTTAAATTTTTATTAAATTTAACAGGTCTGTTTGTCAATGCCCCCGTTGAAATGAACGGGGGCATTGTTTCTTCGAGAAGGTTCAATTCAGACCGTATACTAGGAGGTTTTTGAATTGGAAAATGCATTTAAGTTTGGAAGTAAGGGTGCGACTGCCCAGTCAACTCGTACAGGTGGTATGAGTGGGATCTGGTATGTAGCGCTTGGCGCCACACTGTGGGGATTGGATCCGCTCTTTCGGATCCTCTTGTTAAAAAGCTTGACCTCAGCGCAAATCGTATTCATTGAACATGTTTTATTGGCCATTTACGCTGTACCTATCCTGATAAAGTATCGCAGGACGTTAACTGGCAAGCTATCCCTGGCCGTCATAGGAGCACTGCTCTTCATCTCTTGGGGAGGATCGGCTATCGCTACCATTCTCTTCACTGCGGCGTTCTCTCATGGAAGTGCCAACGCCATCTTACTTTTGCAGAAATTACAGCCCTTATTCGCGATTATATTAGCTCGTGTTCTATTAAAAGAAACATTGCCTTCAAAGTTTTTTGGATACATTGTTGTGGCACTGTTAGGTACTTATCTGTTGACGTTTGGTCTCGGTTTGCCTGACATGGGCTTGAAGGATTTAGGTACGATCAGCTGTTTATTATCAATTCTGGCAGCCGTATTATGGGGCGGTTCAACCGTGATGGGGAAATACTTGCTTCAGCAAAATTTGAATTTCCCAATTGTCACTTCACTGCGCTTCTTACTGGCCCTCCCGTTATTAACGGTCGTGCTTTTAGTAAGTGGTGACCATTGGCAGTTGAACGGTTCAAGCAGCGGGCTGACGATCATCGCAGTAAACCTGCTGTTCCAAGCCTTTTTCCCTGGATTGCTCAGCATGCTGCTTTACTATAAAGGTTTATCATCGACGAAAGCGTTCTTTGCTACGCTAGCTGAACTTGCATTCCCTGCTGTTGGTGTATGCATGAATTGGCTTGTATTTGGCCAAAAGCTGACGATAGGGCAACTGCTTGGTTTCATCCTGATTTGGTTAACCTTATGGTTGATGAGTCAGCAAAGCCGGGTTAAAAATTTACACTAGTCAAATAATGGCAGATGTTTTAAGCTTGACTCATTGATGTAATGAGGAGGGCTTTTTAGGATGGAAATTAAATTATTCAAAGCATTGTGGGGCATGGAGGGTTCTCTAGAGTCCCAGTTTGAGCGTATTGCTGCTGCGGGTTATGATGGCATTGAGGCACCTATGCCGACTCTAGCCGACGAGGAACAGTTCCGGAAGCTATTAGAAGCGTATCATATGGACTATATCGCCATGGTCTTTACTGAAGGACCTAATCATATTGCTTCATTCGAGGAACAAGTGGCACGTGCGGTATCCTTTCATCCCGTCAGCATAACTTCACATAGCGCGAAGGATGCGATGCCGTTCGAAGAGCAAGTCGAATACTTCCGTGTAGCAGCTGCTATTGAGCAGAAATGCGGTATCGGGATTGGCCATGAGACTCACCGCGGCAGAGCGTTGTATAATCCTTGGGAAACTGGCAGGCTGCTGGATGCTGTGCCTGGGCTCAAGCTGACAGCGGATTACAGCCATTGGTGCTGTGTTACCGAGACCACTTTGGAGAATCAAGAAGAGAATCTACACAAGTCTTTTTCCCGTGTCCAACACATACATGGCCGTGTAGGTTATGCACAAGGACCACAAGTCCCAGACCCAAGAGCGCCGGAATACGCACACGAATTACAGCGGCATATGAGCTGGTGGGATAGCATCGTTCAAGCGAAGAAGGAGTCCGGCGAAACAACGATAACCTATACGCCAGAGTTTGGACCTCCAGGTTATTTGCATACCTTGCCATTTACGAATCAACCAGTAGCGGATTTATGGGAAGTATGCCTTTGGATGGGAAAACATTTCAAAGGACAATATAAGAGTATCTAATCCTATTACTCTCTGTTGAAGGTACAATCATGCTAAGCAAATTACAGAAAATGCCTGCCTCGCGACTGATTGTGATCGCATATTTAATTGCCATATTTTTAATTGCTATCCTTTTAAAATTACCTATTAGCTTGCAATCGGGCGCCACAATCTCTTTTGTGGACGCCCTCTTTACTTCCGCCAGTGCTGTCAGTGTGACAGGCCTCACGACGGTAGGGATCAAAGATACGTTAAGCGGCTTCGGTATTGGCGTACTAATCATGGCTTTTCAATTCGGTGGTATCGGCGTTATGACGCTAGGGAGCTTTTATTGGCTATTGTTCGGGCAGGAGATCGGATTGCTGCAGCGCAAGATGATAATGATTGACCAGAATCGCAACAATTTATCTGGGCTCGTTCAGTTAATGAAGCTAGTACTAGGCTTTACGTTGATTCTTGAGGCGATTAGCACACTGGCCTTTGGCTTGTATTTTTATTTCGCTGGGGAATACGGATCGATATGGAGCGCAATGTATTATGGCATGTTTCATACCATTTCGGCGTTTACGAATGCAGGTTTTGATTTGTTCGGCAATTCTTTACTCGATTATTCGGGAGATTATTTCGTACAGGCACTCACTATGCTATTGATTGTATTAGGCGGGATTGGGTTTCCAGTACTGGCTGAGTTGAGAGAGTATTTGTGGGGTGGCCATAAAAATTTCCGTTTCTCCTTGTTTACGAAGCTTACCATCATTACAACCTCAGTGTTGTTATTGTTCGGAGCGATCGGATTTTGGTTAACGGAGCGAACGCATGCGCTGGCAGGTATGAGTTGGCATGGGAAGATATTAAGCTCATTATTCATGTCTGTCACATCACGCAGCGCGGGGCTGACAACGATTGATATTTCTACTATAACGGAGGCAAGCTTACTGCTTGTATCCATACTAATGTTTATAGGCGCAAGCCCCTCCAGTATGGGGGGCGGTGTCCGGACAACGACAGTAGCCGTCATTGTATTGGCTTTGATTGCATATGCACGCGGGGAGAAGGAGCCGAAGGTGTTTGGCCGGATGATTAGTCAAGAGGACTCCCTCAAGAGCTTTGTGTTTTTCTTAACGGGAATTGCACTGTTGCTTGGAGGAATGTTTGTGCTGCTCATGGCAGAGCCGAATCGTTGGGGAGTGTCCGCCATCCTATTCGAGGTAGCCTCGGCATTTGGAACGTGCGGTTTGTCTACGGGAATTACAGCTGATTTGGGCAGCGTTAGTAAAATCTCATTGATTGTGCTCATGTTTATTGGAAGGATTGGTTTATTTCTGTTCTATACCTTATTTACCAACGGGAAGAAGAAACCTCTTATCCGTTATCCAGAAGAAAAGCTGATCATTGGATAAACAGCAACCAGAAACAGACGAATGGAAATTTTTTGAATATCATATGTTGTATGATGTTATACTAAGATAAAACGCAGCCTAGGATTATCCTGTGGCTGTTTTTGTTTTTGAATTCTGGGGGATTTTGACTACTAAAGTCGAATTCACAAATAATTTACCCAGGAAAGTGAAACGTGATTGAATTTCATGCGTATCAGATAAGGGAGTTCACTAAAACAGGTAAGCGAAGGGAGGTGGCCTCGTTGACAATCAGTTTAGTCAAAGGTCAAAAGATTGATTTAACTAAAGGTAACGCAGGTCTTTCTAAAGTTGTGGTTGGATTGGGTTGGGATCCTGCAGTTGTTGAGAAGAAGGGGTTCTTCGGCTCAAAGAAATCGGCAGTCGAGATCGATTGTGACGCTTCCGTGATCTTATTGGATGAAAAGGGAAGAATAACGAATCAGAAACATGTGATTTATTTTGCTAATCTACAAAGCCCTGATGGTTCAGTCGTTCACTCTGGTGACAACCGTACCGGAGACGGCGCTGGAGACGATGAGACGATTTCTATTAATTTAGGACAAGTTCCCGCTGAGGTGAGCAAAATCGCATTCGTCGTGAATATTTATGACTGTGTGAATAGAAAGCAAGATTTCGGTCTCATTCAATCCGCATATATCCGTGTATTGAATGGTGCAAATCAACAGGAGTTGGTTAAGTTTAACTTAACTGATGACTATTCAGGTAAATCATCCCTCATCGTTGGTGAAATTTACCGACACGGCAGTGAATGGAAATTCAGTGCAATTGGTGAAGGCAGTACTGATACAACTATTGGACAATTGGTTAAAAGATATCAATAATGGCTCAGCCAAATCCTATATAAAAGAGAGGTAATTCCCATGTCTATTTCATTATCTAAAGGTCAGAAAGTCGATTTAACGAAAACAAACCCAGGCTTGACGAAAGTTCTCGTTGGCTTAGGATGGGATACGAACAAATATGATGGCGGTAAGGATTTCGATTTGGATGCTTCCATTTTTGCAGCGAATGCGGCTGGTAAAGTTAGCAACGAATCCGATTTTATTTTCTACAACAACACCAAAAATGCGAATGGTTCCATCGAGCACAAAGGTGACAATCGTACAGGTGCAGGCGATGGCGATGATGAAGTTATCTACGTTGATCTTAGCGCAGTGCCAGCTGAAACAGAGAAAATCGCATTCTGCATTACGATTCATGATGCGGAAGCAAGAGCGCAAAACTTTGGACAAGTCTCCAATGCTTATGTGCGTGTACTAAATGAAGGTTCTGGCTCAGAATTAATTCGTTTCGATCTTGGCGAAGATTTCTCCGTTGAGACAGGTGTAGTTATCGGTGAACTTTACCGTCATAGCGGTGAGTGGAAATTTAGCGCTATCGGCAGTGGATACAAAGATGGACTAGCAGGTTTGGCACGTGATTACGGTTTGCAAACTTCCTAAGTTGGAAGTTTAATTAAATGGGTGGTACTTTCAGGGTATCACCCTCCTTACTCTTCTTAATCAATTCGACTCGAGAAATGGTGTTCACTTGACCAGCTTTGTTGCGTTATGGATTGGAAATCAATGCTCCGAAGAGACGAATCGTGTTATTGGAGAATGATATAGATGAGGCTTGAAGCGCGTGAGGTTGAATAGCAAATAAAACAGGGGGTCCACCTTAATGTCAGACTTTTTTCAAAGTTTTGTAGATAACTTCATGAATTTTTTCAGTTGGGACGTGCTCTCGGCAACACTTACTGATCCCGTAAACTGGGGGATTATTGGTACCCTTATTATTCTAGAGGGACTACTTTCAGCAGATAATGCACTCGTTCTTGCGGTTATGGTTAAACATTTACCGAAAGAACAACAGAAGCGAGCGTTATTCTATGGTCTACTCGGTGCCTACATATTCAGGTTTGTTGCAATTGGTGTAGGAACGTTCTTAGTCCAGATTACTTGGATTAAAGTGGCCGGTGGTGCTTATCTCCTATGGATTGCATACAGTAATCTCTTCAAGAAGAAACATGATAACGCCGAGGGCGGGGAAGTTAAGAATAAAGGCCTTTCCTTCTGGCGTACAGTATTAGCAGTAGAAGTCATGGATATTGCTTTCAGCGTGGATAGTGTACTTGCTGCATTCGGTGTTAGTGACAAGGTTTGGGTATTGTTCCTTGGTGGTATTTTAGGAGTACTTATGATGAGAGGCGTGGCGCAAGTCTTCTTAAAGCTCATTGACAAGATACCGGAATTGGAAAAAACTGCGTTTATTCTTATTATTCTCATCGGTGCCAAAATGATTGCTGGTGCGTTTGGTTTCCATCTTTCACACTTCGTTTTCTTCTCCTTAATTATTGCTTTGTTCGGAGGAACGATTATTCTAAGCTCACTTCGCAAGAGGAAGGCTGGATCTGTAAAAGGATCTTAATAACTACATCATATGTTTAACAAGGACAATCCCTCCGCTAAGGAGGGATTGTCCTTTCAACAAATAAGGGAGGAATCGGCATGCGATATTTCAATTATTTAACTGCGGATGAAGAGCAAGCTTTATTTTTTTTACCGCCGAATTCCTTCCATAATCATTCGCACAAAGACATTCTAGCACATTCCATTGGTGCGGCTCTGTATATGCCAGCGACACGGCTTACGTTTGCAGAAGACATCGCATTTGGTAAAATCGAAGGCCTTGTTTCCGTTGTTCTTGATCTGGAGGATGCGGTAGGGGATAACGAGGTGCATGCAGCAGAGGAATCCCTCATTGGACAAATGAATCGAATCGCTCATTGGATTGATGTCGGCATTCTTAACGCAGATAATCTACCTTTGATTTTCTTGCGAGTAAGAAGTGTCAATCAATTGAATTATTTACTGGAACGGTTAGAGGATCATGTAGCCCTTCTGACAGGTATTGTATTTCCGAAATTCACAGCTGACAATGGTGAGGCTTATTTTCAAATTTTAGAAAATTATAATGATGAGAAAGCAGAAGCTGCGCCTACTTTGTATGGTCTACCCATTTTAGAATCAGGAGCGATTATTTATAAGGAAAGTCGAACTTCTACCTTACTTTCGATTAACGAAATCATTAAGAAATATAAGCATTTGGTCTTGAATATTCGCATTGGTGCCACGGATTTCTCAAGCTTGTTTGGGCTTAGACGCAGCCCTGATCGGACGATCTATGATATTGTACCTATTCGGGATTGCGTTGCGGATATTCTTAATATCTTTGGGCGTATGGAAGCTTCTAACGTGATCTCTGGACCTGTGTGGGAATATTTCCCCACGAAAGGACTTATCAACGAAGTCATGCTGGACAAGGAAAATGGCATGATCGGCAAAACCATTATTCATCCTACGCACATTAAGCCAGTTCAAGCGCTCTATACGGTCACGCATGAGGAGTACACGGATGCTACGAGCATTCTATCCAATAATCATGGAGATCTTGGCGTCATGAAAAGTGCGTATGGGAACAAAATGAACGAATTTAAACCCCATTCTAATTGGGCGAAGCGTATTCTTTTACGATCACAAATTTACGGGGTGCTGCATGAACAACAATCCTTTGATGGACTATACATTAGGACTAACCGAGCGTACGTATAAAATAGCAGGTGATTTGGAGCTCGACATCACTGTGACCTCCAATCCGTATAACATCCCTTTGGATGCGTTATTCGCGATGGCAGCGAGAATTAATAAGAAACGGTCTTTTTTGTTTGTGAGCAAAGTATTAGGCAAGCATATTCCTTTGAATCCATACACTTCGCTGCTAAGTGGGACTGTATTAGCGCTACTACTGCAGCAAGCTTTAGAGGGCAAGGAGTCCGAAGAGAAGGTACAACTGGCAGTTGAAGGGCTTGTCTTTCCAGAGAAAGCGGAAGCTGCCTATAAGACGGTCATGTCTGAGCGCCTACATCTGCAGCAGCCCATTACTTTTATTGGATTTGCAGAAACAGCAACAGCAATTGGTCATGCGGTGTATGAGACGTTTGGACAAGGAAGTCATTATTTGCACACGACACGTGAAGTGATCGAAGAATCACCATCTATCCTTCAGTTCGAAGAAGAGCATTCCCATGCTACGGCCCACTATGGTTACTCCGACGACCCTGCGATTCTTGGACAACCCGAAATTCTTGTTCTAGTGGATGATGAAATTACGACAGGCAAAACATCGCTCAATATCATTCGCGACCTGCAAGGGAAATATCCGAAGAAAATATATTATGTGCTAGCGCTCTTGGATTGGCGTACAGAGGAAGACATCTTACAATTTGCTCAATTGGAGAAGGAATTGCAAGTTACGATTCACGTTATTTCCTTGATAAGCGGGTATACGAAGGTCTATGGCTCAAGTGAGAGCCTAGCTCTGCAGCCGCCAAGCCCTCTAGCTGAGGAGCCTACAGGGGCTCTGCAAATGTTCTATGTGAATGATCTATTCGCGCACGCACCTTTTGCAGGTGATCGTCCCTATTTGCAGCATAGTGGTAGATTCGGGCTAACACCCGCGAATACCGAGCAACTAGACCGTTCCATCACGCAAACGGCAGAGCGGCTCAAGCGCAAGCGTACAGGTAGCAAGACGCTCTGTGTGGGTACAGGGGAGTTTATGTATATCCCGATGCGAATTGCTGCTGAGATGGGTGCAGGGGTCTCGTATCAATCTACGACGCGCAGTCCCATTCATGTCATCGAACAAGGTGACTATGCGGTGAAATATGGTCATGCTTTTCCGTCCCCTGAGGATGAGAACGTTGTGAATTTCTTCTACAATATCGCGTATGGCATGTACCAAGAGATATTTCTTTTTATGGAAAGAGAAACGACGCCATCCGCTTTGGAGCCGATCTTGCGCATTCTTCAAGCGAAGGGTCTGCACACCTTGCATATTGTCTTTTTCTCCCCTCAAACGGTGGACTGGAAGGAGGCTAGGGTATGGAAGATTGGCGATCCAGAGCTATAGAGGAGCCCCAACCTATGGGCAGCTATCCCTCTGCTGATGTGACATTTTTACTGAAGGATATCAGCCATGTACAGCTTGAGGTTGCCTTGGATGCAAGAGAACGGGCAATTCAATCCGGGACGCACTATTCCGAAATGCTTCCGCAGGAGCATCTGCCTTCCTCTGAGTATTTGAACTTGTATCATGAAACCCTGAAGCTATCTGCAAGGAAAGTAGCTGTTTCCGTGGGGGCTGTTGCCGAGATTATACGGGCCAAGAAGGGACCGAATACGGTCCTTGTGTCCTTGGCTCGCGCGGGGACGCCTGTCGGTATTTTGATCAAACGCTATTTGCAAGACATCCATCAGCTGAACCTGCCGCACTATAGTATCTCCATTATTCGTGGCAAGGGAATTGATGAGAACGCTCTCTTGTACATGTTGCAGAAGCATCCTGAAGCAAAACTGCAGTTCATAGATGGGTGGACAGGCAAGGGGGCCATTCGTAAAGTGCTAACCCAAGCTTGTGGCAAAATAGCAAAGGATTACGGGATCATCTTGGACGATGATCTAGCGGTTCTCGCCGACCCCGGTCATTGCACAGATATGTTCGGAACCCGCGAAGACTTCCTGATTCCGAGCGCATGTTTGAACTCGACGGTCTCTGGTTTAATGAGTCGAACGGTGTTGCGTGACGATCTGATTGGGCCTACTGATTTTCATGGCTCCAAATATTACAAGGAATGGTTGGAACACGATCAGTCAACGCATTTTATTGATACGATCGTGCCTTATTTCAGTCAGGTGACAGAGGAAGCTCAGACGATTGCCAAGGATATGTTGTTGCATCCACCCGCCATATCTTGGCATGGCCTACGAGATATTCAAGCCATTCAGGCTACTTATCAAATGGCAGATATTAATCTCATCAAGCCAGGAGTGGGGGAGACAACGCGTGTCTTGCTCAGGAGAGTGCCGTGGCGGATCTTGGTAGATCGCATGGATAATCCGCATATTCGTCATATCCTGCTCTTAGCTGAGGCACGTGGTGTCCCTGTTGAAGTGTATCCAGGTCTCACCTATTCCTGTTGCGGCCTCATACAATCTGTGAAAGGAGATGCCGAATGATTTATGCAAGTGATTTGGATCAGACCTTAATTTATTCTCAGCCTGAAGAACGTGCAGCGCACTGGGGAGATCGTATCTTGGTCGCCGAGCTGATAGATGGCAAAGTACGGTCTTACATGTCCGCAGCCACGTATCAACGTTTGCAAGCGCTGATGAATGAGCTCATATTCATCCCTGTGACAACACGAACCATCGCGCAATATGTACGGATTCATCTCATCAGCCAAACCCTGAGACCCCAATATGCCGTGACAAGCAACGGGGGAAATATGCTGATCGACGGCAAGGTCGATACGGATTGGAGAGATCTCGTCAGGTCACGTGTTAGCGAGACGAGTGCGCCTGTGGAAGATATTCGCCTAGCCATGCATGGCGTGTTAAGCCAGGATTGGGTGATCAGCTCAAGTTGGTGTGACGATCTCTTTTACTCCCATATCGTAGATCGTGACCGAATGCCTAAGCAGGAAATCGCTGAACTCAGCACTGAATTGATGGGGATGGGCTGGCGGACTTCTGTTCAAGGAAGGAAGGTGTACATCGTCCCTGAGGCTGTAAGCAAGGGAGCAGCGGTTGCACACCTGAGCGAGATTCTTGGTGGACGAAAAGTCATCGCTTCCGGCGATTCTCTTCTGGATCAGAGCTTGTTAGACATCGCTGATTTCGCGATTGCTCCAGGTCACGGAGAGCTATTCCGCCAAGAGCAGATGGGACAGTCCGGGAAATATCGATTTACCGAGGAATCTGGTATTTTTGCAGCTGATGATATTACATCATTTGTACATTCGACACATGACGAGCACAGAAAGTTGCTCATAAAGGAGCCCTCATGAAAAAAGTATGGTTTAACCGCTGGTTCTCTGTCGCTTATCATTATATGAACAGCATTCGTAACAATGAGGACGGAGCTCCTTTCAAGATGTACGCAACCCATCCGGATCGAACGCATATGGCGCTGCAAGCGGCAGATTATGCAGATACAGAGCCTGTCCTCGGTGACGATGATTACGTAGAATTTGCGCTCAACTTTTGTAAGCAGCATGGGATTGATGTATTTATTCCTAGATTGCATATGTACGCGATTGCCAAGCATATTGATGAATTTGAGAAAATCGGTACACGTGTAACCGTTTGTCGTGATCTTGAGCTCCTTGAAAATCTCATGGAAAAGCAAAAGTTCTACGAATCCATACGTCCAAAGGGAATTGTCGCAATTCCCGATTATCATGTGGTGAATACGGCAGAGCAGTTTCTAGAGGCGTATGATGCCCTCACAGCGGCTGGTCATGGTGTCTGTATGAAGCCAACGAATGGTGAAGGCGGCAATGGTTTTAGGATTATCAGCAATAAGCGGAATGCGTTGAATGACATGTTTGGACCCGTCATGCCGTATCTCACGAAAGAGCAAGCCTACCAGAACTTCTCGACAGTGGAACGTTTTGATGACGTCATGGTTATGGAAGTACTGAATGGTCTTGAATACAGCATAGACTGCCTAGCTTCCGCAAAAGGTGAGCTTCTTGCTGCGGTTCCGCGTCGTAAAGCAGATGGTCGATTGAGGCTGTTGGAGGAAGTACCAGAGCTGATTGAACTTGCTAATCAGGTAGCTGCTACCTATCGCATTCCTTTTAATTATAATATTCAAGTCAAATACAATCAGGGTGTACCGAAGCTGCTTGAGATTAATCCTCGGATGTCCGGCGGTTTACATGTAACCTGTTTAGCGGGCATTAACTTCCCATATCTGGCGGTGAAATCGCTTCTTGGTGGACATGTTGAGGTCCAAAAACCGACCTACGGCTTACTGGTAAGCCATATTGAGCAATATGTTATTATGAATCTCGGCGAATAATAAGTAACGCGCATCATATCTTTGATAATAGATGATCATTCGTATCAATCAGTCAAAGAGGGTGCGCTGTATGACCGTAGGCGGGATTATCTTATTCGGAATTATTGTAACGCTAATTGTGATTGCAAGTGCAGAGAAAGCGGAATATGTGTCCAATTTTATCGATAAATAGTCATCTTTGAAGCCTGAAAAGGTTTCTTTTTTTTGCTTTGATTTGGTAGAATAGTAGATAGGTAGTTTCATTAGTGAAGGAGATTTAACATGCTGCAATTAAGCGATAGTCAACTTGCAACAATGTGGAGTCAAGGAGATGCGAAAGCGTTTAATCGACTTCTGGAGCTGTATAAGGACAGAATTTATCGATTGGCTTTTCGTATGCTTCGTAATAAATCGGATTCCGAAGATGTTGTTCAGGAGACTTTTTTGCGAGCACATTTGAATTCACATCGATTTGATGCTACCAAGAACTTTTCCAGCTGGATTTTTAGCATTGGCAAGAATGTAACCATTGATCTGATGCGGAAGAAGAAGAAAGAACTCTCCATGGACACGAGTGCGTTTCCTTCGCAAGACGAGCGCCCATTGATTGAGAAATTGGTGAGTCTTGAGAAGACGCCGGAGCTTCAACTGATTGAGCAAGAAACATTTATTCAGGTCGAGCAGATGATTCAAGACCTACCGGATAAATACAAAGATCTTATCGTTTACAAATATTATTTGGATATGTCCTTAGAAGACATCAGCCGTGAAGTGAATTTACCTGTTTCTACGATTAAGACGAGGCTCTTCCGTGGTCGGAATTATATCAAAAGAAAATGGGGATCCTTATTCTTCATGCTGCATAGCTTATCCACAATGATCATTTTATAAAGGTAAGCCGATAAGGCTTATTTTTTTGCCCCCATTACCTTATGATAAGGAGCTTCTCATGAGTATTCCTAAATTGGATGCACCAAAACTTCCTAAAGAATTACCTATCATTACGCTGCAAGAAGGAAAATTTGAACCTGAGGATTGCTTTCATACAGGCATCATTAGTGATTGTGTAATTGATAATCAGTCTGCTTATAAAGTTGCATTTGATAAAATTATTTTCCGCAACGTGACCTTTACCCGGATCTCGATGAAAGAAATTGAGTTCACGGATGTAATTTTTGACCGATGTGATTTGTCGAATGTGAACTTCACTGAAGCGACGATTCACCGTACAGAATTTCGTAATTGCAAAATTATGGGCATGGATCTCACGGGAGCCACGCTGCGAAACATCTTTTTTCAAGATTGCTTAGGGGACTTTGCAACATTCCGGATGGCTAATCTGAAGCAGATTACGTTTCAATCTTGTTCTTTAATGAGTTCTGATTTTTATGAGGCTACTTTGCAAAAACTACAATTTGAGGGTTGCCAGTTGGACCAAGCTCAATTTACAGGGGCTAAGCTCGAAGGCATTGACTTAAGCACATGTGAGTTTACAAGCTTAGGTGTAAGCATTGAGGATCTGCGGGGATGTATCATATCTAGAGGGCAGGCCTCGGTATTTGTAAGTCTTTTCGGGATCAAACTAAAAGAATAAAGGCCAGGTGAATGGAGGGTTAGACGGTGAAGTTTGGATTTGATATTGATGATACCCTCATTAATTTAAGAGAGCATGCGTTTCATATTTATAATCGGAAGCTGAAGCAGAACATTGGGCTAGAGGTGTTCCAAGCCCTGCCTTCAATGGAAATTCACAGTGCGTTTGGATTAACCAAAGAGGAGGGGGGAAAGCTGTGGCACAGTCTGCGCGATGAGATTTATTATTCGGATTGCGCGACATTTCCCCATGCACGTGAGGTTCTCAACCAGCTGGTAGCGGACGGCCATGAGGTGTACTACATTACGGCTCGACCCAAAGAGCATACGGAACGAACCCGACAATGGCTGATCGATCATGGATTTCCTGTAGCGGAAGGACATTTCTACTGTGGGATGAGTGATTCGGAGAAAGTACATATCATAGAGGCGTTAGAGCTGGATTATTATTTTGATGATAAACCGACGGTTCTGGAGACGTTAGCTCACTTGCCGGTCCGTAGTTGTGTGAAGGACAGATCCTATAATCAACATCTGGATTTGCCGCGGATTACGTCCTGGGATGAGCTGAATGACATGTTAAAAGGGTAAAAAGTGCTCGCATCGTTACAAAACGATTCGAGCACCCGGACCAAGGGAGAGCAGATCTTGCTCTCCCTCTTTTTCTAGCTGCTGGAGTAACTCATCGGTATCCCGTTTCGGCGCATGAACGAGAAGCTTGAAGTTACTGCGCATAGATCGGACCATCCGGCGGACATCGGGGAGTCCTTGATGAATTTTGTAGCGGATGGCACGTATCCGGCATCCACGATCAGCATCCGGCAGCGCGAGTAATCGATGCGCTGTTGTTCCTTTGGCGGCATGCCCCGTAATCAGGATGCCATTATTGTTGTGATTACGCAGCATGTCGTAATACCACTGTGCTTTCACGGATTGCATCATGCCATCCGTGGTGATCCAAATGGCCGCGCGCGAACACGCGATGTCCTCCTGGAGTAGACGTTCGCGATCATCATCGGTAGAGATGATCGCTGAACGGGAGCTGCTTAAGGCTTCGGCTAATCGTGCAGCCACGCCGACCTTGAGCCAGCTTGGATGTTGAAGCATGAGCTTCATGGCTTCAATCAGCTCTTGCTCTACGCGGATCGGCGTATTCGGGTAGCGCTGCTCCATCAAGAGCAGCAGCTCCTGCCCCCGGCCGCACACAGGAACTGGCAGCAGTAGCTGGCCGTTTGCGGCTAATATGCGATCTGCTTCTATGAAGAGAGACTCGAGCTTCGACTCTTGCTCTTCGGTATCCGTGCTATAGGCAGCATCGAGGATAGCACCATCCAAGGCAGGACTTAGTTCAGTCAGCCGCGGCGTATCTGTACCGAGCACAATAGAATCCTCGCTATAATCACCCGAGTAGAAAAGTCGCTTTCCTTCAAGCTCAATCATGAGCCAGATGGAACCAAGCATATGTCCGCTGCGTCCCCAACACACGCGCAGTTCAGGAGAAATAGTGAACCATTGCTGTGCGGGCACAGCTTCTTCAATGAAAGCGTATTTGACCGCTGCCAGATGGGTATCATCGAAGGGCAACTCGCCACCTTGTTGACGAACGTAATTCCCCCAGCTTGAATAATAACCAGGCAGTTGTTCGGCTGTAACTCTTGTCGTCCACACGACGCCAGTGTACCCTAATTTGTATAGCAAAGGGATCGCAATCGAATGATCTTCATGGGCGTGAGAAAGAAAAACCGCATCCAATGCGGCTACTTTAGCAGCATCTAGGAGTGGGTATTCACCGATGCCTTCACGCTTTACCCCACAATCGAGCATGAGACTGCTCCTCGTATTTCCAATCCAATAACAGGAGCGACCGTGTTCACCGGCTCCGCCCCATACTTCCACATGCATCATTACGCATTCCACTTTCTGTTTGAATTCATGTTGTTGACTATCAACAGCAGGATCGTCGTTATACCAACTGAAACGACAGCCATAGCCATACCAAGCGAAATTTGACCTTGCTCAAATTGAGCGAAAATATAGGTCGCCGACGTCTGCATCGACGGCGGGAGTACCATCATCGAGGCGACGAGCTCGCGGAGCGAGATGGTGAAGGTCATCATCCAGCCGGCGATAATGCCCGGCAGGAGAAGGGGTAAGACGATACGTCGGAACACGTACCACGGCTGACCGCCGAATACTTGCCCGGCTTGCCGCAAGGATTCGTCAAGCTGGCCGTTGCGTGCCTTGACGTATTGCACGGTGTACGGCAGGAAGAATACCACGTACGTGAGGACAACCATGCCGTAGGTGTTGTAGAGATGGAGCGGCATCCAAGTCGAATTCCATAGCATGATGAGTCCGACCACGAGGACCATGTCGGGAACCGTGTTCGGCAGCAGGCTGAACATATCTGTAATCCGTTCCGGCAAGCGCTTGCCGCGCCCGATCGTAAGGGCGCCACGTACCGAGCGCTGCCGCTAAGCAGGCAGCGAGCAAAGCGAGCCCCATGCTGTTCGTCAAGGCCTTCATGCTCAGTGAGCCCCATGTCAGAAGCTCACCGTAATGGCGAAGCGTGAGATTCGTCCAAGCGAGACCATTACCCCTCAGCTTCATGAGTGAAGCTGAGATGATCGAGAAATAAGGGATGCCAATCGCTGTGGCGAGAACAAGAATCACATACAACCAAGCGAGTGCCCGCTGCCAGTGCCGATATCCCATGACTTTGCCTTGTGAACTTTTACCACTAACCAGATTATAAGAGTGCTTCCGAACAATCAAAGATTGTACGTACCAGAGCACGAGACAGGCCATCAGAAGAAGAGAAGCTAATGAAGTCGCTTTTCCAAAATCGACGGGCCAACTAGAAATCGAGGCTTGAATTTCTGTCGTAAGCACGAAATAACCAATACGTTTTCCGAACGTGATAGGTGTACCAAACTCGGCAAGTGTTTTAACAAAAATGAGCAAAGCGCCCATGATATAGCTGGAGAACACAAGAGGCAGCAGAACCCGTCGTAACGTATACGAATAGCTAGCACCGTGCACAGCCGCGGCTTCTTCTTTATTACCACCAATTTGCACAATGGCATTGCGGAGAATGAGATACAAGAATGGGAATAAATGCAAACTCATGATGGTGATCATGCCGAAAAGGGTGAAGAAATGAGTGCTAACCCAGTGTGCACCTGGAAAAAACTGCTCTAAGTATCCTCGCGGCTGCATGAAGAGAATCCAACCCATTGAGCCGATGTATGGCGGTGTCATAAAGGGGATCAGTAACACAATGTCTAACCAGCGATGCTTGCGAAGTGGTGTTTTGGCCATGATCCAAGCGAGCGGCAAAGCAAGCAGCGTACTGCCAACGACTACCCAAATGCCCAGCATGAAAGAATTTGTGAATACACCCGACAAATCTTTTTCGATTACGGTTCGTAATGGGGCAAGGAGATCTAAAGTCCCCTTTGTCCAAATACTTTTCCAAGCCACGAATAGAAGAGGAAGGACGACTAGCATGGCTAGTAGCAGCAATGCTAAGTACGTCCCTGTGCGTTTTACGATCATCTTGTCGTCATCCCCAACCTCAGCTTACTTTTTAAATAATTGCGTAAACTTTTGTGTAATCGCATCTTGATTCTCATTCATCCAGCTCCAGCTCACATCAAAAGTAGGGATATCTTTCGCATTAACGCGTCCTTGAATTTGAATGTCACTGCGACCCGAAAGCAAGTAAGAGTCCGTAACCAATTTCTGAGCTTCATCGGAAAGCAAGTAATCAATAAAAGCTTTGGAAGCATCGACATTTTTGGACGTTTTCATAATCATCGCAGGTCGCGGAGAGATCACCGTTCCGCTTGCTGGATAAATCAAATCAATCGGTTCACCTTTTGCTTTTGACGCGTAAGTCATATAGTCAACGCTTGCCATAACAATCTTTTTCGCGCCAGAGATAACCGGATCCATAGCTTCTTGGTTAGCACCAGCAATAATAGCGCCATTTGCTTTCACTTTACCGAAAAGATCCCAAGCAGCGTCACCGTTTTTATTCGTATAGCCAGACATGAAATCAAGAGCGGAACCAGATTGAGCAGGATCTGGAATATTAATTTGATCTTTCCATTCTGGTTTCGTTAGATCGCTCCACTCTTTAGGCGGATTCGTTACAAGCTTTGTGTTATAAGCAATACCTAATGCTGACAAGCTGTAGCTAAAATAGTTACCCTCTTTATCCGAATAAGCTGGAATTAATTTATCGATATTTTTTGCTTCTTTATAAGGGAGAGTTAACCCACTTTTCGTCATTCCGATTGCGGAAGGAAGTGAAGCTAGAATAACTACATCGACTACTGGATTTCCTTTTTCCGCTTCCATACGTGCCATGATTTTACCTGTCGTACCTTGGAACATTTCAACTTCTACACCAGTTTTTGCTGTGAAGCCTTTTTGAATGCTAACGGCAAGTGGGTTAGGTCCCGCACTATAAACAACGATTTTACCGCTTAACTTTTTTGCTTCAGGCGTTGTTGTTGGAGCTGTAGACGTGGATGCAGTTGCTGCTGTTGTTGGTTTTTCCGTTGCTGTTCCAGCGGTCGTCGTTTGGCTGCCCGTTCCACACCCCGTTAATCCTACGCCGATCAAAACCGTCATTAAAGCTAATGTACTCGTGTGCAAAGATTTCTTCATTTTTGTTTTCATTGTTAAACTCCCTCTCCTATGTATGGTAACTGCTTAAGAAAGCACGTGAATCTGCTGCTGTGAAACGTAAAGCTTTACGAAATCCCCTACCCTTAATCGCGTAGGATGATACGCCATCCAAACTTCTCCCGTATTTAAACGCACGGTGACCTCATACCGTTCTCCCATGTAACTTACCGTTTGTACAACGCCTTCATAGGTGAGGTCATTCTCAGAAAGAGATTCCCACCGCACATGCTCAGGTCGGATTAGTCGCTTGTCCACTTCTAACCAATTGGTTTTGCCAATAAAGCGAGCAGTGAAGGGATGCGTAGGCTTTTGATAAATGGCTTCTGGGGTATCTTTTTGTAAAATACGACCATCTTTCATTACGATGATTTCATCTGACATCGACATGGCTTCAGTTTGATCGTGTGTGACATAAACGGTGGTGAAACCGATTCTTCGTACCAAATTCATGAGTTCTAAACGCATTTCTTCTCGCAAAAGGGCGTCAAGCGCGCTCATTGGCTCATCGAATAATACAAGCTGTGGCTGGACAACAATTGCACGAGCAAGCGCAACACGTTGCTGCTGGCCTCCTGAAAGTTCGTGCGGATAGCGCTTTTCCTTCCCTTGCAGCTGTACCAACTCGATCGCTTCCATCGTTCGCTGGCGCCAATTTGATTTGTCACCAGTAGCTTTGAGTCCAAAAGCAACATTCTCCAGCACGGTTAAATGCGGCCAGAGTGCAAAATCTTGAAAAACCATACCAAAATTACGCTTGTGTACAGGGCGATTGATCCTGCTCTTCTTCGAGAACAAACAGATATCTCCGAAATGCAGCTCACCCGCATCAGGTGTCTCCAGTCCAGCAATGATTCGAAGTAGGGTAGTTTTACCGCAACCCGAGGGACCGAGTAATGTAGTGAATCGTCCTTTGGCGAGAGAAAGCTCAATACCTTCCAACGCTGTCATAGAACCAAAAGATTTGCTTATACCGCTAAGTTGTAGAGACATCGCATGCTTCCTTCCGTGCTTTTGATCTCACTTTTAGTGTAAAAGCCTATCGTCAGCTAAGTGTCAAAGCAAAGTAAATAGATTGTTAAGTTTTTGTTGTGTATCTATTCATTTCCATAGATTTTTTCTATAATGGTCCCCAAAGCCGATAGATGGTGGGTAGGAAAGAGGGATGAATGCCATGAATTGGAACATGCTAAAACTTCAAGTAATAGAGCTATTGGATAAACACAAACGAATCACGTCAGTTGCTGAGCATCTAGGGCTTAAGCAGCCCACAGTCTCCTTTCATATGAAATCGATGGAGCAGGAGCTAGGCGTGCAACTATTTTATTCGCGAGGCGGCAAGGTTCATTTAACCGAAGCGGGGCAATCATTGAATCATTATGCGAAGAAAATTAACGCACTTGTTCAGGAAGCTGAACGAGTCGTGAGGGAGTTCGATGAGCGTGGCAGTGGTCATTTGAAAATAGGAGCAAGCTCCGTTCCAGGAACCTATGTGCTTCCAGAGATGCTGAGCTCATTTTCGAAGCTGTATCCGCAAATTTCAGTCTCTTTAACCGTAAGACCAACACCCGTCATTCAAGAAATGCTGCTAAATCATGAAATTGATATTGGCATCATGTCGGCAGAACCTTTCCAATGGTCTCCACTTGTTGGGGAAACGCTATGTGAAGATGAGCTCGTTTTCTTTTTTAATCCCAATCATCGCTTTGCGAGGCAAGAGTTGCTGCACCCTGAGTTCTTAAACGAAGTACCTTTTATCCTGCATGGGCAGGAGTCTAGCACAAGAACCATGACACTCAACTGGGCTAAAACACTAGGAGTTAAAATAAAACCAGTTATGGAGATGGACTCCTTAGAAGCGATTAAACAGGCCGTTATGACAGGGGAAAGTGTTTCAGTTATCTCTAAAATAGCCATCGCAAAAGAACTGTTACGAGGTGAATTGAGCTGTCGAAGCATCCCTCAAAACCCTTTTAAACGCTACATTTATTTCACCTACAATGCGGATCGCATCCGTTCATCTGTCTTTGATAGCTTCCTTTCCTGCTTACATGATTCTGTACGATCCTTCTAATCCTATTTACAAAAAGCACAAATCTAGATGACAATCTACAAACAAATCACCTTTATGCTCAGTTCTGTAAGGGAAAAACTTTCCAGAACCGTAGAGGAGATGAAGTGATGTTTAGGAAAAAGGCAATGACTGTCATTATGGCGGCTGTAGTTGGGACTAGTTTAATTGCTAGTATCGGCGCGGCACCACAGTCAGCAAGTGCAGCAAGCAACATGGTTCCAGATTACGAGGTAAAGCTTCTCCTTAATCCAAGTGTCGTACTTGGAACTGATTTCAAGTTGACGAGCAGTGTAAGATCAGCATTTGGTATGCCAGATACCGTTACCAAAATGAACGTAGAATTCCTTGATACCAATGCCAAAGACATCTATAACAATGGCTGGAGTCCACGTATTCGTAAGACAGAAGGTGAGAGTGACTTTGAACTTAGCTATAAAAAGAGGTATGCCATAACTGGAAGCGACATTAATGGGGCACTCACATTGGCTAATCAACAAGGATTTAACTCAGGGGATACAGGGTACGAGGCGCAAGTTGAGTGGGGTTATCAGAAGAAAACACTTAGTATCACTCGTTCGAAACAAGGAAGTAAATCGGGCTATAGCGGAATGGATCTGCCTAATCTATCGGATTCACGCAGTTTACTAATAAATAATGCTCCTGATAAATTTAACAACTGGGTTTCTAGTGGTTGGGGAACTAACAAGCTTTCGACTTCACGAGTCTTTGGTCCAATCCTTGCTAAACGATCCATTGGTACATGGAGTGGGTTGCAGTTGTACATTGAAGTTTGGCCAATAAAGAATGCAGCGGGGACAGGCACTGAATACGTCGTGGAAGCTTCCTTCAAAACAACAAGCCAGACGACAGCATCTACCAAACATGACGAGTTAATTACCTACCTTCAAGGAAAAGGCTGGTTCCTTGCACAAGATTCCTTGAAGACACAATTAATTATGGATCGTTACTAAATAACGAATGGAGATGAGTAAATCAATGTTCCAAGCTCATAAATTGTCCAAAGTAATCATGGCTTCAACCGCAGCGGCTTTGCTATTAACAGGAGGCATTCTTAGTCCTCAGCAGGCTTCCGCAGCGAACGGTACACCGAACTATGAGGTTAAATTCAACTTAAATCCAAGTGTCGTAGTGGATTCAAGTCATAATTTGATCAGCAGCGTACGCAGTCAATTTTCAACCGGTTCTTCCTCCAAAGCCTACCGTGTTCAATACATGGATACAGCAACAGGAGCCATGGATGCGCAAGGTTGGAGTGATCGTATTCGAAAAAAAAGCAGCGACAGCACACATCAATTCCAATTCAAAAAGCGCTACCCAATCACCAATGGAGATATTAATGGTGCTTTAACGACAGCGGCCAACGATGGCTTAAATAGTTCAGCATCCGGCTTCGAGTTCCAGGTGGACTGGACCTATAGTAAACAAACCTTAAGTGTCCAGTATGAAAAAGACGTGACCGTGTCTGGCTATAGTGGCAGTGGACTTAATGTGCCAAACTTGGCAACATCTCGCTCCGTTTCTGTTTCCAATGCGCCAAGCCAGTTTAAAAACTGGACCAGCTCAGGTTGGGGGACAACGCAATTAAATAATTCAGTTATTTATGGCCCTATTGATTTTAAACGATACGAAGGTACCTTTGAGGATTTAGATCTCGATATCGAAGTATGGACCATTCTCAATGCAGCAAAAACAGGAACTGAAGACATTGTGGAAGCTTCCTTTAAGACAGACAGTCTAAGCGAGGCTACGAGTGTTCGCACTGCATTAATGAATGTACTATCCACTAAAGGCTGGTTAGTGCAGTCTGATGTTCTAAAAACAAGCTTAATTATGGAGCGTTACGCACCTGTAGCCCAAACGCCAGATACCGCTGCTCCTTCCGTACCAGCTGGATTGAGCGCTACTGCAACCTCTAGCTCTCAAGTTCAATTGAACTGGACTGCATCGACAGACAACGTCGCAGTAACTAGCTACGATATTTTTCGTAACGGTTCCAAAATCGGAACATCATCAACGCCAAGCTATAGTGATTCGGGATTAACAGCATCGACAGCGTACAGTTACACCGTCATTGCTAAAGACGCGGCAGGAAACGCTTCTGCAGCGAGCGCGACTGCAGCAGTTACAACGCTAGCAAGTGGCGGCTCTGGTACAGGATCACTGTACTACAACATAAATGGAAGTTCCGTTTCGTACCTAGAAGCTGAGACTTTCACAGCAAAAACAGGCACATTCGCACAAGCGACTTGTTCGGCTTGCTCAGGTACAGCTAGCATGCAAACACCTAATGGATCTGGAGATAGTGATTCCAATTACCTCAAATATGACCTTGAAGTCACAAATGGCGGTTCCTTCTACATCTACTTGCTTTCCCAAGGTCCAGATGGCAGCTCGGATAGCTTCAACGTAGCTGTTGATTCAGGCAGTAACTACCAAGTAACAACTGGAAGTGCTGGCAGCTGGGCTTGGAAAAAACCAAGCAGCTCCATCTCACTTTCAACTGGTACACATACGCTTTACATCAAAGTGCGGGAAGACGGCGCCATGGTCGACAAAATCGCCCTCTCCAAAACAAGCAGCACCCCAAGCGGACTTGGCGGTACAGCACTCATTCCATCAACTCGTTAAAGAAAAATGCCTTTAAGCGTGAAGCTCTCATCCCATCCACGTGATGGTATTGAGAGCTTTTTTGTACAAATGATACAGGCAAATACCACCATAGTTCCAAGAAATGATCCTCAGCAATCTATTCGTCAAGCCTCACCGCGAACTCCGTGGGAAGCTCCACAGCAAACCCCACCGCGCCCTCCATGGGCTTCCCCTGCCAGTTTCGGCAGCAAGCCTCACAGCGAAGCCACACGGTAATTTCCGCCCAACGGAGTTCTTGTATCTTTTTCTCGTTTCTATTAGCAGTATCCCTTTAGCTCAGAAAGTGCTCGCAGTCGTGAATACTTCAAAAACGTTACTTTTAGACAATACAATAAAACTGATTAGAGCTAGGTTATGGAGAAATGGACTAGATGGGGTTAGCAAAGTTATGGAGATATGCAATTGATGGGGTTAAGCAAAGTTACAGAGATATGGTCTAAATGGAGTTAGCAAAGTTTATGGAGAAATGGACTAGATGAGTTAAATCAAGTTATGGAGATATGCAATAGATGGGGTTAAGTAAAGTTACAGAGATATGGACTAAATGGGTTAAATAAAGTTATGGAGAAACAGACGGGATCGAGTTAAACAAAACTATGAAGTAACGGAATAGTTGAGATAGAAAGTAATGTTACATCCAAATGCACTAAAGTAGATTGAGGTAATGATATTTGTGAAATGGACTAAACGCAATTTAAGGAATGAAGTGTAGGATTTTGATTTGTGTAGGAAGCATGCGTTGTGTTACTTCATAGTGGGGAGTTGGTGGTTCTAGAATTATTCATACAGGTTTTGACTAGATGTTCAAAAACAGGAGTATCGGATTTAATAAGATTAATACGATAGCAGAATTCGTCTAAATACGTTTGAAGATATTTGGGCCCGATACCGTGAAAGGTAGTGTTGAGCCATGTACTAGCCTGTTTTGCGAATTCGAGAAGGGGGCGTTGTTTTTTTGAAGTGTAAAAACCTGTGACCATTTCAATTGTATCAACCAAAGGATCAATGTGTTTTTGTTGAAAGCTGTAAGTATCGGACTTTGTTATATGTTTGGAAAGAGGTTGATTAGGTATGACATGTTTAATTTTAATCATAGTTGAAGTCTCAGCTTGATCAAGCGATGAGCCGATAAGAAGTAGTTGTTCCTGGGGATGTTTATGGACGGTTGGATTAAAAGGGCGCCCATATATAGCAGAGTTAATCAGAATAGATCCAGTTAACGGACAGTGGTTATCTGCCTGATGAATGGAAGTGCGAATTTTATGGAGGATTAGCCAGGCTGTTTTGTAAGTAACCTTAATAAGCTGGGACAGCCCTGTAGCTGTAGTGCCAATATGAGTGCGTGAAATTAAAAATATAGCCAGCAACCATTTGCGAAGTTGTGTTCTCGAGCCCTCCATAATTGTTCCCGTAAGCAGCGACACTTGATGCCGACAGTTGGAACATTCATATAAGGGTAACCGTCGTGTAGTAGTTATGTAAGCATGTCGGTGCTCACAGCGTGGACAGCAAAAACCTGTCGGCCATTTGGATTGAAATAGATATTCGATGCAGGCATCTTCTGAGGAGAAATGTGAGTTAAATTGCTCAAGGGACCAGCAAGAAATGTTCATGACATCTATCCTCCAAAGTACATGAAATGGAAACGTTTGTTCCTATTTATTATATCAAACATATGATCGTATTTCAATAATTTGGGGGTTTTCTCTTGAAAGTTATTTCTGAGTTAAAGGGATAGTTGTGATAGCTAAATCGAAATTAAGATAGGAGGTAGGTTGAGTGGGAGGCAAAGTGAAAAAATAGTTGACCGGAAAAGGTGTAGTTTTTGGAAAATGGAAGAGGAAGAGGAAGAGGAAGAGGAAGAGGAAGAGGAAGAGGAAGAGGAAGAGGAAGAGGAAGAGGAAGAGGAAGAGGAAGAGGAAGAGGATGAGAATGAGAGGGGGGAGTTAGTGAAGTTAGTGGGGGAGAATTGTGTCCTGATACGCGCGGGAGGAAGGAATGTGTTTTCTTCTTTTTTAGGTCATGTCCGCATAAGGTAGTACTAATGAATTGGGCGCTATAACAGGAACGGGGCAATAGAGAAAGGGGGAACAGAATGCTGCAGAGGCGACGGTGGAGAAGCAGACCAACTGTGAAAACAAGCCGAAAAAAAGTACTGTGGATTGGTCTGCTCATCTTTGTCTTGTTTTGTGTACAGTTTTTTATCTATGTAGAACGGAATATTAGACCACCTTTAATGAATTTGGCCAAGGTTAGGGTTAAACAGATTGCAACTCAGGCAATTAATAGTGCGATTGCTGAACATGTTGCAGGTGGAGCGAATGCTGAGCAGTTGATTGATTGGAAAATGGATAAAAACAATAAAATCACGGGTTTCATGTTGAATTATAATGAACATATGCGGATTACTTCGGAAGCTATTAAAACGGTGCAAGGTGAGTTGAACGGTTTGGAAACAATTTCTGATCATATTCCTATTGGGCAAGCGATGAATAGTGCGATTCTGGCTTCTTTTGGGCCCGATATTCCGATTAGGTTGCTTCCAGTTGGAAGTGTGAAGGTGGATTTGCATACACGTACGCAAAATGTCGGCATTAATATGGTGATGTTCGAAGTGTATGTGCGCATTATTGCTGAGGTTTCTGTTATTATCCCGTTTGATTCGGAAACGGAAATCGTAGAAACGGAGATACCAATTTCCTACTCGCTTGTAGTTGGGGATGTTCCTACTTACTACTATGATAATAAAGGAAATCCTGTGGGAGGTTCGAAGGAAGGCACCCCGCCAAGTATAACTTTACCAACAATTCCTAACTCAGGGACTACGAGTGCTCTCCCTAAGGAGGGAGTTACCAAATAATAAATAAAAAGAAGTAACTCACCCAAAAGGGGGGTTACTTCTTTTTGCTTCGATCTTCGCGCTCCCATCTGCGTAAGGAAGGATAGGGATCATAGCTCCACTCTGTTGCCCCATTATCGCGATACAGACCAAAATGAAGATGAGGTGGGAATTTGCCAGATGTACCAGGTTTCCCATACCCAGAGCTGCCAACCCAACCAAGGGTTTGTCCGGGTTTGACGATGTCATTGATTTTAATCGTTTTTTGAAATCCAGATAGGTGGGCGTAATAGTGATAGATGTTATTGAGATCGCGAATACCAATTCGCCAGCCCCCGTAGGGATTCCATCCTTTTATTTCAACGATGCCGTAACAAGTGCTTCTTACAGGTACGCCGTAGCCAGCGAATAGATCTGTACCTTCATGGGTCCGATGTCCTCCCCAACCGCGACTATCCCCCCAGGTGCTGCGGTACGAGTAGTTGGATGTGACAGGTAGAGGGAAAGCATGCGTATTTGCCTCTAGGCTACCCAAAGACTCATAGATGGCAGCGAATTGTCGGATTCGCTCCACGCTTCGTGCATTTTGGTAGTAATTCCAGAGATTAGTTTGTAAGTTATCAACTTTAGTCCCATTGCTGCTTAAGATGGCAGCCATTGCTGCCATTACATCTAAATCGTTGGTGCGTTCTGCAAGACCATCCCCCGATCCATCCCGGCCAACGCCATGGAAAAAGGAGACGCTTTTCAGATTAGTGTCTTGTGGATCTGGGTTGAGCATGCCTGCCCAAATTTGTTCGGAGAAATAAATATTTGTCATGCGTTGTTGTACAGTTCGTTTCTTCACGGTATTCATTGTTTTCTCATATTGATCAACAGCAGCTAAGTACGTCCAAGGGATACCTGTGAGTAAGCCTATTTTTTCAAAAAGTTCCTTTCGCTCTTCTTGTGTATACTTCGTGGTTTGGGAACTCGGCGTTGGAACAATCTGGTCATTAGCCATAGCATGTGATGGGTAAAGATGTGAAAAAGGCGTTGGTGTGATTGCTGATAGGAGGAGGCTAAGGACGAGAACCTTTGACCAAAATGCTCTGCTTTGCATCTCTATCATCCTTCCTGAAATGTTAGTTCTTAGGATGTACGGATTTGTGGTTGTTTATCCTTCGATCTTTCGTTGCCCCGAGATATTTGCTATGATGCCAATAAGAGGTGGGAATAGTGACTTTTAACCATAGAGAAGAACATGTTGATGATGACATGCTAGTCGTTCAAGCTAATTTGGATGATGTAAATCCAGAGTGGATGTCTTATGTGATGGATAAGCTTTTTGATGCAGGTGCAAATGATGTTTACATGGTGCCTATTATTATGAAAAGAGGACGCCCAGGCATCATGTTGAATGTGCTTGTGGACGAGGGACGTCTATCTGCCATTGAGGAGATTATTTTTAGCGAAACTACGACACTGGGTATTCGCTATATGCAGGCATCGTGTCATCGATTGGCAAGAGAATTCGAAAATGTGGAGACTCCTTGGGGGACCTTAACCGTAAAGGTTGGCTATCATGCTGGGAAATTAGTGCAATTTGCACCTGAATTTAAGGAATGTGAACAAGTGGCAAGGCTGCATGAAGTTCCTCTGAAGATGGTCTATGAGGAAGTTAGGTTGTTATTTATGCAACAACAAAGACAAAAAAACGCTCTTCCACTGTGATGGAAGGGCGTTTTATCTTTTTATTGTGGAGTACCAGGAATGGCATCGCCTTGGTGCGTATGAGAATGAGAGTGACCATGATGATGGTCGTGATGATGCTCGTGTTTGTGATCATGATCATGACTATGATCGTGGCTGTGAGAATGGTCATGATGGTGGTGATGGTCATCGTGTGTATGCGCATGTTCATGGCTATGTTCATGTGCCAGATGCTCATGACTTACTTGCCATTTTCCAATAAAGGGGTCGATTTTACCAACTACTACACGTAGTACATTAGGTTGCTTAGGCAAGTCTCTTGTGCCTGCGCCATAGCCAATATGATCAACTACCATGGGTGGGAAGCTTTTGGAGAATTCATCAACAATTCCAGAAATAATACCGGCTCCTGTTGGCGTTGTCATTTCTAAACTATAAGGAGTTGAAGCGATAGGTACGCCTTTCATCATCTCCAGTGTGGCCGGAGCGGGTACTGGATAAATACCGTGATCGATATGTATGGTACCAGATCCAAGTGGCACTGGTGAGGAGAAAATACGCTCGATTTGCAAGGAGTCGATGGCTAATGCAACACCTACGATGTCGACGATAGAATCTATGGCACCGACTTCATGAAAATGCACTTTTTCAATTGGAGTTCCGTGAATTTTAGCTTCGGCAATCGCAATTTTTTCGAAAATAGCCAAGCTTAGTGCTGTAACACGCTCATTGAATTCTGCTTTTCGAATGGTATTGACGATTTCTGAATAATGTCTGTGTTGCTTCGGTGGATGCTCAGGATCAAGAATGACATCCAGTTTGAGAGCGGAAATCCCGCGTTTCATAACACGTTTCCATTCCAAGGTGTAAGGCTCTAGTTTGATTTTGGAAAGCTCATCCTCAATATAAGCACGATCTGCTCCCGCATCAACCAAAGCGCCAAGGGTCATATCGCCGCTAATTCCAGAGAAGCAGTCCAAATATAAAATGCGCATGGTCGTTATTCACGCTCGTTTCGACATATTTTTGTTAATGAGTCCAGCATAATAACCACCGCCAAAACCATTGTCGATGTTAACGACGGAGATGCCTGGCGAACAGCTATTGAGCATGGACAGCAACGGTGCGATCCCAGCAAGGTTCGCGCCGTAACCAATACTCGTCGGCACAGCGACGATGGGTTTAGACACAAGCCCGCCCATGACGCTGGCGAGTGCGCCTTCCATGCCGGCTACAACGACAATCGCGTTCGCACCGCGAATGAGTTCGAGCCGGCGGAAGAGCCGGTGAATGCCAGCGACACCCACGTCGTATACACGTTCAACGTGGCTGCCCAGGCATTCTGCCGTAAGTGCGGCCTCCTCCGCCACGGGGAGGTCGGAGGTGCCTGCGCACACGACGGCAATATAGCCGTCGTGGACTTTGAGCAGCGGGCGCTTAAACCAAGTGAGAGCCCGTGCAGTTTCGTGGTAGGTGACACCTGCCACGTTGGCTACAACATGAGCGGCTTTGGCCGGGTCGACGCGTGTGGCTAGCACGCGGTCGGTATGCTCCATCAGCCGCCGGAAAATGGCCTCGATCTGCTCGGGCGTCTTACCTTCCCCGAAAATAACCTCGGGGAAGCCTGTACGCTTCTCGCGATCGACGTCGAGCTGCGCAAATCCAAGATCAAGGTTGGCGGGACCTGATCCGCCTTCCTTGATGATTTGCTTTTTGGCTTCTTCTATATCCAGATCGCCGGTCTGAACGAGTTTTAAAATCTTCTCTAAGTCCATCATAAGGAAGCTTCTTTCACCTTATCTTTCGTTTCCTGGGATAGTACTTCATTCATACTTCCCGTGCGGTAGCCTTGCAGGTCTAGCGTGACATAGGTGAAGCCAAGCTTGCTGAATTTTTCATAGATCGCATCGCGATGTTCGACGACCTTGTGAATCTCATCTGGCATGACTTCAATACGAGCAATCTTCTCGTGATGACGCACACGTACCTGATAAAGACCAAGCTGGGAAAGGAAGTACTCGCCTTCATCCAATTGGTCAATCTTCCACTTCTCGATTTGTGTGCCGTAAGGGATACGAGAGGATAAGCATGCAAAAGAAGGTTTATTCCATGTGCTTAAACCAAGCTCTTTGGAAAGCGCTCGGATCTCGTCTTTGGTTAAGCCGGCTTCTTGCAGCGTGCTGCGGACGCCTTGCTCATTCTTCGCTTGTAGTCCTGGTCTATAGTCGCCTAGATCGTCGACATTGGAACCATCCAAGATATATGGATATCCCAGTTCCTTTGCAATGTCTTGTAAATGGGAATAAAGCCCCGTCTTGCAGTGGTAACAACGGTCAGGATTATTGGCAACGAAATTCGCGTTTTCCAATTCCTTGACCTCCGTTTTGTGCAAGCGAACACCAAATTGTTCGGCTAGTTGTGCTGCGGCATCGAACTCCCTCGTGGGAAATGTTTCCGAGGCTGCGGTTACGGCAAGGACTTGGTCACCAAGCTCTTGCTGTGCACGTTTGAGGACGAATGTACTGTCAACCCCTCCGGAGAAGGCGACGATGACACGGCCCATGTTTCTTAAAATTTCGCCAAGCTTGCGATCTTTCTCGCGCGTCACTTCAGTTATGCTCATGTTTCTTTCCTCCCATACAGCCTTTATGTAGTAAGCTGAGCTGTTTTGGTCCATCTAAACAAGTGTATCACAAGTGACCCCCAAAGTGGATTGTTTTGTCAGTCATTCATGTTATAATAACATCATTGAGAAACCAAATAAAAAGGCGGGAATTACAGTGCCTAGAAAAGTATTAGAGAGAAAACCAGACTGGTTAAAGATCAATCTCAAAACCGATGAGAATTTTAAAGAAATTAAATCTATGATGCGTTCCAAGACGTTGCATACAGTGTGTGAAGAAGCCAAATGTCCGAACATTCATGAATGTTGGGCGAATCGGACAGCGACCTTTATGATATTAGGCGATATTTGTACGCGTGCATGTCGCTTTTGTGCAGTCAAAACAGGTCTCCCTACGGAACTTGATCTGGAAGAACCAGAACGTGTTGCAGACGCAGCCTTGCAAATGGGTCTTCGTCATTGTGTTGTTACTTCTGTTGCACGTGATGATTTAACAGATGGCGGTGCGATGATTTTCGCAGAGACGATCAAGGCGATTCGCCGTAAGCTGCCGCTATGTACAGTTGAAGTATTAATTCCTGACTTCCTAGGTCGCGAAGAGTCACTTGCAACCGTACTAGAGGCAAAGCCTGACATTCTTAATCACAATATGGAAACTGTCGAGCGGATGTCAGATCGCGTTCGTTCCAAAGCGAAGTATCGTCGTTCGCTGGAGCTGTTGCAGCGTTCTAAGCGGATAGCACCGAACATTCCAACCAAATCCAGTGTAATGATTGGTGTAGGGGAAGAGTGGGACGAGCTGCTTCAAACGATGGAAGACCTGCGTGAGGTGGATTGTGATATTATGACGATCGGTCAATATCTGCAGCCGTCTACGACGCATTTAGCGGTATCCAAATATTATACACCTGAGCAATTTGCCATGCTGAAGGAAGAAGGCATGAAACGCGGCTTTAAGCACGTGGAGTCCGGTCCGTTAGTGCGCAGCTCCTATCATGCGCATGAACAAGTGAAAGCAGCATCAAGCGTTTAGAATTTATTGAACGGATCATAGAAAGGAGAGCTTCCTACCACCATGATTCATATCGCAAATAAAACATACGAGCTTGTTACCGATCACAAAAATGGTTGGAACTTTGAAGTGTTCAAAGAACGTTTCAGCGAAGTCTTGGAGCGGTACGATTATATTGTAGGCGATTGGGGATATAGTCAATTACGCTTGCGTGGGTTTTTCAAAGAAATTCACCCGAAGGCGACCAAAGAATCCTCCATCGCAGCTCTTCAAGATTACTTGAATGAGTACTGCAATTTCGGCTGTGCGTATTTTATTATTGAAAAAGTAAACGCGCCTAAACAGCAAACTCCAGCGGAAGTAATTAGTTCAACTACAGTGTAAGCAGCTGCAGTCATAAAAAAACGCCATCTGAACTCCAATAATAAGGAGCGTAGATGGCGTTTTGTTGTTCAAGGATTGTTCAGTCCTATTTAACTTCAAGTCCGACGAATGCTTCACGGACACGATTCCAGAAGGGGAATGGTCGGAAGCGAGCGAATTTTACTTTCACATTGGAAGCAACACGGCACCGAATGGATACCACATCTGCACGCTGCATGTATTTATGGTCCAAAGACAGAAGCATATTCTGTTGCGCTTTCGGGTAAATGTCACAATGGTGATGCTTCGGTAAAATCATCGATGAACCTAATGTACGGTAAACACGATTGTTGATCGACGCAATCTCAGCAATTTGAATAGCTTCTAGCGATGGATGGACCATGGCGCCGCCTAAGCTCTTGTTGTAGGCTGTACTGCCTGCAGGTGAAGAGATGCAGATGCCATCTCCACGGAACATCTCGAACATTTCGTCGTTCACGTGAAGTCGTGCGACTAGCGAAACTTCGATACCGCGAATCGTAAACTCGTTAAGTGCCAGATGTGTTTCTACCCCTTTGTCGGTCGTAATTTCAATCTCGACAACGGGGTATCGTACGACTTGCAGTTCCTCAGGTGTTGCTACGCTAAACATAAGTGAAGCCAGGTGATCCAACTCATTGGGCTTCCAATCCGCAAAAAAGCCAAGATGCCCCGTATGGATCCCAACGAATGCGATATGATCTAACTTGTCCACATACTTATGAAAAGCTTGGAGCATTGTGCCATCTCCGCCAATGGACAGGACGATATCGGGATTTTCCTCATCCCTTGGCATACCTTGTTTCGCGGCGAGTGTGTGGAACCGTTCAGTCAGCCCCTTGGAGATGTCATCGCCTCGTTCAATGACGTTATATTTCAATCTTGTTCCTCCTAAGAGTTTTCATAGAATTATCTGCTTTAATAATTAGAGCAATAGGCGTCGATTTCTTGGAGAATGGAGTCAGGTGTATGCCGGAATTCTGCGGCAACGCGATAACTGTCGTTACTGAAATGCGCAACTCTGACAATTTCGCCGTAGACTGTAATGGGTTGGGTAAGACTCGGGAGGATAAAGCTGAACTCCAGAATCAAAGGAAAGAAAAGTCGGTTGGATGTAACAAAAGATAATCCGCCAACACTAATATCGAGGAGTTGCCCTGTAAATGCGACACCCTTCTGTGCAGACAAGTTTCGTATGCCGGCAACACGCAGTGTAATTGGTGTGCGAATGGTAAGCTTTGCACGAGGATGGCGTCGGTTTTGATGCTGAAAAACTTCCTCAGGAAGCGACAGCGTTAGAGAACAGATCGTCTTTTTGAGTTCAAGTTGAAGCAAATCAACATAAGCATAATATAAAATGGCACCGTCTTTGAAAGAAAACTCTACGAATGACACATGGTCAAGCTTGTCAAATGGGTATACACCCGATTGTTCCAGACAAACTGTTATCGAATTTTCACTTATTTTGTCGATAGCAAAATTATCTTCAAAACAGAAAGGCTGTCCATCTTTGCATTCACCAACAATGATAATATGACAATCCCGATTTGGCGAAAAGGAAGCCAATTCTAGTACCTTATTCCAATCCATAGCATCACCAAGTCGTTAGATTTACATTCACATCTGCCTATACATCCAGTAATTCTTCTCTCATCATAATTTATATAAGTCAATAAGAAAAGCCCCAAACGGGGCTTTCTCTAAGGTTTTATGATTTTCTTGTTAAGACAAGGTGCTCGTCACGAGTGAGAGTTCAAAGGAATGCGCAAAGTTGGTTGAGATGGGGCGTACACGTATAGAGAAGTGAGGACCATGAATAAGATGTGACGGAATCGTAGCTTGGAAGCGCTGCGAATGATCAATAAGCTCCCCGATGGGCGCCATCAGGATGATTTTTTGCTCCCAAGTTTCGCCATTTTCTGCATAATAAATGACTTCGACTGCCGTATCCTGCGGCCAAATGGAGCCGAAGTGTATGTGCGCTGAAATCACCTTCGTCGATGGAGGGATTTCGTCTAGAGGAACGTCGGAAGTCGATTTATTGGCGTGATCATCGATACTCATAATTCGCACCTGATGCCAATTGGTGCGAATGAATTGTTTATAATCGGCCACTTTGGTAGCAACATCATAATGGTCCGCTACAAAGAGGCGAGCACGTTTGGCAGTGGGAACATACGTAATATTCGTATAATCCTGCACCATGCGGTGTGTGTTATAAACAGGTGTCAGTGATTGAACGGATCGCTTCATGCGTCCAATCCACTGGTGTGGAACCTCACCTTGATTGTAGTAGAGGGGAATAATCTCTGTCTCCAACAGGTGATAAATCGCTTTCGTATTTTCTTTTTCCTGCGCGGCCCAGTCCGCGGTACCCGTGGATCCGATGGCCCAACCATTCATGCCGTTGTAGCCTTCTTCCCACCAGCCGTCCAGCACACTGAAATTGAGGACGCCATTCATGGCAGCTTTCTGGCCGCTGGTACCGCTTGCCTCGAGAGGTCTGCGAGGGTTATTTAGCCACACATCGACGCCTTGCACAAGATATCGAGCCATATTCATATCATAATTCTCGAGAATAACGATCTTTCCAAGGAACTCCTTCAGCTGTGAGATACGGTATATTTCTCGAATTAATTCTTGACCGGGGTAATCAGCAGGATGGGCTTTGCCTGCGAAAATAAATTGCACGGGTCTCTCAGGATCATTGATTAATTTCTTGAGCCTATACAAATCATTGAAAATCAAATTCGCCCGTTTGTAGGTAGCGAACCGTCTCGCGAATCCAATTGTAAGGGCTTTAGGATTTAAATAGTGCCGTACCTCTTCAATCCGTTCTTCGGATTCCCCGTTACGTGTACGCTGCTCCATGAGATTGTGGCGGGCATAGCGTACTAAATCTTCCTTCAAATGTTGATGAACCTTCCAGATGGATTCATCAGGAATGACCTCGATTTGTGCCCATTGATGCTCGTTGGATTGCTCTGCCCGCCATGTACCTGGGAGGAAACGGTCGAATAGTTCTTTCCAAGCAGGTGCTGTCCATGTATCCAAATGAACACCGTTCGTGATGGATCCGATAGGCACCTCACTGGCATCGATATGCCCATGGAATTCTTTGAACATTTCGCGTGAAACTTGCCCATGCAGCTTGCTTACACCATTTCGCAGCCCCGCTGTATTCATCGCCAAATGTGTCATATTAAATTGACCGGACTTATGATCAAGTCCTAACGCAATAATGCTTTGTTTATGCTTAGGCAACTCGCTGAATAGGAGTCCCAAATAATGTTCCACCATCTCGACAGAGAAGGTATCATGACCCGCAGGGACAGGGGTATGCGTTGTAAATACAGTGGCGGAGCGCACAGTTTCTACAGCAACGTGAAAAGAAAGGCCTAAGTGAAGCAATTCCTTCAAACGTTCTAGGGTAAGGAAAGCCGCATGGCCTTCATTGATGTGGTAGACATTCGGGTAAATCCCTAGCGCTCGAAGCATTTTGACACCACCGATTCCCAGCACCATCTCCTGAGCTATCCGCATATCTTGATTGCCCCCATACAACTGGGCAGTCAGCGCTTTATCTGCGTCATTATTGGCTTCATGGTCAGTATCCAGCAAAAAGACCAGATTGCGGCCTACGCGAGCAGCCCAAACCAAAAGGGTGATATTTCGACCTGAAATATTTAGTGTGACAGTGAGCTGTTCGTTATTTTGAAGTACAGGACGAATCGGTAATTGCTTAAAATCATAGGAGAATAGTTCACTTTGTTGACTGCCGTTCGCATCAATCTTTTGTGTGAAATATCCTTTTTTATAAAGCAGACCAACACCTGCAAGCGGTATGCCCAGGTCACTGGATGATTTGATATGATCACCAGCAAGGATACCAAGCCCTCCGGAATAAATCGGAAGCGATTCATGAAACCCAAATTCGGCTGAGAAATAAGCGATTTGGACATGGCCTTCGTCAGAATGGTTGTTCTGGAACCAGCCGGGTTCCTTCATATGCGTATCGAATCTGGACATGACTTTTTGATAGCGTTCGATAAAATTAGTGTTCTGACTAAGTGCCTCTAGTTGAGAGGCGTCTATTTCATGCAGCAGTCTTACGGGATTATGGCCGTAGGCTTTCCAGCGATCAGGGTCGATGCTTTCAAAAAGCTGGAGGGCATCATGGTTCCAGCTGAACCATAAATTAAAGGCAAGCTCGTTTAATCGTTCAATTGCCTGCGGTAACGCTTTCGCCTCTTGGGGGACGGCTTCTAACATATTTGAATATTCGCTCCCTTTATAAACATGATCATAGTTTCCCATATTATCTTGTTCCACCAACCTTTTCATACACCAGTTTAAGTAAGGAATATGCGAGGAACAGACCCATGATGACTGTAAAAGAACCAACAAAGACCATCGCACTTATCGGGAAAATAAGTTTTAGATAGCTCATCAATGGGGCTGCCGCGTCATAGTGAGGCGCAAATACGGCTTGCGGACTTCGAAATTGCTGCATAGGCTCCCAAATCAGGAGAACAATAGCAGCAGAGAGAAATCCATGAAGGAGGCGGGCAAAAAGAAAAGGGAGATAGCGCATGTTGGTATGGCTTAGCAAGCTAACAATTTGAGCATGCACGGACATGCCTGCCCAGGAGAGAATGAAGGCGCCTATCGCGACTTTACTGGAGAGGGCTAGATCAGCGGGTGCCCCGCCTGCAGCCTTAGCTCCTAATGTAACTTCGAATAACCCGTTCATGACAGCTTGTGAGAGCTCATGAGGTAACCCTGTGATGGTTAAAAGGGACGTAATGAGCAGGTAGAACACATTCATGACCTGGGCAGAGGTGAGCACTTCTAGAACGACGGAGAAGAAAACAACAAGTCCACCTACAACGAATATTAATCGTAGAGAGTGGAGAATAGAGTCACTTAACAAAATGCCTAAAGAACGACCATCCTGCATTCTTGCGTTGTGCATGGTTTCGAAGGCTTGTTTCCATATAGGGCCCCGTTCCTTAAGTGGCTGAGGCGTAGGTATGGCTTTTCTGCCATGAAACCGCATGGTGAGACCGATCAGGAAAGATCCTCCATAATGGGCAATGGCCAAAATAAAGGCTAAAGTAGCATCATGGAAAAATCCGATCGAAACAGCCCCGATCAGAAATATAGGATCCGAGCTTGTTGTGAAGGCAACCAGCCGCTCGCCTTCTTCCCGATTGACCAGCTTCTGTTCCCAGAGCTGCGCCGTTAGCTTAGCTGCTACGGGATAGCCAGCAGCGAAGCCCATTGCCATAACGAATCCTCCGATGCCAGGAATTCGAAAGACTGGACGCATCATGGGATCAAGCAGCGTGCCAAAGAAATGAACTATTCCGAAACCAAGCATGATTTCGGAGATAACAAAGAATGGGAATAGCGCTGGGAATAGCACATCCCACCAAATGGAAACGCCGCGCAAGGCAGCTTGAAACCCGTCATGAGGGAAAAGGACTAAGCATACAATAATGCCAATAATGACGAATGACATAAGTAAGGCTGGGGTGAAATTTTGTTTCGGCATAGACGATAGATACCTCCTCTTATTCAACTATATGAATAAGCTTGGACATACATGCCGTCCCGAATTTCTTGAAGTAGTAGTAGGACTGGACAGCCGTTAATTTTAGTCCTTGGGACTGTTCAGACCTTGTTTTTATGGTAAAATAGAACTAGTACACGTAAATCCTATACATCGGGAGTGATTCAAATGACAGGTGTCATTGCCGGATTGGTTGTCTGTATGTTCGTGTTTGTCATTCGAGAAACGCTCATGCACACAGGAGATGAGGATTTAGAGAACTATTGAATATGAATTGCGAGGTTCCTAGGTATGTCAGAGAGCAAGAACAGAACCATATTTGAGTTGATGGGTGGAGCGGAGACGGTAAATCGTTTGGTAGAGGCTTTCTATCCGAAAGTCGTGCAGCATCCGTTACTTTCGCCGCTCTTTCCAGCTGATATAGACCCAGTTATTGAGAAACAGAAGCTGTTTCTTACCCAATTTTTCGGTGGTCCAAGCTTGTATTCTGATCGCCATGGTCATCCGATGATGCGAGCTAGGCATATGCCATTTCCAATTACAAGGGAACATGCAGATGCATGGTTATCTTGTATGACCGAAGCTATGGTAGAAATAGGCATGCCGGAGGACCTAAAGGCTTTTCTCATAGAACGGCTTAGAGGTTCGGCATATCATTTTATAAATACACCTGAGGAAGACTAGTCCGTTCTTCCTACCACACTAACTAGGGAAAAAGGCGGGAATTCAAGTGGTCGAACCCTTATATGAGATATCAGTAACATGCACCTACTGTACCAATTCGTTCAAATCGAAGAAGGTTCGACCAAGCTTCAAAAAAGCGAGTAAATCAGATACGGATTTCTGCCTTCACTATAAGGAGATTAATCCGGATTATTACGTTGTTCGGATCTGTCCTTTTTGCGGGTATGCGCATACAGAGAACTTCTCGGATAAATGGACTCCGACAGAGCGAGAAGTGTTTCATGAGAAAGTAGCTCAGAACTGGTCGATGCGCGACTATTGCAAGGAGCGTACGTGGGAAGATTCGCTCCACTGTTTTAAGCTGGCTCTTCTCAGTGCACAAATCAAAAACGAAAAATCCCGCGTTGTTGCTGGTTTATTACATCATTTGGCTTGGCTGTATCGGGGTAAAGGTGACTCGGAGCAGGAAGAACGCTTTCTATCCTATGCATTAGATGCTTATATCCAAGTATTTGAAACGGAAGGCATGGATTTAAATAATGCGAAGCTCATGTATCTGATGGGAGAGCTAAGCCGAAGATTGAAACGTTTTTCAGATGCGGTCAAATGGTTTTCACGTATCATTAATGATCGTAAGATCATGGATGCCGGGATGATTAGAGCTAGTCGTGAACAATGGATTATAACGAGGGAAGATATGCTTGCTATGCGTCTAGAGCTGCCTGAAGAGATGAAACAAGCTACCTAACTGAAGCCAATATAGGCATATAAATAAAATGAACGCTCAACCATGATACGGTCATCAACCGAATGGTTAAGCGTTCATTTTTTGTACAATGACTTGGGGATGTTGATAAAGGGTGGGCCGGTTCTTGCCGGTATGCTTGGACTGATAGAGCGCGTGATCAGCTTCTGAAATAAGCGTTCTAAGATCCATGTGCGAAGATGCTGATGTTGAAATTCCAATCGAGATCGAGATCGGTGCAGCTTCCAGTCCATTCTTTTTATGTAGAAACAATTCGGCAATTGAGGTACATAAGGTTTGGCCGTAGCTAAGGACACGGGTAGGATCGGTTTCTGTACAGAGCAGAATAAATTCTTCTCCCCCATATCTGGCTAAATAATCTTGCTCATCAATCAGATGATGCAGAACAGAACTTACTTCCTGAAGGAGTTGATCGCCTTCCAAATGCCCGAATCGATCGTTGTATAACTTGAAGTTATCAAGATCAATCATCATGATGGAGATTTTCCGCTTATGTAGTGCACGCTGTGCAATGGGCATAAAGCTTCTTAAATTGGGCAGCTTGGTTAAACCATCTTGATTCGCTTGTAATTCAAGCTTTCGTTGCAGTCGCCAATTGTTATTCTCGTCGTTCACCATAATGATGATCATGAAGAGGGTGGCAGATGTAATCGCAAACATGAATAATTGATCAAGGGTATATGACCAAGAGAAACTGCTTGTCAGGAAGCTATGTGTAACTAGACGAAGAATGAAAACGAATGCACATATTTGGAGCGCTAATCGAATAGGAATGTCCAAGAAGCCGTTGCGGTACTCTTTGTTATGAAAAAAGGAGCTAATGAAGGCTGGGGCAATGAGGTCTTGTGCGATGATAAACCAGGCTTGATTGTCAGATACGATGAGACTAGTACCTGCAGGCAGTAAGGTTGAAAAGAGAGCAACAGGTAATCCATATCGCAATCCGGCCATGAAGATGGGTAATGAACGAAGATCAATTAATCCAAATGTCTCCGGAAGAGGAACCAGCATCATGATGATGCTGGCCAAACCTGTAAGCAACGATGCAAATAGATGTTCGTGTGAATCAATTAGCATTTTGCTATGAACTTTTAACGCCAAATAATTTAAGGTCACTAAGGTACATGCGCTTGTCAAAGGAATGAGATACTCATTCATAAAGGTTCGTTTGCTCCTTGCAATGAACTACGAATTATGTTTGTTTCGTACCGCGGTGTCCGCTAATAAATAATCTCGATCTGTATCCACAAGTGTCAATTTGTTATGACAGCAAGGGAACACAAGGAGTTTCTTCTTACCTTCGTGTATAGAGGTGAGTTCATGAATTTTGAGCGGCAATAAGACATTTGAGCTCAAACAGAATGGACATTGGGCCACGTAAACGTCCTTCATGATGATGTCGTAAGGCCACGTATTGGCAAAAGGTATCAAGGGTTACTTCGTTTCCGTTTCGCTCTTGTCGGAAGAAGAACTTTTCGCGAGCTCAGCTAGTTTCTGCAGGAGAATATGTTGTGGCATATGCATGAGATGTTCTAAAGGTACTTTAAGCTGTTCCGCTAACTTCACAGCTGTTTCAGGAGAAATTTGCAACGGTTTCATTATTAAGAAATCACCCATCCTGTTCCGATTTAGTCCGAAGGAACTATACATAATTGAATCATACTTTTTGAAGAGAAGCAATGAGGAAGATGCGGATAGTTGGCGAATGGCGAACGGATATGATTTAATTAAAAGTGGAAAGGATAGGTGATCGCATTGTTAACATTACCTCTTAATCAAACATGGAATCTTGAAACATTTTTCCCTGGAGGAAGTGACTCTCCTGCATTCGCTGCACACCTGAAGAAGCTTCAGGAATCGATTGCATCTTTTCAAGAGCAAGTACGTCATACAGCTTCCCCGCAAAGCGTGGAGGACACAGCGCAACTAGCACAATTGATTGAATTGCTTCAGCACAATGTGATGCATATTCATGAGGCTGATTCCTTCGTGGGTTGCTTGCAGGCGGATAATCAGAAGGACAAAAAAGCACCTGTGCTAAGTGGACAAGTGAAAAGCTTATATGCCGAGCATTTATCGTCCCTCACACATTTTGATCAGATTCTGACAGGTGTGCCAGATCAGGTCTGGGGAGCGATACTGCAACAAGAGCCTTTTCAAGCTATCGCCTTTTCGTTGGATGAACGTCGCTCACTAGCTAAAGAAAAACTCCCGCCCGAACAAGAGGCGTTAATTAATGATTTGGCCGTAGACGGCTATCATGGGTGGAGCGATTTGTACAATTCGACCGTAGGTCAATTCAGCATGGCGGTTGAAGTTGACGGCAAACAAGTTGAATTATCAGCAGGTCAAGCCTTTAATAAGTTGCATACGGAGAATCGCGAAGAACGTCTAGACCTATTTGAAAAATGGGAACAAGCTTGGACAGCTAAAGAGGAATACTGCGCAGAAGCATTGAATCACTTGGCTGGCTTCCGTCTTCAGGTTTATAAGGCAAGAGGCTGGAAAAGCATACATAAAGAACCGCTAGCGATCAATCGGATGGAAGAAAAAACATTGAACGTGATGTGGGATGTCATTGACCGTAATAAAGGTCTTTTCGTGGAATATCTCAATCGAAAAGCGAAGCTGCTTGGGGTTGACAAGCTCGCATGGGTTGACGTGGATGCACCGCTTGGCGATTCATCCAAGAAGATTTCCTATGACGAGGGTGCGAGTCTGATCAGTGATCAGTTCAAGCAATTTAGTCCGAAGCTTGCTGCCTTCTCTGCGGAAGCTTTCGAGAAGCGCTGGATCGAAGCAGAAGACCGTCCTGGTAAGCGCCCTGGCGGCTTCTGTACGTCATTCCCGCTAGCGGGTGAGACACGTATCTTCATGACGTACGGCGGAACGCTGAACAACGTCTCTACGCTCGCTCACGAGCTTGGGCACGGCTATCATCAGCATGTGATGACGGATATGCCGGCTCTGGCGCAAGAGTATGCGATGAACGTGGCAGAAACCGCATCTACCTTTGCTGAGATGATCGTAGCGGATGCTGTCGTGAAGAGTGCGTCGACAGATGAGGAGCGCATTGTTCTGCTCGAGGATAAAATCCAGCGGGCTATCGCGTTCTTCATGAACATTCATGCGCGGTTTATTTTTGAGACGAACTTCTACGCGGAACGCAGTCAAGGCTTAGTTAGTGTGGAGCGCCTTAATGAGCTCATGGTCGATGCTCAAAAGCTCGCTTACAAAGATGCTTTGAGCAGCTATCATCCGCATTTCTGGGCAGCTAAGCTACACTTCTATGCGACGGATGTGCCGTTCTACAATTTCCCGTATACCTTCGGATACATGTTCTCTGCAGGCATTTACGCAAGAGCTGTGCAGGAAGGCGCGTCCTTCGAAGACAAGTACATCTCACTGCTTAGAGACACGGGCAGCATGAATGTAGAAGAGCTTGCGAAAAAACATCTCGGCGTGGATCTGACAGAGCCAGATTTCTGGCAAAGTGCCGTCGATATGGCAGCGCAAGACGTGAAGCAATTCATGGAACTAACGGAATCGAAAGTTCGCGTTTAGGCTATTTGCATAGAAAAACAGCCCCTCGGAGAAGGTCTCGAGGGGCTGTTTCGTTTATGTATTAAAGTTTAAATATCTGAATCGTCTGCTGCAGTTGGGTCACTACCCGCGTCATCTCTTCCGCTTGTGTAACGATGCCCTGCACGGTTGAAATTTGCTCATTCATCGAAGCGGACACTTCTTGCGTACCAGCCGCGGATTCTTCTGTAATGGCTGAAATGTTTTCCATGGCAGCAGCAATTTGTCCGGAGCTTTGAAGCATGCTATCGCTTTCTTCAGCGAAGCGTGTGATCTCTTCCGAGATAAAGCCAACGCTGCCAACAATCTCAGCAAATACAATTTCGGTTTGGTCGATCAAGACGGTTTGCTTTTTAACGACATCTTCGTTCACTTGAATGCTGCGAATCGCATCTTGAATCCCTTGTTCAATGCTCTTAACGAAGCCGAATACTTCGCGCGTTAGGGACGTAGATTCTTCAGCGAGCTTACGCACTTCTTGAGCTACGATGGCAAAGCCACGTCCATGTTCACCAGCTCTAGCTGCCTCAATGGATGCGTTAAGGGACAAGAGGTTCGTTTGTTCAGCAATCTCAGAAATGGAACGAGTTACATTTGTAATACCAGCTGCTTGGCGTGCAAGCATATCAATTGTATCGGAAACCTGTCTAGTTACTTCTACATTTCGTTTCATGCCGACGCCTTGGCTCTCAACCGATGTGCGTCCTTTTTCAACGAGGGTCATCATTTGATCCGAACGGTGTTTCATTTCTTGGGCAGATCCAGCATAATTGACGATTTTCACTTCAATATCTTTGGATGTGATGGAAACGCCTGAAATCTCTTCGGAAATTTGTCCCGCACCTGCTGCCAGCTCATGGGCCGAAATACTCACTTGTTCAAGAACAGTGCGGAAGCTTTCATTTTTTACATAAATATCACGGCTTGTCTGGAAAACCTGCTTCGAAATAGTCCCTGTATCACGTAAAATATCGCGAAGCTTGTCAATCATTTTGTTAAAAGATTGACCTAGTTGACCTAGCGAGTCGTCACTTGTGATAGCAACTTTTTGGGAAAAATCACCTTTGGAGATGTTAAGCGCAATGCGGGAGATATCTGCAATGGGCTCTGTCAGTTGAGCTTCAAACCAACGAATGAACGGAAAACTTCCTGCTAGAATGATTACCAGGAAAATAATGCCAAGTAAGCGGTTCCAGTCTGAGGCGAAAGTTACAATTAACATGAAAAGCGAGTTTAAACCAATTAGTGCAAAACAACCAAGTTGTAGTTTCTTTCTAAACGATAAGGATGAGATTTGTTCCAATCCGACCGACTCCTCTGCAAAATTTGTTAACATATGGAGAAAATTATTAGGTGTATTCGAAAATTATATCACTGAACATGGAAACATTCTACAGTTTTTCGACAAGAATCGTTCGGTATTTACAAGAAAATTGACATTTATATTAACTGAATATAAAGAATTTACTGAATTATTAAAATATTGTAAATAAACTGTTGAATTCTGTAAATTCACTGAGTATAATAGGGCTACAGTCACAATAAATTAACATAAATTACAAATTAAAGTAATATAAGGAGTGAAAGCACAAAAATGGATCATTTTACACTTGCGAGACAAATTGATCTGGTATTTCGTAAGATCAAAGAAGAGCTTTCGCATATGAACTCCGGCACTGTTTTTGTTCATATTCGGAACAACGAGATTGGTAAATTTGGAATTAAACACCTGCCGTTTGAAGGTACAGAAGGTGCATTGTCAGCAGCTGATAACGTGGGGCTGACGGAGTTACAATTTCAATCTTTCCGTCAAATGGCGATAGAATCATTGAAGCGTAAGAAGAGCTGGACGCACGGGGAAATTTTGTTCGACTTCGCGGTAAGAAGAAATGTCATTTCCGTTAGTGTAAGTTTAGAAAGCAATTATAATATGGCTGCTTATGCAAGAACGATTTAGCACTTATACCGAAATAAAAGAAGAACCCCTATCACAATTGTGATTGGGGTTCTTTCGTTAGCAGGATGCGACCCTTGCCATACGGAATGCACATCGGTGTCCCGAAGATCGGATCGGTGGTCACCTGACAATCCATATCAAATACTTCTCGCAACAAGGAAGCATTGACAATGTCCTCTGGCTTGCCTTCGGCATAAATAGCGCCTTTTTTGATGCTGACAATGTGGTGAGCATAGCGACAAGCTAGATTAATGTCATGAAGGACCATGACAATTGTGCGTTGTTCTCTCTCATTTAGCTCGAATAATAAGTCCAGTACCTCAATCTGATGGGTAAGATCTAGATAGGTGGTTGGCTCATCTAGGAGCAAGGTAGGTGTGTCCTGAGCTAAGGTCATTGCAATCCATGCGCGCTGGCGTTGTCCACCAGAGAGTGAATCTACGGTGCGATCGGCAACCTCTAACATATCGGTAAGTTCTAGAGCCTTCATGACCTTGTTCTCATCCTCTTCACTCCATTGCTGCAGCCAGCTTTGATATGGATATCGTCCTTGTTTGACGAGTTGTCTGACGGTGAGGCCTTCTGGTGCTGTAGGCCCTTGAGGCAGGATGGCCATCCGTCTAGCGACCTCTTTCGTAGACAGCTTAGCGATCTCATGGCTGTTCAATAAGATGCTCCCCGAGGTCGGTTTCATTAGTCTGGCCAGCGAGCGCAGCAGAGTTGATTTCCCACAGCCATTGCTACCGATAAAAACAGTTATTTTCCCCTTGGGAATTTGTACATCTAAGCTTTGAAAAATGGTTGTTTCTCCATATGTCAAGCGAAGCGATTGGGCTTCGAGAGCTGGGTCTAAGGTTGTCATGAACATGTTCTCCTTTGTCGTAGACATGGCGGCTTAACCGCGATTTCTACTTCGATATAGGACATAAATGAAAATAGGGGCGCCGATTGCTGCCGTGAAAACACCTGCTGGAATGTCGAGCGGTTTGAATAGGAAACGACCCGCTAAGTCAGCAAGCAATAACAGTAGGGAGCCAGTTAGTGCAGAGACAGGTATCAAAGAGCCGAAGCTAGGACCGACTAGTTTACGTGAAATATGCGGGGCCATAAGCCCGATAAACCCGATGGCTCCGCCAAATGCAACAGCAGCTCCCGACAAGGCAACACTGAGCATAATTAACAGAAATCTTTGACGTTGAACCCGGCTACCGACACTCATTGCGATATCCTCGCCTAGGGATTGAACGGTAATATGCCGCGCACAGATGAAGATGACCGGGATTAAAACAATAACCCAGGGTAACAAGGGATAGACGGCTTTGGTCCACGATACACCGTAAATGCTGCCCGTCATGAAAGTAAGTGACTGCTGAGCAAGAACAATAGGGCCTGTAAGCATTAAGAGATAGGAGATTGCACTCATCGCAGCTGTAAGCCCCGTACCAATAAGTACGAGTCGCAGCGGAGTTATGCCATTTTTCCATGAGAAAAAGTACACTAGCAAGGTTGCAGCGAATGCACCTAGAATGGCGGCGACTGGAAGCCAATGGATGCTGAGTTTGTCTGAGAAAAAGAAGAAAAACGAAACAGCACCAAGCGATGCCCCGCCTGTTGTGCCAATCGTATCCGGTGAGGTTAGCGGATTGCGGACGATCCCTTGCAGAATCGCACCAGCGACGCCTAACGATGCACCGATTAGAACGGCCATGATGACACGTGGAAGACGCAAAGTTCGCACAATCATGTTACTTGAATCAGTTCCATATCCGAATACGGCTTTTACAACATTCAAAGGCTTAATTGAAATACTGCCGACACCTGTACTTATAATCATCATGAGGATGACGGCAATGAATAGAGATAGAGTGATGATGATGGCTTTTTTGCTTATTAAAAAAGAGTAACTTTGGCTTCGGATTGTCACATCACGCTTGGAAGTACTCATTTCAAGAGTCCCCCTTTGCGCGCAATATAAATAAAGAACGGAACGCCTAGAATTGCTGTCATAACGCCGACATGAACTTCCTTCGGCATAATAATAAATCGAGCACCAATATCTGCGCTTACCAAAAGGATACCTCCAAGCACGGCGCAATATGGAATGACCCATCGATAATCAATGCCTACCAGGAAACGGACGATATGAGGAATCATGAGTCCGACGAAAACAATAGGACCCGCAACAGCGACGGAACCGCCAGCAAGAATGACAATTATAATTGCAGTGATTACTTTTATGTACACCGTTTGTTGTCCAAGCCCTTTGGCAATGTCGTCACCCATCGATAAAACATTAATATGAGGTGATAACACGATGGCGCCGATCCAAGCAAGCAGCATATACGGGTATACGGACTGCAGCATGGCCATTGTACGTCCTTCTACGGAACCAACAAGCCAGTACAAAACTTGCTCAAAAGCTTTGCCATTACCTAGAAGAATCCCTTGGGTGAGTGAAGCGAAAAATGCTGTCATCGCTGCACCGGCGAGTGTAATTTTCATGGGTGTTAAGCCGTCGCGTCCTAGCGATCCAAGCCCATAGACCAATGTAGCACTTACGGCAGCACCGAAAAAAGCAATCCATGTAAATTGCGTTAGACTAGATGTGTTGAAAAAGCTAACAGCGATAACAATCGCAAACGCAGCTCCTGAATTAATTCCGAAAATACTCGGCGAAGCGAGTGGATTTCGAGTCATCGCTTGCATGAGGGCACCGGCTACTGCCAAACTGCCACCAACGAGTGCAGCAATTAATGCTCTAGGGATTCGTACAGTCTGAATGATAATAGATTCATTCGTGGGTTTGTCAGAAGGATCAAAGGAAGTAAGGATTTGATCCCAGGAATACGTTTTGAGGCCAAATCGGACACTGCTGAGCATTAATGCCATGAGCACACAGGCTGCAGCCAGTAAACCTATGCTCTTATAAATACGAGAGAGACGTTCTGTCGTCGTTGTGGCATGCATGATGGATGGTTACCCTCTTTCTTTCTACCTTTCATTGTACCTTTCTTGCTTCATTTATTTTAAAGATAACCGTACTTGAAGTCAATGAATATGAGAATCATTATCACGAGTGTTGACAAATGAGACCCGATTCTAGTAGTATGTGCTAGAGAATGAGAATCGTTATCACGATAAATTCACCAAGGGGGAACAAATTTATTATGTTTAGTACAAATCGTCGCAAAATTGGAAGAGCGTGGGCTTTGCTTGCATGTCTCTTTGTATTTAGTATGATCGTAACGGCATGTGGGGGAAAAGCAGATACGCAAACATCCTCTGCTTCTGCAGCGCCGCAAGAAACTGCGAAGTCAGATGCTCCTCGTACAATTAAGCACGCTATGGGAGAAACAGCAGTACCTTCTAATCCAAAACGTGTTGTCATCTTAACGAATGAAGGAACGGAAGCATTACTTGCACTAGGAATTAAACCAGTTGGGGCTGTTGAGTCTTTTTATGGGAATCCTTGGTTTGACCATTTCAAAGCGGACATGCAAGGTGTTACAACAGTCGGCGTTGAAGGACAACCGAATTTGGAAGTCATCGCTTCACTTAAACCTGATCTAATTATTGGTAATAAGCTTCGCCAAGAGAAAGTGTACGAGCAATTGAAAGCCATCGCACCAACGGTGTTCTCTGAAACACTGCGCGGTGAATGGAAAAACAACTTCAGTCTATATGCAGATGCTTTGAATAAAAAAGCTGAAGGCGATAAAGTAATTTCCGACTACGATAAACGAATTAATGATTTCAAAACCAAAGCAGGCGACAAGCTGAAAGAAAAAATTGCTGTTGTCCGGTTTATGGGCGGTAAAACAAGATACTACTATGATGATATGTTCTCGGGTGTAGTTTTCAAACAGCTTGGTTTCGCTCGTTCGGATGCGAAGAGTGCTGAGAAATCCTTTGAGGATATTACGAAGGAACGTTTAACAGAGTTGGATGCCGCTGATCGCGTATTCTACTTTACGTATGAAATCGGTGATGGCAAAGGGAATAAACAAGAGCAAGAGTGGATGAATGATCCACTTTGGAAAAACTTGAAAGTAGTCAAAGAAAATAAATTGGTCAAAGTAAACGATGCAACTTGGAACACAGGCGGCGGAGTGAGATCGGCTAACATCATGTTGGATGATTTGTACAAAATCTACGACATTAAATAATGTAAAAAAGGGCTTTCACCGAGTATCTACCCGGATGAAGGCCCTTTTGTTGCTTAAGTATTTTGGATCGAAATTATCTGCTGAATTTATTGCTTGTACCAGCAAGTTGTTGCTCAGCAATTTGAACGAGACGACGAGTGATGCTGCCTCCGATAGAACCTGTGTCATAAGACGTCATGTAGCCGTAGTAGCCATCTTGAGGAATTTGGATGCCCAATTCTTGAGCAACTTCATACTTCAATTGGTCTAGTGCTGATGAAGCTTGAGGAACTACTAAGGAGTTACTGCTGCGAGATTGTCCTGTAGCCATCTGATATCACCTCCAGTAATAGGTAGTATGAACAGTTTTGTTAATATTACTCATTATTTTTTTGGAAATTTTAGCCTTTTTTTAAAAGCTCAAAAGCAGGAATGTTTCGTCTTTGTTATAATGAAAGAATGTCGTAGGGAAAGCGGGGAGAAAGCATGTTTGAACTAGCGATTAAGGGCTGGTCATTAGATAAAGATTTACAAATTATTCAGGCGGACGTTCACATGTCTGTGGAAGATAGCCTAATTATTGAAGAACCTTTATGCATTGATGTTGGACTGCCTGCTTTGTTGTACAGCGCATTGCATGATACCGCACCGAACCGTTATGCCCCTGCTGATCAGTGGGAGCGGATGCCGTTCTTCGTCTGTGGCTGTGGGGACCCGGAGTGCAGAGGTTTCTCCTTCGTTGTACGCCATTTGGCAGCGGAGCAGCTGGAGCTTTCGTCTGTAGAAGAGCGAACGAATGGAACGTACCGCGAACTCGAGACGCATGTCATTCCTACTCGTGAATACCGTCAGCAACTTGTTGACATTGGCGAGACGTATCTGAAATTTGTAGCTGAGTTGGATTACCGGCCTTATTTCCAGGATACAGTGAAGGTCGTCGAAGAGCTTGTCGCACAATTACATCTTAAATTACGGAGTGAATGATATGGCGTCATCAGTGAAATTTTATGTGGTTTGGGTAGGGCACAAGCCAGGTGTTTACCGTTCATGGGCCGAATGCCAAGCCCAGACCAATGGCTATCCACAAGCGAAATTCAAGTCTTATGAGTCTGAAAATGAAGCCCGCCAAGCACTTGAGAAGGGCTGGCAAAAGTCGCTTAATTTTGCTGCTAAAGGGACTGGAACTCAAGCTGCGGGTAAAAAGTCAGCAACTCCGGAGTCTGCACCTGAGGTTGATTATGATAGTATTTCTGTGGACGTAGGCTGCTCAGGAAATCCAGGAATTGTGGAGTACAAGGGAGTAGATACGCGGACTGGAGAAATCATATTCTATCAAGGACCGATTTCGAAGGGGACGAATAATCTAGGGGAGTTTCTTGCCATCGTACATGGACTAGCCTACTTAAAGAAAAAGGGAAGTAAACAAACCATTTATACGGATTCGGTGACTGCACTGAGTTGGATTCGCAAGAAAGAAGTATCGACTAATTTAGTTCGGGATGTATCAACGGAAGAAATTTGGACATTAGTGGATCGCGCATTGAAATGGCTGCATACGAATACGTACACGAATAAAATCGCCAAGTGGGATACAAAAAAATGGGGCGAGATCAAAGCGGATTTTGGCAGGAAGTAAGTGGATGAATCTTGTTTGCGAGTTGCTGGCAAGCTGAATTAGACTTACTTTGATGCGTTATCACACTAAAGGGAGAAATATTACGAGAAGTGTGGTATGATAGTTTCATTGTTTTCATAACAGATATGAATTCTAGGAGGAATCAAGTATGGCACAACAAAAACAGCGCAGTGACATGATTAAAAAAGGTTTTGACCGCGCACCACACCGCAGCTTGCTGCGTGCAGCCGGCGTTAAAGAAGAAGATTTCGGCAAGCCGTTCATCGCGGTTTGTAACTCCTATATAGACATTATTCCTGGACATGTTCATTTGCAAGAGTTTGGTAAAATCGTAAAAGAAGCCATTCGTGAAGCAGGCGGCGTTCCATTTGAGTTCAATACAATCGGCGTTGATGATGGTATTGCTATGGGTCATATCGGTATGCGTTATTCCTTGCCAAGCCGTGAAATTATTGCGGATTCCTTGGAAACGGTAGTAAACGCGCACTGGTTTGATGGTATGGTGTGTATTCCTAACTGTGACAAAATTACACCAGGTATGATCATGGGTGCACTCCGTGTTAACATCCCAACGATGTTAGTAAGTGGTGGACCGATGAAAGCTGGTAAAGATAAAAATGGAAAATCCATTTCCCTTTCTTCCGTATTTGAAGGCGTTGGTGCTTTCCAAGCGGGCAAATTGGATGAAGCGGGTCTGGAAGAGCTTGAACAATACGGTTGTCCAACTTGTGGATCATGCTCAGGTATGTTCACAGCGAACTCAATGAACTGTCTTGCTGAAGGTCTTGGATTGGCTATGCCAGGTAACGGTACAATTCTTGCTGTTGCTGAAGAGCGTAAACAATTCGTTAAGGATTGTGCAAAACAACTGATGGTTCTTATCGAGAAAGACATCAAGCCGCGCGATATCGTAACGATTGATGCGATTGATAATGCATTTGCTTTGGATATGGCAATGGGTGGTTCTACGAATACAGTTCTTCACACATTGGCAATCGCGGCAGAAGCGGGGATCGAGTATCCGATCGCTCGTATTAACGAAGTAGCAGAGCGCGTTCCTCACCTTGCGAAAATTGCACCAGCTTCCGATTACCACATTGAAGATGTGCATTTGGCAGGCGGTGTGAGTGCGGTAATTAATGAGTTGCTCAAAAAACCAGGTGCTTTCAACGGTGACTGTCTATCCGTTACGGCACAAACACTTCGCGAGAACGTGGCTGGACGTGAAATTCAGAACTTTGACGTTATTCGTCCACTTACGAACCCACATAGTGAGCGCGGTGGTTTGGCAGTACTGTTCGGTAACCTAGCTCCTGAAGGCAGTATCGTAAAAGTTGGAGCTGTTGATAAGTCCGTTGGTGGACGTCACGTAGGCCCAGCGATTTGCTTTGACTCTCAAGACGAAGCATTGTATGGTATCGCAAATGGTAAAGTAAAAGAAGGACACGTTGTTGTCATTCGTTATGAAGGACCAAAAGGTGGACCTGGTATGCCAGAAATGTTGGCACCAACGTCGCAAATCGTAGGTATGGGTCTTGGCGCGAAAGTAGCTTTGATCACAGACGGACGTTTCTCCGGAGCATCCCGCGGGATCTCACTTGGGCATATGTCCCCAGAAGCTGCTGAAGGTGGACCACTTGCTTTCGTACATGATGGCGACATCATCGACGTAGACATGGATGGACGCAAAATCGAATTGCAAATCAGCGATGAAGAGTTTGCAAAACGTCGCGAGTCATGGACAGGGTTCCAACAGAAGATTACTTCTGGTTACCTAGCTCGTTATACCAAAATGGTAACTAACGCAAGTGCTGGCGCTATTTTGAAAATCTAATTTTTATAAGATAAAAGCCCTATCCGACTTGATCGGTAGGGCTTTTTTTTGCACTAGTGGATGCATGTTCAAAAGATATACTACTATCACTATCCCCTAAGCTCAGATCAGCACACGGAGAACGACAACCTGAGCGAAAGGGATAGTGGTCATAGATTCGGTTCTCATGACACTCCACGTACCGCGTAACTTAGGCATGAACCCATTCAAGCCAGGAAAAAATGCATAAACAGAAGCGATCCGCTCAAAACTGTTATCCCTACCACGATCGATAATGAGAGGACGAAACGCGCCTTGAAGATCGATAGCATCATCAAGGTGCTCTTCACATCGATCATAGGGCCGAAGACTAGGAAAGCGAGCAGAGAGCCTGGTGAGAAGGATTTGGCGAAGGAGGCAGCTACGAAAGCGTCTGTCGTTGAGCATAAGGAGAGCAGGTAGGCGAAGCCCATCATAAACACATGAGAGATGAAGGCGCCTTGGCCGATGGCGCTCAGGCTGTCTTGTGCCACGAATGTTTGTATCAGTGCTGTCAACAAGGCACCAAGCATCAAGTATTTACTCATCTCGAATAGCTCGGAGGAGCCGTGACTGACCATCGTCATGACGCGACTATCACCGTGAGCGTGGTTGTGACCATGGTGATCATGTTGGTGTCCGTGATCATGATGATGCACATGGTTATGCTCGTGCTTGTGGTCATGATCATGGCTATGATCATGATGGTGAGCATGAGCATGTGTCTTGCTTGCAGCAGGCTCAATCGGATGGCGCAATGGATTGCTTTTTAGGAAACGCGTGAGCAGGAAGCCAATGAAAAGCGCAACGCCAAAAGTGAGCCCCATGCGTGAGTAGGCCATGGCTGGGTCGCCTCGGAAAGCCATCCACGTGGAAGCGAAAACGATGGGGTTAAGGATGGGACCGACTAGAATGAAAATGACGGCGATGTAGACGGGCATCCCTTTGCGCATCAGTTTGCGGACGAAAGGGATCATGCCACACTCACAAAGGGGGAACATAATGCCTAGCACACAGGCAAATAACACACCCCCAAGAGGGTGTTTAGGTGTCATGCGCTGAATGACACCCTCAGGAATGAAGTTTTCTACGATCGTAGACAGCAGCACGCCGAGAATCATGAAGGGAAGGGCGTCTAGGAAGATGTCCAGAAAAGCCATAAACACTTGGCTGATTGGATCCATGATCATCCCCAGTGGGGGGAGTTGTCTTGTTGTCACGATTAGAAACAAGAGAAACACGCAAATCACCGTGGAAACAGGAAGGCTCCATCGGTATAGAGTTGAGGACAATGCATTGACACCCCTTTGCCGCAAGGATTGGTATGTATCTATCCTATGTACATGCTAGGCTATCTAGGACAATGTCCTCGATTGACATTGATCTTTAAGGGTGTATAATAATAGAAAATCAATTGCGATGATAGGAACAAGTACGTTTGTCTTTTTCGTTTCTCAGAGAGCCGGTGGTTGGTGCGAACCGGTGAAACAAGCAAACCGAATGGATCCTTGAGCTTGAAGCTGAACGCTGTGTAGAATCACCGGAACCTAGGCCGGATTAAAACCACAGTTAACTATGCTAAACGGTAGCTCTCCGTTATCAGAGCCTGAAGGTTTACATGCGCATAACTTTGGTTATGTAGGTAAACAAATTAGGGTGGTACCACGGTCTCTCGTCCCTTGCGGAGGGAGGCTTTTTTGTTGTCTTTTTTACCGATACGAATGAGAAGAAGTGAAAATCATAGGAGGTTTTTAAGATGAAACGTGTATTATCAGGCATGCAATCCAGCGGTCAGCTGACGATTGGTAATTATATTGGTGCACTACGCAACTTTGTGAAGCTGCAGGAGCTCCACCGTTGCTATTTCATGGTGGTTGATATGCACGCAATCACAGTGCCGCAAGATCCTGCGGCGCTCCGCGAACAAACCGAGTCTATCGCTTCGCTGTACATTGCTTCGGGTCTAGACCCGAATAAGGCATCTGTCTTCCTACAGTCCCACGTTCACGCACATGCGGAGCTGGGCTGGATTATGACGACGCTAACCCATATGGGCGAGCTGGAGCGCATGACACAATTTAAAGATAAGTCAGAAGGCAAGGAATCAGTGGGTGCAGGGTTGTTCACCTATCCATCGCTAATGGCAGCCGATATTTTGCTGTATAACGCAGATTTAATTCCTGTTGGCGACGATCAGAAGCAGCATTTGGAGCTGACGCGCGATTTGGCGAACCGTTTTAATAACCGTTTTGGCGAAATGTTTGTCATGCCACAACCCTACATGCCAGAAGTTGGCGCAAGAATTATGTCATTAGATGATGCTTCTAAAAAAATGAGTAAGAGCAACCCGAATGCCGGTAGTTACATTGCGATGCTGGATGAGCCAGATGTGATCCGTAAGAAACTTAGCCGTGCCGTCACGGATTCTGGGCGAGAAGTTAAGTATGATCCTCAGAACAAACCAGAGGTAAGCAATTTGATGTCGATTTACTCACACTTTGCGGATATGAGTCTGGCTGAGATTGAGGCTAGATACGAAGGGCAGGGGTATGGTCCGTTCAAAAAGGAGCTTGCTGAACATATTGTTTCTGTTTTGGAGCCAATTCAGCAACGCTATCGTGAGATTCGCAGTTCGGGAGAAATTTTTGATATTTTGAAAAAAGGTGCGGATGAAGCTGCAGAAGTTGCTAATCAAACGCTGCTTGAAGTGAAGAAACATATGGGCTTTATTGTTCGATAAAGATAACCTCTACAATCAAAAAAAGCTCAAAATCCCTAAAGTCGGGGATTTTGAGCTTTTTTAATTTACTCGCTAGGTGTATTTTTACGACGCATCTTAGCCTTCACGGCGAAACCGTAACCGATAAATCCTAACGATATAAGAGTGAAGAGGAGTACCATCCAAGGCTCACGAAGAGCAATGAAAAGGGAGATAGAAGCGAGCAGCAGTGTACCAACAACTGCGAATAGGAGTGCGAGTGGTTTACTCATAGGTGTGACCTACTTTCTAGAAGTTATGGCTATGATCTTATTTTAAACTTTTTTTAACGCTGTGCATATAAATTCATTTCCTTCACATACTATCTTTGCAAGCTTGCAAATACATCAAAGATTATAGCTGACTGAAAGGAGTACGATCCTGATGGCACAATCTCGTAGCAGTAACACACTAGTCGTTCCGCAAGCCAATCAAGCTTTAGATCAATTGAAATATGAGGTAGCTCAAGAACTGGGCATTCAAATCCCTCAAGATGGTTACTATGGCAACATGGCAACCCGTGATACTGGTTCTATTGGTGGTGCGATTACTCGTCGCTTGGTACAAATTGCTGAGCAATCGCTCGCGGGACAATCTGGGTCTAACTACCGTTAACTTAGAGTCTCCGTACTAGCATACCCGAAATATGTAATAATAAAGCTCAGGAGCCTAAATAGCTCCTGGGCTTTTGGTGCGTAATCGAAAGATCTGCAATGAAAAAGACCCAGGCAACTTGCGCATGGGCCTCGTTCGATGTTGGATCTCAGTTCATGAACTTTCAGTAAAGATCAACCTTCAGTTTCTTTCCAAGCTTGGTATCGTTCACCCATCCAACATAAGAATCAAGGGTTTGGAAGTTATGATCCATCAGGATGACACCGACGAATGGATATTGCTTACGATGACGATAGCGGACATCTGCCCATCTGACTTCATAGCCCCATCGATGTTCTTTGACCTCTGCAGAGGTGAAAGAGGAGAAATAGAGGAGCGATTGAATATCCTCGTGATGCTTGGAAACCTCGATAGCGGGGTGCTCTGTGCAAGTAATTGTGTCCAGCCACTTGAGCTTGCCATTCTTGAGCTCGCCTAATTGATAGGTACCATCGGCGCACTCTTTGACGACATTCCAGACGTAGAGATTGAATGTTACAATAAGCGTATATTTGTCACCGGGTTGATAGGTTGCATCTTTGCGATAGAGACCTTTTTCGATAATTGCGTGGTCTAAGGTTCGCCAAATGTAATAAAGCGCGAGTAAGCCGTACAAGGTTGGGAAAATCAACTGTGGCCTAGCGAGATCGAAGGACCACATGAAGATTGCGGCAATGTGACTTGTGAAAATAAATGGATCGAAGATGTGAATGATGTTCCAAGATACCCATTTTTCCGAAAACGGTCGAATGGCTTGTGTGCCATAGGTATTGAAACAGTCGGTGAACACATGCACACAAACGGCGATGCCGATCCACATGGCCAGATGTAAGAAGGAAATACCATGGAAAAATGGCGCAAGAGCACCAGTAATCAGTAACGTCCATAAGGGAAGGGCTGGCAAGGAATGTGAGCGACCACGGTGATTACGAATATAGACGGCATTTCCCTTGAAACGGAGAAGTCCATCAATATCAGGAATCTGAGAACCGACGACAGTTCCAATAAAAACAGCCGTCGTTGCTGCAGTATTTGCAGAAATGCTCGGGTCAATTTGCGAGAGGCCTGCTAAACCTAAGCCAATGACGAGATGAGTGCCTGTATCCAACTGGTTTTCCTCCTAAGTTTTTCTGTACATAGTTTGTCTGCAAAGTGAAGGGTTATTTAACATCTTCCTCTTAGTTTACCATTTTAGAGTAAAAAATAAATCAGAAGGAGATCTAAAAATGTCTAAAGTTTTTGTAGAGTATGCCATAAAATCGGAATATCGGGCCTCATTTCTCATCTATATGCAAGAGGTTCAGCGGCGGGAAGGGCGTTTGGAGCTATTGGAAGGAACAGATCAAGAAGGACTTTATGTAGAAATTTGGCATGATGTTACGTATGAGGATTATCTAAGTATGAAAAAGGATCGTTTGAATGTTGAACGGATGCGTGAAGGTCAGCATGGGGATTGGGAGCTTTGGATTCAAGGCGGTATAACTAAACTGCATATGTGGCATTTCTCAACAACAACATTTTCGTAAAACAAAAAACCGCTGCTCTATTCGGGCAACGGTTTTCGTATGTGTTTCAGCTATTATCTGGATATGGATCCGCCACGGAAGGGATAGCTGTAATTGAGTTCTTCATCAAATGTAATGTAATCCAAGTTCACCATAAGTAATAGGAAACGCATGCCAGTTACAGGATCGCTGATGATGATATGATCACGACCTGCAGCTTCCAATCTTCCTTTGAAAATCTTGGCGTTCCACTCGGAGTTATTTTCATATGTCATGTAGATGGTGGCCATTTTACCGAGGTTCAAACGCAGGATATTCTCGATATACGACTCTTCCACTGGAAGGCCAGGGATATTAACGCCTGTTTGTAATCCACTCCCTGGTGGTGTGAGAACGGATCCCGCTGGAGTTTGGGGAACAATTTTATTCGTAATGGTAGTTGGTACAGGGTATGCCGGATAGGGATTGCCGTATTGCATTTGCGGCATTGCTTGATTACCTATTTTGTAAGGGTTATTCAACATGATGATAATTTCCTCCTTGAGCTTTCGATATGAAAGCTTCCTTCATTTAATGTGTTTTAACGATCGAAAAGGTCATTTTCCATAATCATCATATTGTGCTAGTGCCTATTTGGTGACGAATTTGAAAGGATTTCACAAAACAAAAAAGCTCCCGAAGGAGCTTATGTGAATAGAAATTTATAGCCGACACCCCACACAGTCTTGATGTGCTTGGGTTCTTTAGGATCATCTTCAACTTTTTTGCGAAGGTTGGCGATATGCACATCGATTGCACGTTCCGTTACTTGGGAATCAAAGCCGCGAACACGGTTTAACAACTCTTCTCGACTGTAAACCCTACCTTGATTCTGCCAGAAAAGCTTCATGATTTCGAATTCGGAGAAGGTTGTTTCAATATTCTTGCCGTCAACGTAGAGACAGCGTTTCTCGAAATCCAATTGTATCCCTTGTTGATTAAGTACATCGGCAGGCGATGGAGCCAGTGGTGAAAAGGTGCTGGAACGTCGAAGTAAGGCTTGAATTCTGGCGGATAGCTCTCTCATCGAAAACGGTTTGCACAAATAGTCGTCAGCACCCGTCTGAAGCCCCTTTACACGATCTGAAACTTCGTTCTTGGCAGATACCATTAGAATTGGAATGTTCGAGGTATGACGAATCGTCGTACATAAGTGTATCCCATCCATATCGGGAAGCATGAGGTCAAGAATAATCATATCAGGCTGAAATTCTCGAAATAAGGCTTCACCTTGTCTGCCATTCTCCGCACGTTTCACTTCATAGCCATCTTCGTATAAGTAAATGGACATCATTTCACCGATACTTACATCGTCTTCAATAATTAAAATTTTAGACATACAGGTTCCCCTCCTTTTCCTTTAAAAGGCTAGGTGCTCGCTATGCCCTCCGCAATAATAGATCCTATCTATATGACATGTTATCCTATCCATTTTGTGACGTCCAGTTTTAACTTTATTTTCAAACGAGAAAAAAAGAAGCTGTTCGTAACTTAAACCCTCGGTACTCAGGTTAAGTTAGCCAGCTTCTTGGGGGTAAGGTGATAAGGCAATAAAACAATCATACGGTCAAATGCTTTCGGACAAGATCTTCGCTTAAATGCTCCGCTTTCCCTTCGGCGGCAATGGTGCCGCGGTCGAGAACATAGTAGTAATCCGCAATACTTGTAGCAAATTCTAAGCTTTGTTCGACTAGGAGCACCGCAATTTCTCGATTGCGCTTAATCGTTTCAATGATCGCCTCGATCTCCATGACGATAGATGGCTGTATCCCTTCCATGGGTTCATCCAACAACAATAGCTTAGGTCCTGAAGCTAACGCTCGTGCGATGGCTAGCTGCTGCTGCTGACCGCCACTGAGGTCGCCACCTTTGCGATGAAGCATTTGGTGAAGGACCGGAAACGTATCGAAGAGTGTTTCAGGCAATTTCTTGCGGCGATCAGCCGCGGCCTCGAGGCCTAACATGAGATTTTCCTCGACAGAAAGTTGGGGAAATATTTCCCGGCCTTGTGGCACATAGCCGATACCAGACTTCGCGCGGCGATCTGGCGAAGTGGAAGTTATGTCATTGTCCAAGTAATGGATATGGCCTGATCTTGGCTTAATAAGACCCATAATACTCTTCATCAGTGTTGATTTACCAACCCCGTTGCGCCCCATTAGGCAAACGATCTGACCGGGTCTTACTTCGAGGTTGACGTTACGAATAACCATGCTTTCGCCATAGCCGGCTTCTATATTCTGTAGTTTAAGCACCGCGCTCAACTCTCCTTCCGAGATAAACTTCCGCTACTTTATCATCATTCTGTATGTCTTGCATGGTGCCTTCTCGAAGGACGGTTCCTTCATGAAGTACAGTTACCGTTCTAGCGAATTGGCGTACGAATTCCATGTCATGCTCTACGACAATAATCGTTTGATTCTCTGCGATCTCATGAAGCAGCTCGCCGGTTTTCTCTGTTTCACTGTCGGTCATGCCTGCAGCAGGCTCGTCGAGCAGCAACAAGTCAGGCTCTTGCATCAGCAACATGCCGATTTCGAGCCACTGCTTCTCACCATGGGAGAGGGAGCCTGCGCGTTCTTTAGCCTTACTCTGCAGGCCGATCATGCCAAGCCTGAGGTGGAGGCGATCTCTTTGTTCGCTAGTTGTTTTAGCCCAGAGCGCGCTGAGGAGGCCGCGCTGCTGCTTCATAGAAAGTGCTAGATTCTCAAAAACCGTCAGGGTAGAGAAAACCGTAGGTGCTTGGAATTTACGTCCAATACCTAGCTGGGCAATCTGGTGCTCTTGGTGCTTGGCGAGGTCAATCGTTTCTTTGAAAATGACATGGCCTTGGGACGGCTTTACTTTGCCGCAAATGACATCGAGCAGCGTTGTCTTACCGGCACCATTAGGGCCGATAAGAAAACGGAGTTCGCCAGACTTTAACGAGAAATCTAGATTTCGCAAGGCTTTGAATCCGTCGAAGTTCACCTCAAGTCCCTTGACGCTCAGGATGGTCTCGTCAGTTGTCGGTTGTTGTTTCGCTAATTGTCCTAGCATTGAAATGTTCCCCTTTCTGGTTTTCATAAGCAGAGTTTACGTTTCTATGACTTCTTGCGATGAAGTGATAATTTTGGGATGGCTATTTCGTTTCCACTTAGGGAGATAGTGTGTCAATGTGCCCACGATTCCCTTCGGCAGTAGGAGAACGACTATGATAAACATGGCTCCCATCATGATCGGCCACCAAGCGGGGTAAGCTTCGCTAAACGTCGTTTTGGCTGTATTGGTAAGTAAAGCCCCAAGAACGGCACCGCCAATGGTTGAACGACCGCCAATAGCTACCCATAGCACCATTTCAATTGAGGGTACAATCCCCATTTGCGCTGGCGAGATAATACCTTCTTGAAGTACGAAGAGTACACCCGCAAGTCCAGCTAAGCCTGCCGAGACGCAATAGATGAAGACTTTATACGTGACGGGATTATAGCCGATAAAGCGCACCCTGTTCTCACCATCCCGAATCGCAGTGAGGATATTGCCGAGTCGGCTGGTTACGAGTAAAGAACTCAGGATGAGAACCACGAGTACAACGGCTAAGGTGAGATAGAAGAATATCAGCTTTGTCGATTGGGATTGCAGGTTCAGGCCAAGAAAGGTTGTAAAATTCGTCAAACCATTCGTGCCGCCTGTATAACCTTGCTGACCGACGAACAGTGTTACGGTAATGATGACTAATGCTTGCGATAAAATGGAGAAGAATGCCCCTTTAATCCGATTGCGGAAGGTGAAATAGCCAAGAATGAAGGCGACAATCATCGGTACTATGAGCGCTAACAGGAACGCTGCTGTTGCACTGTGAAACGGTACCCAGAACCACGGCAAGCTTTTGACACCACTCCAGGACATAAAATCAGGCAATTGATTAGGCGTGGAAGCAAGCTTCAGATGCATCGCCATGCAATAAGCGCCAAGCCCAAAGTAAACGCCATGTCCCAGACTTAAAATACCGGTATACCCCCAGATTAAGTCAATTCCGATCGCGATAATGGCATAAGCCAGGAATTTGCCGAGTAAGGATAAACGAAAGTCAGACAAGAACAGGGGGGCAAGCGCAATGAGTAATAAACCTATCCCATAGATGGTTAGCTTGAGCTTAGATTGTCTGGCAAAGAGCATAGATGAGGTCACATCCTTTCTTCAATCTAAGGATCTCGAACGCATCGTTACAAGTCCCATTGGTTTCCACTGTAAGAATGCGATGATCAGTGTAAATACAAGCACTTTACCGAGTGTAGCGCTGGTTGTATATTCCAAGGCGGTATTGAAGACTCCGATCCCTAGCGCGCCAGCCACAGTGCCAATTAACTTCCCGATTCCACCTAGTACAACGACCATAAAGGCGTCGACAATATAATAGGTGCCTATCGTAGGTCCAATCGGACCAAGCAAGGACAATGCACAGCCAGCGATTCCTGCCATGGCTGAGCCGAAAGCGAAGGACTGTGCATCGACTCTACGTGTAGAGATACCTAAACACGAAGCCATTTGGCGATTTTGCATAACGGCTCTCATACGTCTTCCGCCAGCGGAGTGATAGAGATACAGATAGATGATGAAGATACATAATGCCACGAGCCCAAGGATAAAGAGTCTCTTATAGGGAAGGATCAAGTCTGCTGTTACATGCCATCCGCCTTCCAGCCATTGCGGTGCTTTAACGGCCACATTGGGTGCCCCAAAGATGGAGCGCGCAATTTGTTGCAGGGCAAGAGAGACACCCCAGGTAGCCAATAGGCTATCCAGTGGTCTACCGTACATGAAACGGATAAGTACAACTTCGAGCAGCCAGCCGATAGCAAAGGCTACTACGAAGGCGACACCAAGTGAAACGACGAAGTACCATCCGAATGCAGAGGCTGGCAAATAGGTTTGGAACCCTTTTTGTACGAGGTAAGCCATATAGGCACCGATCATAATAAATTCGCCGTGTGCCATATTCATCACATTCATGAGACCGAAGGTAATGGCGAGACCGATGGCGATTAAGAGCAGAATGGAGCTTAAGCTGAGTCCGTTAAATATTTGAAGCAGTAGCAAACTCATGACAACATCTCCTTTCTGTAGAAAGCGGGAGTGAAATGATGAAATCCAGGACTGCGGTTAGGCAGTCCTGGTTTCTGAGTGTACAGAATGCTTATCACTTCGTTACTTCTGCGCCCCATGGGTACGTTTTGAGGAATGGATCCGGTTTGAGTGCTTTCCCAGAATTCCAAATTTCTTTAATTTGGCCATCTGCTGCAATTTGACCAATTCGTGCTGTTTTGTAAATATGTTGATTCTCACCATCAATGGTGACTTTGCCTTCAGGTGAGTTCCACTCGATACCTTTGGCTGCTGCTTTGACTTTCTCAACGTCAAAGGAACCAGCTTTCTTCACAGCTTCAGCCCACAGATATACAGCTGTGTATCCAGCTTCAATTGGATCATCTGTTACACGGTCTTTACCGTATTTCGCTTTGTAAGCCTCAACGAACTTCTTATTCTCTGGTGTATCTGTCGTTTGGTAGTAGTTCCATGCTGTGTAGTGACCGTCGAGAACGGAAGCGCCGATACCGCGCACTTCTTCTTCAGCGATACTCACGGACATCGTAGTTAAATCTTTAGACGTAATCCCAGCATCTTTCAGCTGCTTGAAGAAAGCAACGTTACTATCACCGTTCAATGTGTTGAAGACAACGTCTGGTTTTTCCTTTTTAATCTTACTAATGATTGTATTGTAGTCCGTGTGTCCAAGCGGTGTGTACTCTTCAGCAACAAGCGTTCCGCCATCTGCCTTGAGCTGCTCTTTAATAATTTTGTTAGCAGTTCTTGGGAATACATAGTCGGAACCGAGGAGGAAGAATTTCTTGCCTTTGTTTTGCAGGAGCCAAGTTACTGCGGGGATGATTTGTTGATTCGTTGTCGCACCGATGTAGAAGATGTTAGGTGAGGACTCTACGCCTTCATACTGAACCGGGTACCAAAGTAAACCTTTGTTTTGCTCAACCACAGGTAGCACAGCTTTACGGCTAGCGGATGTCCAGCAGCCAAAAATTGTAACTACGCTGTCTTTTTGCAGGAGCTTCTTTGTCTTCTCTGCAAATGTTGGCCAATCCGATGCCCCATCTTCGATGACGGGTTTAATCTTTTTACCTAATAGACCCCCAGCTGCATTGATTTCGTCAATTGCCATGAGTTCAGCATCTCTAACGGATACCTCACTGATGGACATTGTACCTGTTAGTGAGTGAAGAATTCCCACTGGTACGGTGTCGCCAGATGTTGTTGAAGCCGCAGGTGCAGTCGTCGTAGAGGTGGTAGTTTCTGTCTTCGCACAGCCGGCCGCTACCAACATCAAAGCCATACTTAGTGCAACTGTAAGCTTACCTTTGTTTCTTATCTCTCTCATTCACGTCCCACTCCCTTGCCTTACAAGATTTGGATTACATGGCTTATGATAAATGCCGATACAAGTTAATGTCAATATACATGACATAAATGGAATCTTTTTTGTTGTTAATGCACAAAAGGAAGTGGGATTCCTGTGAAAATCACATAAAAGCGAAATATTTTTATGGAATTCAAGGCTTGAATGTAACTATATATAACATTAAAGATTTACAATCCTAAAATACACGAATATAATGAGTGTAAAGGATTACCATTATTCGGTTTTTGGTGAGGTGAGACATGTGCATTTAACGGAAAGAGAAAAAGAGAAGCTGCTCATAACTGTGGCAGCTGATCTAGCTAGACGAAGGCTAGCCAGAGGATTAAAGCTTAATTACCCTGAAAGTATCGCTCTGCTGACTTCTGAAATCATGGAAGGAGCTAGGGATGGCATGACAGTTGCCCAACTTATGGCTTTTGGCACGACGATTTTGAAGGCAGATCAGGTTATGGAAGGCGTTCCTCAAATGATTCATGAAGTGCAAGTGGAAGCTACGTTTCCCGATGGAACAAAATTAGTTACGGTACATGAACCCATTACATAATTACTCAGGAAAGGGGCGAGCGCATGGTTCCAGGTGAATATCGAACAGCCAAAGGTTTTATTGAAATGAACGCCAACAGACAGACGATAGAAATCATTGTTACCAATACAGGAGATCGCCCAGTCCAGGTAGGATCACATTTTCATTTTTTCGAAGTAAATAGAGGCTTAGCATTCCCACGAGAGCTGGCATTCGGCATGCGGCTAGACATTCCAGCTGGAACGGCTGTCCGTTTCGAACCTGGCGAGCAGAAGCCCGTTCAGCTTGTCGAATTAGGCGGAGCAAAGCTGTCTTATGGGCTTAATAATTTGAGTCAAGGCTTGGCGGAAAAAGACAAAATGTCGGTTGAAACAAGAGAAAGATGGCAGACTTGGGAGGGGATGCTCGGTGAGTCGAATAGATCGTAAGAACTATGCGCTGATGTTTGGCCCAACAACAGGTGATGCCATTCGATTGGCAGACACAGAGCTTTGGGCACAAATCGAGCATGATTACACTGTTTATGGAGATGAATGCAAGTTTGGCGGCGGGAAGGTTATCCGCGACGGTATGGGACAGTCCAGCGGCGCCACCCGTGCACAGGGTGTCTTAGACACATTAATAACGAATGCTGTCATTATTGATCATTGGGGCATTGTCAAAGGCGATATCGGTATTCGGGATGGTCATATTGTCGCAATTGGCAAAGCTGGTAACCCGGATATTATGGATGGCGTACATCCGAATATGATCGTAGGTGCAAGCACGGAGGTTATTGCAGGTGAGGGCAAGATCGTGACGGCTGGCGGCATCGACGCACATATTCATTTCATATGCCCACAGCAAATTGAAACGGCACTTTCTTCAGGCGTAACGACGATGATCGGCGGTGGTACCGGTCCGGCAACGGGAACGAACGCGACAACCTGCACGCCAGGTGCTTGGCATATGCAGCGGATGTTGGAGGCGGCTGAGGGGTTCCCGATGAATCTGGGATTTACAGGCAAAGGGAACTCATCCTTCTTGGAGCCTTTGACAGAACAAATTGAAGCGGGCGCCATTGGCTTGAAGCTTCATGAAGATTGGGGAACAACGCCGGCAGCGATCGATATGTGCTTGGAAGCAGCAGATCGTTATGATGTGCAAGTAGCGATTCATACGGATACATTAAATGAAGCGGGATTTCTAGAGGATACGTTTGCAGCGATCAAAGGGCGTACCATTCATACGTATCATACCGAGGGTGCAGGGGGCGGTCATGCACCGGATATTATCCGAGCGGCTGCTGAACTGAATGTTCTCCCCTCCTCAACGAATCCGACTCGCCCATACACGATTAATACCATTGAAGAACATTTGGATATGTTGATGGTATGTCATCACTTAGATAGTCGTATTCCGGAAGATGTGGCATTCGCAGATTCTCGGATTCGCCCTGAAACTATTGCAGCGGAAGATATTCTGCATGATCTTGGCGTGTTCAGTATGTTGAGCTCCGATTCCCAGGCAATGGGGCGTGTGGGTGAGGTCATTATTCGTACGTGGCAAACAGCGGATAAAATGAAAAAACAGCGCGGGCCGCTAGCTCCCGATACTGCTGATCATGATAATTTTCGCATTAAACGGTATATAGCGAAATATACAATCAATCCAGCTATAACGCATGGTATCTCACATCTTGTTGGGTCCATTGAACCAGGCAAGTTTGCAGATTTGGTCGTTTGGAATCCGATGTTTTTCGGTGTGAAGCCGGATCTGGTTCTCAAAGGGGGCAGTATCGCTTATGCGCAAATGGGAGACCCAAACGCCTCCATTCCTACCCCTCAGCCTGTCTTCGGCAGACTGATGTTTGCAGCATTTGGGAAAGCGTTGACGCAAAGCTCGATAACCTTCGTTTCTCAGGCGGCATATGACAGTGGGATTGCAGAACGCTTCGGATTACAAAAGCGGGTAGAACCTGTGAAAGGCTGTCGCAGCATTTCTAAGAAGGACATGATCCATAACGATGGAACACCTTCTATTGAAGTGAATCCGGAAACCTACGAAGTGAAAGTTGACGGCGAAGCAGTAACCTGTGAGCCTGCGACAGAGCTGCCGATGGCTCAGTTATATTTCTTGTTTTAAATATAATAGAAGGAAGCCGCGATTGAGGATTGAGGTGACGATATGACAGCAACAGAACAATCATCCTTTCATTGGTTAGCCTATCAGCAACTGTTGGATTCGGCGCTTCCAATCGGCGGGTTCTCCCATTCATTTGGCTTGGAAACACTTGTCCAGCAGGGGAGACTGACGACGATCTCCGAGCTGGAGGCCTACATTCGTTCGATGCTTGCTAATAGCTGGGTATCTTCTGATGCGATGGTCATTAAAGCGGCTTATATGCACATTCCTAGCGGGGAGCTTAGTAATCTGTGGGACATTGACCATATGCTTCATGTGCAGCGAGTTGGAAGTGAGAGTCGGATTGGTGTTCAGAAAATGGGACGCAGACTGCTTCAATTAGCTCGATCCCTCTATCCAGAACTGAATTGGCAGCCTTTTGATGAGGCAGTGAGTGCTGGGAGATGCAGCTCGAATCATCCTGTTGTTCACGGATGGGTGAGCTACCATCTTGGTGTTTCACTCCATCAGGCAGTGGAGGGTTATCTATATAGCTGTATCCTGACTTGCATCAATAGTGCGCTCAGACTGATGTCCATTGGACAAACGCAAGGTCAGATGCTCCTGGCGAAGCTAGTCCCTTTGACAGGCAGCGAATGGCAGCGTGTTTCCGAGATGGATCCAAAGGAAGCATACACGAATTCACCTGTGGGGGATTTAGCTATGATGCAGCATGAAACCTTATATTCACGTTTATTTATGTCTTAAAAAAATCTAATTATAGATCTGAGGAGGAATGACGATGTGTCAAGGTAACGGTCATCATCATCATCACGAATGGGAGAAGCCAGCAGCAGATCGCGATCGTCCAATGCGAATTGGCATCGGAGGTCCCGTAGGTTCAGGCAAAACAAAATTGGTAGAACGCTTAGCCGGAAAGCTCAGTAACCGCTATAGTATAGCTGTTATAACGAATGATATTTATACGAAAGAAGATGCGCGAATTCTGATTAGCACGGAAGCGTTGCCGGAGGAACGAATTATTGGGGTAGAGACAGGTGGATGCCCGCATACAGCGATTCGTGAGGATGCTTCAATGAATTTTGAGGCGATAGAAGAGCTGGAGAAGCGTTTTGAGAATCTCGATATTATTTTCATTGAGAGTGGCGGCGATAATTTGGCGGCTGCTTTCAGTCCGGAGCTTGTAGATCGCTTCATTTATATTATTGATGTAGCCCAAGGGGAGAAAATCCCACGTAAAGGCGGACCTGGTATCATGCGTTCGGATATGCTGATCATTAACAAGATCGATCTTGCCCCCTATGTAGGCGCTAGCCTCGAAGTAATGGATTCCGATACGAAAAAAATGCGCGGCGAACGTCCCTATATTTTCTCCAACTTGATGGGTGGTACGGGGCTGGATGATATCGTTACCTGGGTGGAGACGGAGTTCAGCCATGCCTAAGCTGACTGGGGAGATATCTGCACAATTTGCTGTACGCAGCGGTCTTACGCGACTCGTGCACAAGTATCATGCCTCCCCGCTCAAAATCGCTAAAACGTTCCGTTATGAGAACGATACGTTTCTCGATGATGCCGCCCCCATGGATCAATTGGGCGTATATATGATGGATTGCTCACCTGGGCTGATGGCCGGTGATCATTATGAAATTAACGTGCGCCTTGAAGAGGGCGCACGTGTTTTTCTAACGAACCAGTCGTTTACCAAGGTTCATCCAGCTGCAGTGGATCAAGGTAGCACGCAGCATCAGATCCTTCGGCTTGCAGCAGATTCGCTGTTAGAGTATATACCTGAGCCGTTGATGCTATATAAGGACGCCGAGTTGTTCGCGGAAACAGAAGCACATCTAGCGAAGGGGTCAGCATTGATATTCTCGGATGTTATCTGTCCAGGGCGAACACAACGGGGGGAAATATTTCAATATTCGCGATATGTGAATCGGATGAAAGTTTGGTTTGAGGGAGAGTTAATCTTTTATCAAAATCAGCGTATTGAGCCGTTGACCATGCGTCTGACTTCTCCAGGTTGCTGGGAAGAAGAAACGCACATGGGGAATCTGTTTATTTTCTCTGATCGTCTGAGCCAGCGTCACTTGGAGGCGATTGTGGAGAAACTGAGTCAGTTGGAAGGTGGTACGGTTCGAGTGGGAGCGAGTATGACGTATAAATATGGCCTCGTCGTGAACGTTATGGGCAGGCATGCTTGGGAGCTGCAAGATGTCCTGACCAAGGCATGGCATCAAATCCGGCGCAGTTTATTTGATTTAACACCGTTGCTAGTAAATAAATAGGAAGAGGAGGCAGGTTTCGACCTGTCTTCTCTTTTTTTATAGGGGCCAGCAGGTGGGGATTATGTTTAAAGCTAATGCTTATGGTCACTATCCCATTGGCTCAGGATTGTCGATGCTTGCTAACCTGAGCCAATGGGATGATGGTGATAGATAGCTTAATGAAAGCATAGATAGGGGGTTTCAGGTGCCCCACCCGTTAATCCTCACAACTTTTTCACATATTCCAAAATGGAATCGAATGGTAAGTGCATTTTCCACGCATACTGGAAGGGAGAATCGACAATCTGATGACAACTGCCCGTGCTTCATTGTCAAATGATGTAGGGGTTGGTATGATGAGAATGTTCATTAAGATGTAGGATCGGAAATTCGACATAGAGGAGGTAAGCGCACATGGATAATCAAGTCACTTACGAAAATGTTTCAACCGGCTCGTCCCAAGGGCAAGCTGGAACTGATGCCATAGATGCTAGCTCGACGAAAGGTGCAAATGGGCCTGTGACCTTGAAGGAATATTACCGACTGATAAAACCGGGTATTATTTATTCCAATTTGATGACAGCTTTCGCTGGATACTGGGTAGCGGCTAAGTGGGAAGTTGACTGGCTCCATTTATTTATGACGATGTTAGGCACAGCACTTGTTATGGCTGGAGGTACGGTACTAAATAATTTTCTGGACCGTGAGATGGATGCGAAGATGGAACGCACACAGAATAGAGCACTGCCAAGTGGTCGGTTAAGCGCCAATTTTGTTCTTTGGTTCGGAATTATACTTGGTACGATTGGATTAGGGGTTCTCTATTTAGGAGCGCATTCACCTTTAGCTACATTAATGGGCTTACTTGGATTGTTCTTTTATGTTTGGATCTACACAGCGTGGTTCAAAAGAACATCGGTATGGAGCACATTCGTAGGCGCGATCTCAGGAGCAGTACCACCTCTGATCGGTTATTGTGCGGTTAGTGGGAATATTGATTTGGGAGCGATCTTAGTTTTCTTGTTCTTATTCCTATGGCAGCCACCGCATTTCTGGGCGCTTGGCATTCGCCGTATGGAAGAGTACCGTGCAGCGGGATTCCCGCTTTTGCCAGTAGTTAAAGGGACTTTCGTGACGAAAATTAGTATGGTTCGCTATGTTGTACTATTAGTACCTGTTACGGTGATGTTAACGGCGTACGGCTATGTAGGAACTATCTTTTTGATCGTATCAACAATACTTGGTTTAACATGGGTTTTCATGAGCGTCAAAGGGTTTAAAGCAAATGGGGAAGCGGAAATTGTATGGGCAAAACGCATGTTCTTGTTCTCCCTTTTATATTTAACGCTGTTATCGATCTTGATGGTCATTGATACAACGGCGAAAATTAGTTAATCTGGGGGACGGAAACGATGGGGACGTTTTTCGAAAAAAACTGGTTCAAATTAGCATTGGGAGCAATATTAATTGCGATGATTGCATCCTTTGCTTATAAATTAGTGACGAATGGCAGTAAGCCAGATGAAAGATTAACAGCTATGAAGGCTGCACCTTCTTTTCAGTTACAGGATTTAGATGGCAAAACGGTAACCTCCCAAGATATGGAAGGTAAAGTGCGACTCGTCTATTTCTTCTTTTCTTACTGTCCTGATGTGTGCTTACCGACAAGCTTTTTAATTTCACAAGTGCAAGATGAATTGAAGAAAAAGGATTTACTTGGCTCGAAAGCAGAAATTTTATCAATTACAATTGATCCAACGAGAGATACACCAGAGGTGTTAAAAGCATTCGGAAATCGCTTTGAATCGAAGCCGATTCCGGGCGGATGGACGTTCCTCCGTGGTGAGGAAGCGAAGGTTCAGAAGCTTGCTGAGGACTTCGGTATCATGGTAATCAAAGAGAAGGACGGTAACTTCTCGCATGCTAATGCGATTCTTCTAGTAGATCCAAAAGGTCAGCTAAGAAATTACTATGACGCTAGCAATCCAGAATTGGATGCGGAGCATATCGTGAAAGACGTTGTAACCCTTTCAAAAGGGAAATAACGCAAAATGGTTATTCATAAGCAGGGTTGGGCGCAGGGTAGATAATATACGCGTCCAGTCCTGCTTTTTCTAATTGCTGTATGAGATATTCCTCAGGTGTTCCCTCGACACCCGCATAGCCCTTACGGGTATACATGTGTTCTGCGTCTGGAAATGTATCACGCAGCAAAAAGCGGATCTTTTTGCCTGAAGCATCATTATCCGTGAAAATATAAACGGGCAGATGGTCAACTTTTTTTCGCAGTGCGTCAAGTGTAGTGGAACTAGGCGTTCCGAACGTGCAATGGATGCTGACTGTATCATCAACGACGCGCTTTAAGCGACTTTTATCATTTTTACCCTCAACAATAATAGCAATGGACATCGAATCACCTTCACTCCTTTTTAGAGTAGTATACCCCGTTTGGAGCGGCGATCCAAGTAACATGCACCAGCGATATTTCCTGGGAAATGACAAGGATTTACAGCGTGTGACACAGGAAAAAAAGGCCTGACGACATCAAGCCTTTTTTCGATGAGGAAATTATGATGTTATCAGTGGCGATTTGAAAGTGCGAAGCGGCAAAAGTGATAAGGCTAGCATCAGAATGAAAAACGCGATGAAGTAGGAGGAAATGTGATCACGAAGCTGACCAGCCATCATTGGGCCAATGAAGGCGCCGACAGAGTAAGAAATGGATAGCAATGAAAATACGCGACCGTATCTAGCACTGCTTGTTATGCTGGCAAGTAATGCTGCAAGTGCAGGATAGATGACACCTTTGGCCATACCGATGAGAAAGAGAGAAACCGTCAAAGGAATCGGCCATTGAATGGCTAGTCCGAAAAATACGGCGGCAAGCCCGATACTGCCGACAATCGTCCGAAGGAAGGGTGATATTTTGTTCAAAAACCAGAAAGAGATACTTAGCAGCGCACCTAAACTGACCAATGTAAAAAATACGCCAGAAGTAAGGATGGACTCCCGTGCTGATTTCATTAGAGGGAGCTCAAAGAACAAAATCCCTTGCGAGCATGAAAGTGCCATAGGGATGAGGAAGAACAGCCAAGGGATAGATACATCATTGGAACCCTCATGGGGATCTGTAGAGACATGATGACCATGAGCATCTAAGATAGCTGTTGAACCTGTTTGTTTCCCTTGGTGAGCTAAGAGTTGCTTCTCTTTTACACCGAAAATAGCAAGGAAGCCCGTGATGATAAGGATCCAGCCTAATACGGAAAACGCCGTGGTAAAGCCGATTTTGGCCACTAAAACAGCACCTGCTGCAGGAGAGACCACGGATGCCAAGGTGTGAACGAGGCCGTTGCCGGCCATAAGCTTGCTTTGCTGAATGCGGTCACGGGCTATTCGCGCTAGTAATGACAAACAGGCAGGGGATAGGAAGGCAAGAACAAATCCGCTGATGGAACGAATGTAGAGCAAATGCCAGGGGTCTTTGACATTCGATTGAAATAGTAAGATGATCCCTGCTACAATTAAACTACAGACGATGAAGATTTTACTGCCGTATTTGTCTACACCATAACCTGCAATGAGATTGCCAGGGAGATGGGTAAGAGAGTAAACACCCATGATGAGCCCTATAAATGAAGGAGCAGCGCCCAGTGATAAGGCGAAAGGAGATAAAATCGGATATTGCGCGTGTAAATCAAAAAAGGCAACAAACATAAATAAGTACAACCATATGGCTGTTCGCACGGTTTCACCACCTCGATCCTTTCGTCAACGACATAGCCGTTTATTTCATCTCTTCTTAAGTTTTACGCCGCTCGTCCCAAGGATATGACCGTTCGGGACAAAAGACACAATTTCGTACATAGGAGGAAGTATGGATCCCATTGTTTATATACTGTTGGCTGCAGTTGGTATATTTCTCGTATTCCGTTTAAGACAGTCCTATCTGAGAACAGGGAAAACGTTGGATAAAACCAATGAAATCGAGCAGAAGCTTGCACAATTAAGGAAAAAAAGAGATGAAGATTAAGGAGTCCATGTAGTATGATAGGAATGGACTTTTGGATGATGAGGAGGGGATAAAGATGGATCAGTGGATTTCGTTTGCACAGGATCGTTGGTATTTAATTGTAGGTGCTATTATTGTTCTATTTATTGTGATTGGTATTGTCAAAACCGTAGTGAAATGGGTAGTAGTTCTTGTCATTGTAGGGGCGCTTGTCGTTTATGGAGCGAGCTATAAGGATAAAATAAAGGATATTGGGGCAAGTGTCGTTTCCCAAGTCAGTGACGATATCAAGGATAAGGCAGTGAGTGCCTTGACGTCCGAGGCCAAAGAAGCCAAATTTAAGGCGAACCCGGATGGTTCCTTTTTAATTACGACGAAAAGCTTGCAGGTAGAAGGTAAACCAGGATCGGATGAAGTACAGGTCACGTTTCTCGGGAAATCCTTCAAAATGAATGCCAATGCAGCTGTGAATGCATTTATTGAACAAGCCAAGAAAAATACCTAGCTATTACGCTGGTCAGCCTATCAAAGGAAGGTGAGTACGCATGACGGATAACACGTGGTTGTCAAGCTTATCAATCAATCTCATATCCATCTTGATCGTTCTCACCATTGCGGCTTCCGTGCTGCAGGGATTTTTCCGTGGTGGCTCTGGCTCGGCTAGGCATTTTGTAGCCATGTTGGTGGAAGCCGTGCTCGCTGTAATATCCCTGTTGATTGCATGGAAAGCTGTGCAACTGATTTCACCTTGGATTCAAACGTGGTTAAAAGATCAGAATCTGCAAATTCCAGTGGTTGATTTAAGTGCGATAAAACAAGCCTATTATACCGTCATCACTAGCTTGCGTGATTTTCCATTACTCCGTTTCGGAGTTTTATTTATCCTTGGTTATGTCATTATCAAACAAATTTTGAATCGCTTGGTGGATGTATGGCTTGGACGTTGGTTGGCTGAACGGTATGCCATGCCGAGACAAAGTCATTCCGTACTTAGTTCCGTTTCAGGCGGTGCCATTGGTTCTATAGCTGGATTTGCTAGAGCGCTCATGCTAATCGCAATTTTATTCATCTATGTTTCCTTGTTCCCACACTCGTTGATAACCCCCTATATTGAGTCCTCAGCCATGTATCAAAAAGGGGCTAAAGAGGTTATTTCACCCTTCACAGGTGATTTTATAGCGGAGAAGGCGCCTGTATTCACACGTGCGGTTGAGCAGGAATTCACTAATATTTTACAACGGAAATATGAAGTACTTGATGCGAAAATCCCTGGCAATATCGCGGATGCGGCGAAAGAGATTACGGCGAATGCGCAGACGGATGAAGAGAAAGCCAAGCTACTGTACAGTTGGGTTGGCACCCGAGTCAAGTACGATTGGAATAAAGTGAAATTGTATGAAGAACAGCGGATTTGGAAGGAACAGACACCAGAGGATACGTTTAATACCAAAGAGGGTGTTTGTATCGATTACTCTAGGTTATATGCCCAAATGGCCAGATCGATTGGACTGGATGTGAAGGTAGTCACGGGTTTAGGGTATGATGGACAAGGGGGGTATGGTCCTCATGCTTGGAATGAAGTGTACTTGAAAGAAACCAGCAAGTGGGTGCCTCTGGATTCAACTTGGGTAGCAAGTGGTGCGAATTGGTTTAATCCGCCTAATTTTGATCAAACTCACGTGAGGGACGTTTAGCATTAGGCTTGTTAGAAGGAGACGATATGCGAAAAGAATTAACATCATACAAGATGATTTATTTGGATGCAGGTGACACCTTAGTAACGATTCCTGCGGCACAAACAATTTTAAAGCAATACTTAGAATTGCGCTCTGTTGACCGAGATGAAGCGCATATTCATGAACTTTTTACAGAAGCATTTCGTCTATTTTATTATGTTGAGAAAAAAGATAACTTCGTGGTATGCAGTCCTGAGTCAGATCGTGAATTCTGGGTTAACCTATACCACTATGTCCTGCATAAACTAGGCATTCATGAAGATTGGACAGAGGAAGAAATTTTCAACTGCTGTCATGAGCTTTATGACATTTTCACGGCGCCAAAGTATTACGATTTGTTCGATGATGTGAAGCCATTTCTAGAAGCACTGCGCGTGAGAGGCTTTCGAATCGGTATTATCTCTAATTTTGCTCCAACGCTGAAAGCCATTCTGGCAGACAAAGACGTATTGCACTATTTTGACCCGGTACTTGTTTCCACAGAAGTTGGCTTAGAGAAGCCTGACCCCGCAATTTTCAAGCTTGCGCTGCAAATGGCGGACGTTGCGGCTGAGGATGTGCTGTATGTCGGGGATCATGAGACGAATGATATATGGGCTCCTAATCAAGTAGGCATTGATGCTGTTCGTATCATTCGGTACCCTTACCATACGGGAGATGGGATTCGTTCTCTACTCGAACTGATTCAGGAGCCTACCGGCGATGTACGAGAGAAAGGATATGAACCCGCATGAAATCATCCATTATGGATGATCCGAAGAAAAAAGAAATCACTAAAAAACGGCACTTTTCGTTTCGGATCAATATATTTTTCTTCGTTACCTTTTTATTGTTTTCCGTGCTAATCGTGAGGTTAGCGATTCTTCAATTCGTTCAAGCCAAGGATCTGAAGGCCGCAGAGAATACCAATACGAATCAAACCAACAAGATCGCTCCGATTCGCGGTAATATTTATGATTCAACAAAATCTCCGCTAGCCTACACGATTCCGGTGCAGTCCTTATTTTTTCGTATTGAACCAGGTCAGGATAAGGATGCTAATATTGATTTAGCCAAGCGCATTAAGCGGGATGTTTTTGACCCATTTGCTAAACCCAATACCGTTAGCCCGACAGCTGAAGAGATTGTTCTTGCCATGGATTTGGGCTATGACATTAATAAAAATAAAGTAAAAGACCCAAGCTACTATTCCGTTCCTCGCCGTATTAAAGCGGATTTATCCAATGCTGAAATTGCATTTTTGCTGGAGCATCGTGATGAATTCAAAGGGCTGGAAGTAACGGAAGAAAGTATCCGTACTTATGAAGTGGAAGAAGATAAAACGACAATTGCGACGCAATTGGTCGGGTATACGAATGCTTTTTCAACCCAAACTGCGAAAGAAATCTATAAGGATAATCCGAATAGTGAAGAATATTTAAGCAATGAAAATGTCGGTTTCGATGGCATCGAACGGATGTATCAGGATGAGCTGCGTGGCAAGAACGGGAGTAAGAAGTACCCAGTGAATGCTGCCATGAAAATCATTGGAAGAGCCGAAGTAACAGCCCCGATTAAGGGGAATAATCTGTATCTGTCGATCAACAAGGACGTTCAGAAGGCGACGGAGAAAATGCTGAAAGATCATATCCAATATCTGCGAAGTCCTACTCATGCCAATGATTTGTATATGAAAACGGGGATGAAGGCTTCTTCGGGCTTTGCGGTTGCCATGGAAGTGGATACGGGCCGCATTATCACGATGGCGAATTATCCAGATTATGATGCGAATGCTTGGACGGGTGGTATATCGCCTACTATTTATAAGGATATCAGTACGTTTATTTCCAATGGTACGATCATGACGGCAAAATCGAAGTACCCGGATGAGAAAGAAAATGCAAAGCATCCTTCTTCCATTGTTTTCATGGGATCGACGATTAAACCATTGTCTGTCTTAATTGGTTTGAAAGAGAAGCTGTTTACATCGGGGCAAAAATATTATGATTCAGGCACATTTACCTTCGGTAAAGATGGCAACAGTGCTATTTCGAACTCCGGAAAAGCTTCCTATGGCCCAATTAATGCAGCAGAAGCGATTGAACACTCCTCGAATACGTATATGTCGGCTATGGTTGGTATTCCATTTTGGAACAAATTCGGACGTGAGAATTCGAAAGTAACGGCAAAATGGGCAGAATATCTGGCTAAATTCGGCATGGGTGTGAAGACGGGCAGCGGGCTTCCAGGTGAATTCGCTGGCTCCAACGACTTTATCAAAAATGCGGAAAAAGACAGTTATCAATCGGCCATGGTCTATGCTTCTTGGGGTCAGAATGAGAAAACGACTACGCTTCAGTTAGCGCAGTATACGGCAACACTGGCTAGTCGTGGCAAACGGATGAAGCCTTTGTTCGTCGATGAAATTCGTGATTACCAAGGTGAATTGGTGAAAAAGGTGGAGCCGGAGGTCCTCGAGGATGTATCGAAGGAATTCGCTCAAGCCGATTGGAATACGATTATCCATGGGATGAAAAGCGGTGCCGAAGGCATCGAAGAATTGCCATTCAATGTCGCTCGTAAAACAGGTACTTCTACACAGGTTGTAGCAGGTGGATCTGTAGAAAATGCGGTACTTATCGCCTTCGCTCCGGTCGAGAATCCGAAACTGGCTGTGGCGGTTGTTATACCTGAGGGTGGATTTGGACGTTACGGGGCATCCCCAATTGCGGCGAAAATCTTCCAAGCGTATGACGCGGCGAACGATGGTATTTTGACAAAGCTTGGCGGCGGGAAGAGGCCGTGGTAATGATAAAGAGAGCTTGCTGCGGCAGGCTCTTTTTTTTTGTGATATGAGCCACTTGCCCCAGCCCGAACCCGAACTCGAATCTATTGTCAGTTACCCACAACCACTTCCCCAATGAAACGCTGGTTGCCATTTTATAATAGATGGATTTCCTGTAGTTAATTTTTCGTAAAATTGGTACAAATAATGAATAAATGGATTTTATACAGTTAATTTCAGGGTATTCTGGAAATATGCGCAAATGAGCAGGAATTAGCTACATATTTTCCATCTATTACGCTAATTAAGGTGGATTTCTCCGAAATAGCTGTACAATTTACAGTTAAATTCACTTCACTGGGACTAGAGGTGAGCAGGAGTCGAAGTGGCAGTTACGCTTTTTTAACACGAAAATCTGACACAATACTCTCCTTTTTCAGCAGCATGCACCAGTTACTCTCCAACGGCATACCCTGTATCAAGGGGGAGAACTTGCTCCACCCTAAATGTTGCCCTAACTCAACTTTTATGCGTGTAGGAAAGGTGGTCGATTCATTTGAAAAAAAGGCGGTTATCTGCTTCTTTAAAACGACTTATCATTTCCATCATTTTTCTATAGGATACAGCTATTCTCGTACCCTCATGGCATTTCCTGAATGGCGGGCTGATATGGTATACTAATATATCGGTTGTCCAAGAGAAAGAATGATGAGCGTACGGAGGAGTGAGTCTCACCATGTGTGGTATTACGGGTGTTATGTATTTTGAAGATAGAGAACCAACTGAGGCTAGCTTGAAGCAAATGACGGATGTGATTGTTCATCGAGGACCGAATGATGAGGGCTTCTGGACAGAGAATCGCATTGGCTTAGGATTTAGACGATTATCCGTTATTGATATCAAAGAAGGCCATCAGCCACTAGCGAATGAAGATGAAACCGTCTGGATTATTTTCAACGGTGAAATTTATAATTACAAAGAGCTGCGCACGATGTTGAAGGAGCGCGGTCATATCTTTCGCACGCAGAGTGATACTGAAGTCATCGTTCATCTTTATGAAGAGTTCGGCGAGGACTGTGTAAAGCACATGCGCGGAATGTTTGGCTTTGTGATCTGGGATCGCAAGAAAAAGCAGCTGTTCGGAGCGAGAGACCACTTCGGCATTAAGCCGTTTTATTATCATGTGAGCGACCGTCAGTTTTTGTTCGGCTCAGAAATCAAGAGCTTGCTGGCGGCCGAAGGCATGAACCGGTTGATCCATACGGACAGCTTGCTGAATTATTTGACGTTTCAGTATGTACCAGAGCCGCATACCATGTTCGAAGGTATCTATAAGCTGCCGCCTGCTCATTCGGTTACGATCACCTTTGATGGCAAAATGTCCATACATAAGTATTGGGATCCGATGTTTGAACCGGAAGATAAGCCATTTGACTATTATGTGGAACAAATTCGTGAAGGCTTGAAAGAATCCGTCAAACTTCACATGGTCAGCGACGTGGAACGCGGATGCTTCCTATCGAGCGGAATCGACTCGACGGCGATTGCCACGCATATGCGGAATATCGAACCGATCCGCACGTTCTCAGTTGGCTTCGAAGGTGCCAACAACGAGACGCCCATTGCTGCGCAGACCGCAGCAACGCTCGGCACAGAGCACTACGATAAAATCATCACGCAGGATGATTTCTTCGCGACCATGCCGAAAGCGATCTGGCACCAGGACGAGCCTGTTGCCGATCCTTCGGCCATTGCCCTCTACCACGTGGCGCAGCTTGCGCGCGAGCACGTGACGGTTGTGCTGTCCGGCGAAGGCGCGGACGAGCTGTTCGGCGGCTATCGCATTTATCGCGAGCCGCAATCGCTCAAGCCGCTGGATCAGCTGCCGCCATCGGTGAAACGCATGCTGAACCGCTTCGCACGCATCCTGCCTAGCGGAGTGAAAGGCCGCAACTATGTGTTGCGGGGAACGACTCCGCTTGAGGAACGGTTCCTCGGGAACGCCAAAATCTTCTCCGAGGATATGAAGGCAGAAGTGCTCCGTCTCGATAGCGAGATGCTGCGCGCCTACAAAAACCCGGTGCAAATCGCCGGCGATTACTATAACAAAACGAAGCATCTGGATCCAGTCAGTCGGATGCAATACATCGATATGAATTTGTGGATGCCTGGCGATATTTTGATGAAAGCCGACAAAATGACGATGGCACACTCCCTAGAGCTGCGTGTTCCATTCTTGGACAAAGAGCTGTTCGAAGTGGCTCGCCGCATTCCAGCGAAATATCGCATTGCGAATGGCACGACGAAGTATATCTTCCGTAAAGCGATGGAAGGGATTATTCCCGATCCGATTCTGAATCGTCCGAAACTAGGCTTCCCTGTTCCACTCCGTGATTGGATGAAGGGTGCGATGGGTGACATGGTCATGGATCAAATCAAGTCCAGCGGAATCGAGGATTATATCGATATCGAGGCGGTTGAGAAAATGCTTCATAAGCACCGTATTGGTCAGGGAGACTATGCGAGACGCTTGTGGACCCTTTATATTTTTGCTCTTTGGCACAAAACGTTCATGGAAGAACTGCCTAAGAAAGTGCTCACTGCTTACTAGGTAGACATCATATAGGCTTCATGAGACTAGGAGTTGACGAGATTGTGGGAAAGTATAAATTAATCGCACTCGATATGGATGGAACCTTGTTGAATGAGGACAAAAAAATATCTGCCGAGAATCAGGCGGCTATTCGTGAAGCATCGTCACAAGGCAAAGTCGTTATTATGTCTACAGGTCGTGGAGCGATAAGCGCGATGCCTTTCATTAAAGAATTAGGTCTCTCAACCCCACTTGTCGTAGTCAACGGCGGTGAAGTGTGGGCTTCGCCGGATCGGTTACTGAAACGTACACTTGTACCGATTGAAACGATTCGTGACTTGCATCAGTTAGCGGTAGCTCATGACTGCTGGTGGTGGGCTTATTCCGTGGCAGGCGTGTTCAATCGTGAAAGTGAAGGATTAAATATGGATGAGCATGAATGGCTTAAATTCGGTTACTTCACAGACAATGCGGAGAAATTGCAACGCATTCGCGAAGTTGTGGCGAGCTGGGGAACGCTTGAAATCACCAATTCGCATCCATCGAACTTGGAGATGAATCCGCTTGGCGTCACCAAAGCAAGTGGTGTTGAAACGGTGTGTGACTTTTTGGGTATTTCGATGTCCGAAGTTATTGCTATGGGTGACAGCGAAAATGATATTGCGATGATTCGTGAAGCAGGACTTGGCATCGCCATGGGCAATGCACAGGATGAAGTGAAGCGAATCGCCGACATGACGACGGTTACGAATAATGAACATGCTGTTGCACAAGTCATTCGTACTTACATGCTTGCCTAGTTTAGACAATGCACTGTCCTAAGAGGACCGTGAATCCGTTTAAGATAAATGGAGGAATGAACTGAGCATGATTACCTTAGGTTGGATTGTCGTTATTCTTTTATTTGTTGTCGGAATGGTGGGTGCCATTTATCCGATTCTGCCTGGCGTATTGGCGATTTACGCGGCCTTTTTCATCTATGGCTGGCTGATTACTTGGGAGCACTTCGGCTTGTGGTTCTGGTTGATCCAGACCTTGATCGTCATTATTATTATCGTGGCGGATTATGCGGTTAGTGCATTAGGTGTCAAAAAGTTCGGCGGCTCGAAACCTGCAATCGTCGGAAGCACCATTGGTTTGATCATTGGCCCATTCGTGATTCCAGCATTCGGGATCATCCTAGGTCCATTCATCGGTGCCGTAGTGGGTGAATTAATTGCTGGAACTTCGTGGCAGAACGCTATACGCGCAGGAATTGGGTCCGTGCTAGGTTTTTTCGCCAGCTCCGTGGTGAAATTTGTTTTGCAGCTCGCTATGATTATTATTTTCTTCTTGTGGATCTTTTGAGGCCTAGATAGACGTAATAAAACTGTAAGAGAGAGAAGGAACGGACTTGACGAAGGTAACCAAAGATTCCCTTGTAAAAGGGACGCTCATTCTCACCGTAGCCGCGCTTGTAGCGCGGTTTCTCGGCGTTTTCCAGCGTATACCGCTGGTGCATCTGCTTGAGGAAAAAGGAATGGGCAGCTATTCCATTGCTTTTAATTTATATTCTATCCTGCTCGTTATCGCAACAGCGGGTATTCCGAGTGCATTAAGTAAAATGGTTGCCGAGAAGAGAGCCATCGGTCGACCTCATGAAGCGCAACGGATTTATCGAGCAGCGATCTGGTTTGCTGTAGTCGCTGGGGTTGGGATGACGGTACTGTTATATGTCTTCGCACCTATTTATGCCGAGAACATTTCACATGGTGGCCCGGATGCAACGTTAGCAACGAGGGCGATCGCACCAGCGATGCTGTTCTTCCCGCTTATCGCGATTATGCGAGGCTATTTCCAAGGCAGACAACATATGATGCCCAATGGTATTTCACAAGTGGTGGAACAAATTTTCCGCTTAATTACGTCGATTCTACTTGCCTTCTTCTTGCTTAATATCTCACTGGGTTGGGGAGTTGCAGGGGCTTCCTTCGGAGGTGTTGTCGGAGGTATTGCTGCACTTGCGGTCATGCTGTACTACGGTATGAAATTGAAGCGAAGTGATGCAAAAACGGTCCAGTCTACTGTTGCTGCATCACACGCCGCGGCAGAGCAGATTGGTGCCGCACGTTCAGGCGAGCAACCATCGGAAATGTTCAGATATCGGGATATTTATCGAAGCTTGCTAAAGCTATCGATCCCAATTGTCGTTTTCTCCGTCACCGTCACATTGGTGTACGCGATCGATACCTCGATGATTATTCCGTTGCTTGAAGATAAGATTGGTGCCGCGGAGGCCTTAGGCTTAGTAGGGATCATTGGTGGACGCGCGCAATCACTCGCGGGGATTCCCATTATTTTGGCTATCGCGTTGAGTCAATCGGTTGTACCTATTATTTCAGCTGCTTATTCACGGAAAGACTTAAAGCAAGTCGGACAGCAGACGACGCGCGTGCTTCAACTGGCTATCCTTTCAGGTCTTCCAGCCGTACTTATGATTTGTATTGCGGCTAGACCGATCGACTTCTTCGTGTTTGGGTACGAGGATTCCGCCTATGGTATTGCACATGGACCTGCGATGATCTCCTTGCTGACGGCCGGTGCAATGTTTCAGATCGTGATGCAGACCTCAGGAGCCGTTCTGATGGGGATGGGACGGATGAAGCCACTAATGGCTCATGTTGGTGTCGGCATCGCAATCAAGCTGCTTGGCAGCTTCGTTCTAGCGCAATGGTTCGGCATATACGGTATTATTATCTCCACAGGACTTTGCTTTATCGCGATGTCATGGTTGAATTTACGCACGCTCCGCAAGGAAGTATCGTTCACGATTCTGGGGCGCCGATTTGGTGGACTTATCGTAACAATTATTGTCATCGGCGTTCTAGGCTTTGCAGCAGAATGGGTGACGCACAACTATGTGGTGCCATTCTCTTGGTACCGCTTGAATCAAGGCATTCAGGCCGTGTTGATTTGCGGATTCACTGTGGCTTTGTACCCTGTTATGCTGATGCTAACACGTGTGGTGACGAAGGATGATGTGAAAAGCTTCCCATCACCTATACAGAAGCTCATCGCGAAAGTGAGTCGGTTGTTGAAGCGATCTTAATGGCATAAGTATCACTAACGAATGAGCTTCTTAATCGCTTGTGCACTAAGAACAGCGAGTTCAACTTTACTTAGTCCGAGGCACATTTCCTTTGTTAAATCGTAAGCAACCGGAACAGCGAAGGATTGCATATGTTTCAGAGGTTCCTCTAACTCAGTAAACCAATCCCCACGCTCAACCGGCGCTAGTGGCCTGTCAGGCCATGCTGAATGAAGCGGTGGACTATAAAACGGCGCTGCGCCTTTCTTAAGGCTGTAACCATCGAGCCTCTCCTGATACTTGAGATCAGGAGGGGTTTTTCGTATTTGTGCAAATAGATGAGGCCAGTAATCAGAACGTGACCCCGTATGGGGAGTAGAGGCTGCAAAAGCTATTGCACCCTGAAGGATGCCTGGTGCCCAAAACAGGATGGCGTATAAGCTTTTGCCGAATTCGATGCGTTCAGAAAGGTTCTTGAAATTTTCAAGAATAAGGCCAGCGAGATGTGGTTGTGGTGGATCTAGCGAAGCGGAACGAAAAGGGAATCCGACTTGATTGAGCTGCAGCCAGGCTTGTGTCTTGAACTGTGGCGTATTTAAAACCGTTTGTTTGTAGATTGGATTCTGAACGACGCGCTCCTCGACGTAATGCTGTTCATTGACAATCAACCCGAGGGTGAGGAGGGTAGTATCTTGATATAACCAAAAATCCTGCCAAATGGGCATCATCCAGGCGGATATATGCAAATGAGGAAGAAGATGAAATAAGTTAAGCTTCCTCCGTTTGCTTTCGGCATAGAGCAGCAATTGCGGGTAAGCATCTTGAAAAATAAGAGCATTTGCGCGCTCGAGAAAGGCAAATAAATGCTCAGTGGCTTCGTTGTTCAATAAATGAGGCAGTAATTCGCCACGCAGATCGGTCATGCACCAGCCCCCATTGCGGGAAACCATGTGGGCTAACAACGCCCAGTGCAGCTCAGGGAAGTCTCTATAACAAGTCCAGTAGGCTTGTGTACGAGTTACGTTATTACGATTAAGGACTTGGGTCTTGGCGACAATTCGGGCAACAATCTCTTGCTCATACGCCGTGATGGCGGGAGGAATAACGCCTCCTTGCTGCAAAGCATGCTGTTGGCGCAAAGCTTTTTCTAGTCTCGCTAACATCGTAGGCGTGATCTCGATAGTAGGAAGCGAAGCTGCCTTTTCTGCATCTGAAGAGGTACTCAACTTGGCAGCCTGCTGTTTAACAAGCTGAACAATGGCACCAGGCAATCCTCGCATTTTCCCATATAAGCTTAGGTTCTTCTTATTCTCCGGCGGAAGTTGTACTCGCATTATGTCCTCCTTTCTTCGCGAAATCCTTCTTTCTATTATTTGCATGTTGGGGTCGTGGTATGTCAACGGTGTGGAATAAAGGGGAGAGTGTAACTTTAAATACCAATTGTTGACAGATAAAGTGTATGAGTAGTATAGTACACATAGAGTGTATGAACCATGTAGTACACACACTAAATACTTCCAGTTTTACCTAGAAAGGAACATAGGAGATGGGTAGATGAACATTACATTTAATAATCGCGATCCCGTTTATCTGCAGGTTGTCAGGTATTTTAAAGAGGAAATGGCCACGGGCAGGCTGGTAGGCGGACAAGAGATTCCGTCAAGGCGAGAGCTAGCAGGACTGCTTCAAATCAATCCGAACACCGCACAGAAGGCTTATAAAGAAATGGAGGAGCAGAAGTTGATCACAACTGCAGGTAATTCCCCGAGTCGGATAACGACGGATAAGCAGATTTTGAATACCATTCGTGAAGAACTCATTCAAGAAGCCGTTGGGGTGTTCGTACAATCCATCAGCAAAATCGGGCTGCCAACGGAAGAATTGCTGCGTGTTGTGAAAGAACAGTATGAGGCAGAACGCGCAAGGGAGGTTGCGGAATGATCGAAGTAGATGGACTGGTGAAGCGATTTGGGCGAAAAAATGTATTGGAACAGGTTTCCTTTACCGCGGAGAAAGGCCAAATCACCTGTTTGATTGGGATCAATGGCGTGGGTAAATCTACGATTATGAAGGCGATCATGGGGCTGACCCCCATCCAAGGAGGAGCTATACGTGTGGATGGTCAGATACCAATTTCAAAATCGTATGAGAAGGTTGTATTCATTCCGGATACTTTAACTATGCCCTCTCATATGAAAATTAAAGAAGCCATGCTATTTATGAAGGATTTCTATGGGAACTGGAATGAAGTGCGGGCGGAAGAGTTGATCACCTTTTTCAAATTAAATCCTGAGGATCGACTTTCGAGCTTGTCCAAAGGAAATTCTGCAAAGGCGAATCTGCTGCTAGGACTGTCTTTGGACGCAGACTATTTACTCATGGACGAGCCATTCTCGGGGATTGACATGTTCAGCCGAGAGCAAATTACAGCCGTATTTACAAGCCATTTGATGGAAGATCGCGGTGTTCTGATCACGACCCACGAAATTCATGATATTGAGCATTTAATTGATAAAGTAGTTTTGCTGGATGGAGGGCGGGTTAGCAAACAGTTTTACCCAGAGGAAATGCGCTCGAATGAAGGAAAGTCCGTTGTGGATGTCATGAGAGAGGTGTATGTGACTTGAAATTCTTTATCAAGTTGTTGAACTGGGAACTGGTACGGTTTAGCAAACTATATGGTGCTTTGGCACTTCTGTTGGTGGTATCTCAGTTTGTGGGAATTTGGTTAACGGCCCAATCGTATCTAAGTGATGCACATGCTTGGGCAGACAGAAATGGCGGAACAGTTGCGCAATACGCGGAAAATTTTCAAAAATTGAATCTTATTAATATTTTTCATTCGGTCTGGTACGAAGGAGCTATCAGTTTATGTGCAATCGTTCTGCTCCTTTATGTTTTCATGATTTGGTACAAGGAATGGTTCGGCCGGAATACGTTTGCGTATCGACTGCTTATGTTGCCAACTTCACGGATGAACGTATATTACGCTAAGTTAAGTGCGATTGTGCTGTTTGTATTTGGTTTTGTTTCCCTACAATTTGTGGTGATTCCGCTGCAATTGTCCTCCTTCCTTGCTATCATCCCAGCTGAACTACGAGTAGAGGTTACTATTGGAGAATTGATTCGAAGAGATCCTTTGCTGAATTTGTTTATGCCGAGCTATGTTATGCAATTCATTTTATATTATGGAGCTGGCATTCTAGGTGTTTTTGTACTTTTTACGACTATACTTTTGGAACGAAGTTATCGTTGGAAGGGCATTATTGCTGGTATTCTGTACGGTACAGCCGTTCTGATCGTGATCGTTTTGCCACAAGAAATAAGTCAATTAGGAGTTACACTTCCGCTATTTCCAAGCGAAATCGTGTTGCTGCAGGTGTTCATCGGACTGTGTATGATCGCCATTTCAATCGGATTTAGTTCGTATTTGCTGCGAAAAAAAGTGACGGTGTAAATTCTCGAATTCTCGAAATTCGGGTGAAGGGCTTTCAAAGAAAATGCTAAGGAGGTGCACGCATGAAACGATACTGGCTGCTTGCTACACTGATACCTTTTTGTGTATTAGCTATGGGAACGTATTATGTGTCAGGTACTGGTGATCAGAAACCGGAGTATGAGTTAAAGACGATGAAAGGCCTAGAAAGCGATGCTGCTGGGCTGCAAATTAAGGTAAATATGGATGGCATCACGACAACCGTTTCTACGAAAGGGAACGAGTCGGAAGTCGAGCAATTCTCCTATTTGGCTAGGCTTGATGCTGAATCTTACTATGAGGACGATTTGAAAAGGCTTGTCAGAGAGCATCGTTCTTTCATGCGAGGGAAGAATGATGTGAATGCCTTTTATGAGGATGATCAGATACTTGCGTATGCGGGTACGGAAGCTCACAACGATGTATCGAAGAAGCAATCTAACCAGTTAACCATCTCAATAATGGAAAAATTGGACGAAGGAACATCATCATTTCATGTTCTATCCGATAAGAAAAACGATGAATATATAAATATCCATGATGTTCAGGTCAAAGATAAGATCATGAAGGTACTTGTCAATCGTATGCGAACGGACAAATATCCGCAGTTCTATCATGTTGGATATGATATGTATACGATTGATCTTGCAAGCAAAAGCTTGCTGAAAAGCGAGCAGATCCTCTCTGCCGAGACACAAGTGAATGAAATAAGTACATGGTATATATCTGGTAATGCTCGGATTAGCCCTACTGGATATGCGATATTTGATCGCAGTGAAAATAAAATCGTAGATAAGGTCGAAAGTCAGACCGTAAAGAGAAATGAAGGGTTAGTAAACCGGGAAATTCGAGTATATGATATTTGGAACGGACAATGGCGGACACTGCAGAGCGAGCAACTACATCATTTTTTGATGGAAGATAACTCGATGGGAATGTCTATCCAGAATGCCAATCAGGAGATATCATTGGCTGCTATTTCGGAGAATAAAGACACTCACGTCATGGTAGTTAATGTAGCGGAGAATAAGGTGATTCGTGATGTTCAACTACCGCTTCAAGCGATTCAGAAAGAGTGGGGCAGAGTCAATTATAGCCTAGTAGAGAAGGATCGCTTGTATCTACTCATGTCTGGTCGTGGTCGTCCCGTACCAAACGTTGCAATCGTTGAACTGCAAACGGGGAATATCCTCTATCAGGGAGAAATTGAGCGTAAGAATCTGAAGAGTATTGGCTATATCAATGCGAACGGAATCAAAGTGCAGAACTAAAATTGCAGAAATAAAAGGTAGAAACCCCCTAATCACCATGATCAGGGGGTTTTCTATGTCATAAATGGGGATAAGTACCGAGGTGAATATCCAATTTCAGGTAAAGTTTCTTGCATAAGATATCTTAATCTATGAGTGGCTTGTGAGGTGATTCCCATCCGGAAACGAAAACGTCTTGAAACAACGATCCGAAGAAAGTCAAAAAAGAGCAAAGAACGGCTGCGTAAAGCCAAGTATGTCTCAAAGACTTATTTTTATTATACCATTTCAGACGGAGACAAGCGTTGGTATACGGAAGAGGATCGTACCAAAGGTTATGGCGCTCAATCGATTCCAGATCCGAAAACTGTCACATTCGCACAAGTTTTCGTTAATGGTGTACTTCAGCCCAGCACGCTCTATCACATAGATAAAGGCTCTATCATGTTAACTTCGAAGGATGTGCCTGAAAAAGGTGTTCCCATCATCGTGCAATGTATTCGCGTCTACAAGCGAAGATCGGGAAGGGGGTGAATTAGATGGCAGCCTCACTTATTAAACTTTTTGTTACAGCAGCGTTGGCGAATGCTCCAGTTGCTTCGGGCGGTGTTGTGACAACAACCGTAGATCCCGATGTGACGAGATACAATGCAGTACTTGACGCAGGTATGATTGGGGGTACGGAAACAACGATTCTTGCAGAGGATTTTCTTGATGACAATGGTGATCCCTTACTCGCGAACGAACTACCAGCCGTACCTACTAACGGATATATTAATGTGTATGTCAATGGTGTGTTACAAGAAGCGGGTCTCTCGACGCTAACAACGGCTTCCTTGGTGTTAGATACGATCTTAGCGGTAGTTGGTACACCTGTCGTTCTCGAAGTTGCTGATTTCTCAAATACAAGCTCTGCGATTACTACACCACAAACCATTTCTGCGCCAGCAATTAACGTTACAACATAAGAAAAAAACAATCTTACATGAAACTGTGTAAGATTGTTTTTTTGTTAGTTGTCCAAATCTTCATTTGTTTGCTGCGCGGCACTAGTTTTAGGGAGCCGTCCTGAACGGAGGAGCGCTTCTCGGAGTAAATATTCAATGTGTCCGTTAACACTTCGGAACTCATCTTCAGCCCACTGCTCTAGAGCTTGGTGCAGCTTCGGATCAAGTCGAAGCGGGAAGTTTTTCTTGAGAGCCATACCATGGCCTCGTTAGTACAACGTTCCGGTATTAATGACCGGAGTCGCTGAACGATCAGATACAATCGCAACAAGCAGATTGTTGATCATGGCAGCTTTACGCTCCTCGTCAAGCTGCAAACCTTTGGCTTCCAATTGTTCGACAGCCAATTGAACCATGCCTACTGCACCTTCTACAATAATGGAGCGAGCTGATAAAATGGCAGAAGCTTGCTGACGCTGCAGCATCGCACTGGCAATTTCAGTGGAGTAGGCAAGGTGAGTCAGACGGGACTCAATCACCTCAACACCTGCAACGGAAAGTCGTTGCTGAAGCTCTGTGCTGAGCTCGGCCGCAACCTCATCGGCATTGCCTCTAAGTGAGTAGCCTTCTGTTTCGTAGCGGTCATATGGATATTTGCTGGCTACATGACGCAACGCAGTTTCACTTTGAATTTCTACGAATTTCTCATAGCTGTCCACATCGAACAAGGCTTTATACGTATCTACCACTTTAAACACGATCACAGCAGCAATTTCGATCGGATTCCCATCGATATCATTCACTTTTAATTTGACACTGTTAAAATTGCGAACACGCAGCGAGATTTTCTTATGAGAAGAAAAAGGGATAACGAGCCATATCCCGCTTTTACGAATGGTTCCTAGATAGCTCCCGAAAAAAGTAATGACGGTAGCTTGATTCGGCTGAACGACAGTAAATGACGACAGCGAGATGATGCTAACGACAATTAAAATAGCCCCAATGAGAAAGCTTTGTTGTGTGAAACTATAAATGCCTAGCCCAAGTGCGGCGAAAAATAAGAGTAAGCCAATAAAGCCATTGACTGACCCTGCTTTAACTTCTTTCATAGATGTATTGCCTCCCTTAGTTTAAATATTATTTTGATATTTATATGATATCACTTTTTACTTTAATTGTAAAATATTAAAATAAGAAATCCAGCCTTGCCGAATTGGGCAAGGCTGGATTTCTTGGACTACTATTGAATGCCGCCTAGTGATCAAGGAAAATAAAGATCGTTAGTGGAAAATAAAGTTCGTTAGTGGAAAATAGAGTTCGTTAGTGGATGTTTACTTTTGTGAACATCCACTTTTGAATTCCAGCTTCCAGACCCTGTTCTTGTATTGATACTTACTTTTCAATGGCATGGAGATGGCTCCATGTCTTTTACTTTTCAAAATAGGAGTGGAGTGATTGGTCGCTGTTTTCGTTTGGACAAGCCAGGCGTTTACTTTAATCCGATACCGTTTTGCGGTAGCTTAAGCATAAGCATACCACGTGTTACCGGACTCTCATTATTTCCATATATTTCTTTTATACAACCGGTTGTATGGTATTATGGAACCAATAGACAGTTGTTGAATTTTAGAAGTTAAAATGAAATGTGGAGGAACTATAAATGCTTTCAGTTACTATGTTTCCTGCAAAAAATGGAGATTGTTTTTTGATATCGTTCGGTGAAGATTCAAAAAAACACATATTAATAGATTGTGGATATGCTGAAACGTATAAAAGTTATTTAAGAAAAAAACTAACTTCAATAGCAGAAATAGATGAATATATATCATTATTTGTAATCACTCACGTCGATCAAGATCATATATTAGGGGCTATTCCTTTTATTGAGGAAAATAATGTAAAAAATATTATTAACATTTCAGAAATATGGCATAACAGTTATCGGCATTTGCAGTTTTCGAAAGGTAAAGTGGGCAATATTGATGAGTTAGAAAAAAAGGTGCTTGAAGAAGAAATAGCATTAGGTAGTTCAATTATTGAAAATTCGGAGGATGGTATCGTAGATTCTGAAATAAGCGTTAAGCAAGGTTCGACGTTGGCATCATTAATTTATGAAGGCAAATACAATTGGAATAAGTCGTTTGATGGAAAAGCAGTGAGTACTTGTGTAAAGCAATTCATCGAGATAGATGACGTGAGATTATACATATTGTCACCCGACAAAGATAAATTAGACTCTCTTTCGAAGGATTGGCTAATGCATTTACAAAGCTATAAATATAATTTTAACTTATCTGAGGATCAAATGTTTGACGATGCGTTTGAATTCTATATGTTAGGAAAACCAGAATTAAATATTGTTGACGAGAGTATTTCTAGGAAATCAATAAATACTTTAGATTACTTTCTAAATCTGAAACAAAATGAAATTGATACAGCAGTATTGAACGGCTCTTCAATTGCATTTTATATGGAATATAAAGATAAAAAGCTCTTATTTCTCGCTGACTCCCATCCAGATATTATCTGTTCAAATATTGTAGAACTTGGTAAGTTAGGTGTGTTGGAAGGTGGTTTTGATCTTGTGAAGATACCACATCACGGAAGTGTGAAAAACATGACACCTGAGTTAGCCAAATCAATCCCATCCCGAAAATACCTAGTATCCACTAATGGTACAACACATGACCATCCTGATTTAGCAGCAATAGCGAGAATTCTTCTTGCAGGGCAAAAAGGAAAATTAAAAGAACTTATTTTTAACTATCCTACAGAGACGGCAATGATGCTGGATAACAAGGAATGGATGGACAAATATAATTATTCAGTAAATATTGCAAACGGTGTTAATCCAGTAACTGTCGAACTGTAAAGGAGATTACTATGGATATTTCAATATGGAAGTCAATTCCTAAGATTGAATGCGGGTCTCAGAAGGGTACTGCATTTCTAGTTTCCCCTAACATTGCCTTGACAGCAACTCATGTAGTCGGTGAGTGCTTAAGCCAAGGAAAAGAAGTAAAGCTTATTTTCAGAGATATTTTTGGTTTGGAGCAATTAATAGTAGATGCAAAGCCCTTGTATAAGAAGGATACTCATAATTATCCAATTATTGCACTACAATTAGCGAGAGAAATAAATGAATGTGCCTTACTAGAATGTTTAGATTATAAGTTTGATACAGCAGCAGAGTGTTTTAGTTTTGGTTACCCACCTGTACGCTCTACCGAAGGTACTTCTATTAAATTAACCGTGGTTAATTTTAATGAAAATTTAGGTTACAGTGACTGGAACATAGACCTAAGAATTAAGGATAACATTAAAAATTATCAAGGTGTTTCTGGTGCTCCTCTTATCTTTGAAAATCGTGTGGTGGGTATAGTTCAACGACAAGTTTCCGAAGATCGGGCAGCAAGTCGGTTATCTGCCGTTAGCTTATATTTTTTTATCGAGTATTTAGTGTCTATTGGAGTTCATCTAAAAAAGAGAATACATACTGGAATATATGATAACAAAGTTTCTTCTCCGCGAAATTACCCTATGATACAAGGGCATATACCGAGAAAACTAATTCCAGCTAATAAACGTAACGCAATCTCTTGGTTGATTAATAGTGAGGATCTGAAAGATCCCTTAGATGTCATTAGGGAAAGTAAACTTGTCGCACTACTAGGAGGGGCGGGAACAGGTAAATCTATTGAGTTAGATTATATAGCTTCAATTTGTTCACAGGCTTCATCCGAATTAGTACCAGTACTGATAAAATTAAACAAGTTTGTTCCACGCAGTTTGAATGAAATTATTTGCGATTATTGGTCAGATTGGACTTTGATTCCTGACAATGCATTGTTATTAATATTGGATGGTTTGGATGAAGTTGAGAGCCACTACAAAAGAGATGCAATAAAATATATAGAGTTATTCGTTGAACAGCATCCTGAAATCCACATTATTGTTTCATGTAGGCGTAATTTTTATCAATCGGAAAATGAATATTTTTCTGGAACTCTCCAAGGATTTAAGACATTCCTTCTATATGATTTAAATCAAGAAGAAATTGATGCTTATATTTTTTCTGTGTTAGGAAAAGAAATATCAAAAGATTTTATAAACGCTATTCAACACAGCAATCTGAGACCACTCATGGATATACCCTTTTATTTAGTGAGAATAATTGATATGTATTCAAAATTTGGGGCGTTGCCAAAAAATAAAGCTGAACTCTTTCAAAACCTGATTGTCCAAGGCTTACAGAATGATATTCAGCATTTCAAAAATGCCATGGATTTAAGTAAAGAACAAGAGAAGTTGATGTTGTGTTTAGAAACAATAGCGCTCGGTATGGAGGATTTAGGAAGAAATTACTTGACCAATCAAGAGTTTACCCTGATTACAAGCGAAGAGAACCAGCATCTGTTGACACATTGTACGCTTTGGAAGAGGAATGAGGAACAAGGCGACATTAGATGGCAGTTTGAGCACAATAACTTTCAAGAATTTCTTGCAGCTAGAATTCTAGCAAGACAGGAATTGAAGGTAATCAAGGAGTTTCTTGCATTTCCACCAGAAAATAATAAAGTCATCCCAAGTTGGGTGAATACGTTGTCTTTTTTAGTCAGTTTGCTGGAGCCCGATGATAATAAGTTCAATGATTTATTGAAATGGCTTATTGAAGGAGATCCTGAAATGGTGATTCATTTCGAAGCTGATCGAGTGGATGAGACATTAAGGATTCAATTATTCCAGAGTATCTATACCTTTTATGAAGAACGAAATATATGGATTAATAGGGATAAGTTCGATTTTAGAACGTTAGCCAACTTTGGGCAGACTGATGCCAATGTAGATTATTTATTGAACAAAATTTCGCAAGGCCACTATACATCCCGTGTAAACGCATTAAAACTCTTGAGCTATATGCGAGCTCCTATTTCAAAAAGATCAATGATTCGAGATATAGTAATTGAAATTATTGCGAACGACGACGAACTTCCAGTTGTAAGAAGCACGGCATTAGGTGTGGTGACTAAATATAAATTTCGGTCATCTAGTCATGTTGAACGTATTGTTTCAGCTACTAGAGTGTCTTCGGATGACACAATACGCACTTATTTATATCAATATTTAATTGAATGTGATCTGGAGGAGGACAATATAGATGTTTTTCTTGAGGGGATTCAATACGTTGGAATCAATATTAACAATAAGGAATCAAGGTTAATAAATGAAAAGATGGAGTTAGAACGAGGGATACAGAAAGCTAAATCTCCGGCTAGTGTAAACAAGATTTTGGTTTTTCTCAATGAGAATCTAAAGCATATTGACCATTTTTCCTTGAAAGATCAATTTGGAATTATTGGCTCAAATACTGCAGTCGCATATGAATCAGATAGTAGTATTTTTATGCCAGCTTTAATTTTATATATAAATCTTCATGAAAATTACTGGGGTAAAGAGGCGAAAGATTTTTCGATCTTCTTTGATAAAAGTTATACGAGTCAGGAAGCCATGAAATTACTGCTAGAACAGCGTAATATTAGGGCGCTAGGATTATTGGTTGATGAGGAGTCTATTGAGTTTGTATCACAACAATATCTAGAAAATAAATTATCAAATGATGATATTTGGAAGATACAACATGAAATAAGCCCAAGGGATCTATATATGGCATTTAATAAACACATGAATGAAGTGACAAATAATACGTTTGTGTTTCAGCAAAGAAGGGACTATGAACAGGAGCGAAAAGTTGGGCTAAAGCGTGATATTGATCTGTTATTTAATAAGGAAGCGTTTATAGAACAGGCGCGGAATATTTACACTGATGAAGGAAAGGAACAATTCAACCAAGATGAGATTTTAGATATACGGGTAAGAAGAAACGAGAATGAGTACTCTAACCTTGTAACTGATAAAATCTATCGGATGGCTGGAACTGGTGACATTTCGTATGAAAAGGTAGTTGAGAATATTCAATCTTGGGATTGGGATTACTTTTGTTTAAGTGAATTATGTAGGAATATGTCTTCATCAACTGATGTTACACTTACAGACGAACAGATCCGGTGGGTTTCTGATTGGTGTATAAAAAATGTTGAATTGTTTGATTTTACAACAGCTTGGCGACGTAATCCAGATGGAGGGAACACTGTAAAAGATTTAGCAATAATCTTTTGGTATTTCCAAAGAAAATACAATCTGGAATATTCACAAGAAGTTTTTCTTGATATGCTTTCCTTTGATTGGAGCGAAGGTAGTGAAATGTTGGGGATTAAATATTTAGAACAATACCTTGATATCGAAATAATGTCTGAACGAGTTTGGGATAATTTACAAAATGGGATAGAGATAGACGACATTCTTAATAATCACTTGGATTTTTGTGAGAGACATTCCATTAATGATGTATTGCCATATGCTTTACGTATCATTTGTGATACCTCAAGGAGTTTCACAATACGAATTGCCGCGTTAAAGACTTATATGAAATTATCGATTGCTTTGCATGTGTTAATTGTTAACTTACCTAATATTCAAGATAACTTTAAGTGGGAAGTCGTGCGGCAGTTATTTGAAATCGATAAAGGGCCAGAGTGTGAAAGCTACCTAATGTCACTTTTGGACCCAGCACAGAAAAAAGAAGAGGAGTTACAGCCAATAAAATTCCTTATTAAACTACAAAATTTGGATGCACTACAAGCTTATACAGACTGGGTAGAAAGTCAAGTAAGAAGTAGAAGTCTCATAGAACGAACAATTCCATTAAGTAGCATAAAGAATGTCGAAGCGTTACCGTTTCTAATTAGATTGCTTTCCTTTACTTATGATGATGGCTTTAAACAAAACAATTTTGAGCGTGTAGATTTTGAAGTGCAAAATGCAATTACAAATGTTGCAGTTCAATCACCTGAAAATTTTGAAGCGGTAAAAACATTACTGGAGAGTTTTATAAGAGAACATAGTCATTTCAAACATATTAATTTTCTGTATGTATTCATGGAAGATATAGAATCTAAGTATTATGTTGCTCTGCAAAATGGGCGTGATATTTCTGAAGTGAGACAACGATTACAATCTATTGGATTGTTAAGTTAACTATCTTGCTTAATTACTAAGGTGGCCACTCTGCCACATTTTAGGTTAATAGAAATATTTATTCAATTGATTAGAAAATATGAAGACGACACTTATGATAAATTAAGAAATCACGTACAAAGTTAAGGTCCGATTACGATTCTAATCGGACCTTAACTATGTCTTCTACAGAGCAAGTTCATTGACCTTGACGATAATACTTGAGCGTCCAATTAACAACACTCATGAAGACACAAGATGCTTTTACAAAACGGGTACCATTTAATATGCTGGACGCAGCTTTTAGAAAAGCTTGTATTTACGATTTTGTACATGCTCAGACAGATAGTTATGATACCATAATCGGCGAGAAGGGGATAAAGCTGTCTGGTGTCGGGTGACAAGAACATTATCTCATTAACGGCCGCGTAAATCGCGGCTTTTTTGTTTTATGGGATCAAGTTCTTGTTACAAGGCAATGACAAGAACTTGATCCCATTGCCGACAGAATCATTCAAACGTTCTTTGGCAAGTTCTAACGAGAAACTTCAATTCAAATAAACATGAGTTCCTTTTGGCTTTCTTCGCTAAACTAAACATTCCTGTTAAGGCTAAGAAATGGCCTTTGTCAAAAAAGGAGCGCCTCGGTATGATGGGTTTGTCCCGGGCTTAAAACCCAACACCATCAAGGAGGCGCTCTTAT
>NZ_JCAUAP010000013.1:0-163642 GCF_059692015.1 Paenibacillus sp. J22P165 | reverse complement strand
ACGCCCACGATCATACCCATGCCTACGCTCATACCGACGCCCACGATCATACCCATGCCTACGCTCATACCGACGCCCACGATCATACCCATGCCTACGCTCATACCGACGCCCACGATCATACCCATGCCTACGCTCATACCGACGTCCCCGCTCATACCCATGCCTACGCTCATACCGACGCCCACGATCATACCCATGCCTACACCCATGCCTACACCCACGCCAAGTCTTACACCCATGCCCACACCCATACTCATACCCACGCCAAGTCCCACACCCACACCCACACCCACACCCAAGTCTCAGTTACCAGCCCCTCCTCCGTTCCAGCCTCTGATATACCAAAAGTGATTTACATTTGAATATCGCTCTATTTTCATGGATACTGAAAGAAAAGAGATAGAGGAGTGGACACCATTCATGAATGCAATTATTGATCTACTACAAAATCATCGCTCCATTCGAAAATTCACAAAAGAGCCCGTTAGCAACGAGCAACGTGAGGCAATTATCCGCGCTGCCCAAGCCGCCTCCACGTCAAGTAATATGCAAGCGTACAGCATCATTCACGTGTCCGATGAGAATATGAAAAGCCAGCTAGCAGAACTAGCTGGCAATCAAGCTTACGTCAGCGAGTGCCCGCTCTTCCTCGTGTGGTGCGCAGACCTTCACCGCTACGCGGGGGCGGTCCACCAACACGTGGACACGCCAGTCTCCGGCAATGCTGAGAATCTCATCATTGCCACGGTCGAGGCTGCATTAGCTGCGCAAAATGCAGCGATCGCCGCCGAGTCACTCGGCCTCGGCGTCTGCTATATCGGCGGGCTGCGCAATAAGCCCGCGGAAGTATCCGAGCTGCTGGGCCTGCCCCAGCTCGTGTACCCGATCTTCGGCATGTGCATCGGCATGCCGGATCAAGAGCCGCTGCAACGCCCGCGGCTCCCGCTAGAGGCCGTATACCATGAGAATCGGTATACGCCGAACCCAGCCGCGGTCGAGGCGTACGACGAGACGATCCGCGGCTACATGAACTTACGTACCGACGGCAAAGTCGATACGACGTGGACCAAGGAAATGGCTGCGAAAGCGCAGCGACCAAGAAAGCATATGAAAGCTTTTCTGAGCAGCCAAGGCTACGAAGCGGAATAAACTTAGATGTAACACGGGGTCAGCGCTCATATATCAAGAACTTGTCTCATATAATGGCAATAGGTAGAGATCGGTTCGAGGTTATTTTGAGCGAAAGGTGAGTGATTCCATTGAAAGGTTTCAAAAATGTCGTGTACATGGGTTTAGCAGTCGGTATGTTATTTTATTCCATTCCCAAATTACAATTTCGCGAGGTTGGTTCCTTGCCGATGATCTTTAGTGTCATTTGGCTCGTCATGGCCCTGCTCATCATTGCTGCGCATTTGCATCAAATTCTTGGCGTTGATGAAGAAAAACGTAAGCAACAGCTCCGGATCAACCGGATGAAGAAATGGCAGATGGAGCAGCTCGTGCAAGGCAGACGGAAGCTATTGCAATTCCGTAAGTAAAATAGCAGGCTAATCTTTGACAACGAACACATGTTTGGTATAATGATGATGAGCATCCAATCCTAAAGGGTTGGATGCTTTTGCTTCTGATCTACCCTCATTGTTCTTAACCGTTAGAACGATTATACTAGTAGTACAGACTAATACAGGATCTAGTGAATGAGGTGTAACAGTTGGATACACATTCGGTCGATACATTAACGAAGCATGAGCAGATTTTGCGGCATATTGAAGACTTGAAGTTAGGCAGTCGGATTTCTGTTCGTAAAATCGCCAAGAATATGGAAGTTTCCGAAGGCACAGCCTATCGCGCGATCAAAGAAGCGGAGAATCAAGGACTCGTTTCGACCAAAGAGCGGATTGGAACCGTCCGTGTGGAGAAGAAACTGCGCCAGAATATAGACAAACTGACCTTTGCCGAGGTTGTGAATATGGTGGACGGTCAGGTGCTCGGTGGGGCGAAGGGGCTTCATAAGACGCTGCACAAGTTCGTCATCGGCGCGATGGAGCAAGATGCGATGATGCGCTACATTGAGGCAGGCAGCTTACTTATTGTAGGTAACCGGAATAAGGCTCACTTATGTGCCCTAGAGCAAGGCGCCGGCGTTCTCATTACAGGTGGATTTAATACGAGCACAGAGGTCAAAGTGCTGGCGGATGAGTTGGAGTTGCCTATTATTTCAAGCAGCTATGACACGTTTACCGTCGCATCCATGATTAACCGAGCTATCTACGATCGTCTGATCAAAAAGAAAATCATGCTCGTAGAAGATATTCTCGCCTCTGGTGCTGCGCTTTTCGCACTGAAGGCGAACAGCACATTGAAAGATTGGCAGCGTATGTCCGAAGATACGGGCTACAGCCGCTTTCCGGTCGTGGATGAGTGGAATCGCATTATCGGTGTTGTGACATCGAAAGATATGGTTGGCGCGAGCACGCAGCAATCTGTCGATAAACTGATGACACGCAATCCACTGACAGTTTCCCCACAGACCTCAGTCGCTTCTGCCGCCCATATGATGGTGTGGGAAGGGATCGAGCTTCTGCCAGTCGTAGATACGAATCGCAAAATCGTCGGCGTGCTGAACCGCAGCGATATCTTGAAGGCGATGCAGTCGATTCAAAAGCAGCCGCAAAATGGTGAAACCTTTGAAGATTTGATCTGGTCGGGGATGGAAGAAGTACGAGATGAGAAGGGCAAACTGCAATTTCATGGTGTAATTACACCGCAGATGACGAATCATTTGGGGACGGTATCAGAAGGGGTTCTTACGACGCTTATGACGCAAGCGGCTTACCGCATTGTGCAGGAGCATAAGAAAGGGGACCTCGTTATGGATAATATGTCGACTTATTTTCTAAAGCCGCTTCAGATTGACTCCAAAATAGAAATACGACCCACCATCATTGAGGTGAGTCGTAAATTTGGCAAGATTGATGTAGAAATTTATCATGCAGGAGCCCTGGTCTCGAAGGCGATGCTAACCGCTCAAGTGATCTAGCGAAGCAACCGATCGAAGTGCCCATGATTACGGATGCCAACGAAAACATTGAAAACACCGATCAACACGAGTACCGTGCCGAAGATACGGCGGAAGCTGGATTCGCTGAAGAAGAAGATCTGCGTAACAGCGATGAGCACGAGCATGAGTCCCATGAATATGTTCATACGAGCTGTATACAAGCCTCGTTTGGCAGCATCTGGCTCACGACGTGAGCGAATGCTATAGAACAAGGTAAGTCCGAGCAAGAGGCAAATAAGAATGAATAACGTCAATTGTATGGCGTGCATGGCGACAATCCGTCCCTTATCGTTGAATTTACAATTAACTTTAGCGATTTTAGGACAGGATTGCAAGATAAGACACAAATTCCTATTATGTCTTTTTCTCCTCGGCAGTGATCCAAATCGTTAATTCTGTCTGGATCAACACAATAGATTTGACCTGGACGACATATTTTTTATCATGAAGAAAATACGTTCTTTGTGTAATCATACGCTCATAGAGAGGCTGGGCATCGCCAACAAACGAAGCCTTCTGGCCAATGACGACCTTGAGTTCGCTTTTAATATCACCTTCAATTTCTTTTTGAATGTCATCACTAAAGATTGTGGTGTCATTTTTGGGAAGCAGATGCACATTGACTACATTGACAAGCGTTTGATTATTTTTAGTCTTTTTTAAATTAGCGATATCGGAAGTTAGATTTTCATTCTCCTGTAAAACCTTATGCAACTGCACATATAACTCATTATACGTGTGTTGATGAATACTCATATAGACCGCGCTCCCAATGATCGCTCCCGACAACAGTAATCCGAAGCTCGCAAGCAGTCGTTGGTATCGGGCAAAAGGAGGGACTCTCAAGTCTGATGGCCCCCCTTGCAGATCATTTGAATGAGCGCAGTTCCGAATTGTGCACCTGTAAAAGCAACAATGATATAGACAACCTGCTTGATTGCCGGGTTGAGGTGGCCGATGGCCACATGACTTTCAATATAACGGATTGGATCTATGGTACCGCCAACGGCAGCAACCATGGCCCAAATCTTGATATTTTCCGAAATGGTCAGCATTTTCTCTGTTGGAGATTGCAAGGTTAATACGGCTGCGATGCCGCTTAGCATACTTCCTCCGAAAACAACGCCAAATGCAATACAGAAATACATGATAATACTTGCCCAAAAGCCAGCCATGTGCCAATCGCTTCCTTTCTACTGAGTTGGGAGGACAAACTCTCTCTACTACTGTATGGGACTGGCTAGGTCCAATATGATAAAATATAGGAAAAAATCACGAAGAAGGGGGGAACCCACGGATGAGTTCGTTTGTACATCTGCACGTGCATAGTGAATATAGTTTGTTAGACGGTGCGGCACGGATGGAGGAGCTTGTTTCACAAGCGGCTAATCTTGGCATGACCTCTCTGGCTTTGACGGATCATGGTGTGATGTATGGGGCCATAGCGTTCTACAAAGCTTGTAAACAACGTGGGATCAAACCGATTATCGGGTGTGAAGTTTACTTCACTGCGGGTTCCATTCGCGATAAAGGAACACGGCAGGAGCAGCCGATTTATCATCTTATTTTGCTTGCGAAGAATTTCAAAGGGTATCAGAATCTAATGAAGCTCACGTCGATTGCACATCTACAGGGCTTTCACTATAAACCGCGTATTGATTTAGAACATCTGTCTCAACATTCGGAGGGGCTGATTTGCCTAAGCTCTTGTTTAGGCAGTGAGGTTTCCCAACATTTGCTTCATAACCGCTACGATGAGGCTCGCCAAGCGGCAGAGCGCTATCGTGACATTTTCGGAGACGATTTCTTTTTAGAAATTCAAGATCACGGCATGCTTGAGCAGAAAAAAGTGATGGTTTCCATGATTGAACTAAGCAAAGAAACCGGTATCCCTTTAATCGCGACGAACGATGTCCATTACGTAACAGAGCCAGATCATGTGATGCAGGATATCCTCATTTGTATTGGGACGGGCAAAACCGTGGAGGACACGGATCGGCTCAAGATGGGGACAAGTCAGATGTATTTGAAAAGCGAGGAAGAGATGCGGCGTTTATTCGTCCATGTACCTGAAGCGCTTGCGAATACAGCTGTGGTTGCTTCGCGCTGTGATCTCGAACTGACGTTCGGGAAGTCGATTTTGCCGAGCTTTAGGCCGATTCCAGAGCATTTGACAGCAGGTGTTTATCTGGAGGAGCTATGCAGACAAGGTCTGGAACAGCGTTATGCGAGCAAGCCAGAGTGGCAGGATACGAGCCATCCTCTGCGGAAACAGGCGGAAGATCGCCTCGCCTATGAGCTTGGTGTCATCGAGAACATGGGCTTCTCCGATTACTTCTTAATTGTATGGGATTTTATTCGATTCGCTCACGAGAAACAGATCATGACAGGACCAGGGCGGGGTTCGTCCGCAGGAAGTTTAGTTGCCTATGTATTGCGCATAACGAATGTGGACCCCTTGCAGTATAAGCTGCTCTTTGAACGATTCTTGAATCCGGAACGGATTTCCATGCCCGATATCGATATCGATTTTAGCGATGAACGACGGGATGAAGTTATTGATTATGTCGTTGCCAAATATGGTCATGAGCATGTAGCGCAAATTATTACCTTCGGAACGATGGCAGCCAAGGCCGCTGTTCGTGATGTAGGGCGTGTCCTCAATGTGCCTTATGGGGATGTGGATCGAGCCGCCAAAGCGATTCCTAATCAGCTCGGGATGACACTGAAGGAAGCGCTGCAGACGAGCTCTGACTTGAAAGGAATGGTAGCAAGACAACCTAAGACCGCAGAACTGCTGGAGATGGCGATGCGAGTTGAAGGAATGCCGCGACATGCCTCAACGCATGCTGCGGGTGTCGTTATTTCGCGAGAACCGTTGACGCATTACGTGCCTTTACAAGAAGGAACGACACAGACGGCGCTCACCCAATATACGATGGAGCATTTAGAGGCGATCGGACTCCTCAAAATGGATTTCCTAGGTTTACGGACGCTTTCCATTATTGAACGAACGGTCGATTGGCTCGCCCAAATGGAAGAGGTTCACGTTAACTTCGATCTCCTCAATATGGATTCGGATGATATTACCTATGAGATGCTCAGCAGAGGGGAAACAACAGGCGTATTTCAATTAGAGTCAACAGGTTGTCGTAAGGTTCTCAAGGACTTGAAGCCGTCTGAATTTGAAGATATTATTTCCGTCTTAGCCTTGTATCGTCCGGGCCCGATGGAGTTTATTCCTAAATATATTGCAGGTAAACATGGACAGGTGGAGGTTGTTTACCCACATCCAACGCTTGAGCCCATTCTAAAAGACACTTACGGTATCATCGTGTACCAAGAGCAAATTATGCAAATTGCCTCATCGATGGCAGGTTTCAGCTTAGGAGAAGCGGATCTATTACGTAGAGCTGTGTCCAAAAAGAAGCGGGAAGTCCTCGATGAAGAGCGTACACATTTCGTTTCGGGAAGCTTACGACAAGGCTTTAACGCGGATGAAGCTAACCATGTGTATGATATGATCGTGCGTTTTGCCGATTACGGCTTCCCGCGTGCGCATGCAACAGCTTATGGGGTTCTGGCTTTCCAAACAGCCTATCTCAAAGCACATTATCCAATTTATTTCATGGCTTCGATGCTAACCGCCGTCATGGGGAATCATCGCAAGGTTGCTGAGTATGTGGATGAATGCCGACGTGTGAAGTTAGCTGTTCTGCCACCAGATGTGAACGGCAGCGGAACGGTGTTTACGCCGGATTCTAAGGCTGGTGCTATTCGATTTGGTTTGGCTGCCATCAAAAATGTCGGTACACAAGCCATCGATGCCATTCTTAGTGAGCGTAAGAAAGCGCCGTTTGAGAGCTTGCTCGATTTCTGCCGACGGGTTGACCTTCGTGTAGTTAATAAAAGAGTTGTTGAGTCTCTTATCCAAGGAGGCGCCTTCGATTCGCTTGGGGGTCATCGCGCTCAACATTTAGCTATTCTCGATGAAACCATTGCTTCTGCTACGAAATGGCGCAAGGAACGAGATGATTTACAGCTTCACTTGTTCGGATTTGTGGAAGAGCCGAATTGGGAGGTCGAGGTGCCGAACATCCCTCCAATGCCGCAATCCAAGCAGCTGGAGCTGGAGAAAGAGCTGCTTGGCATGTACATTTCTGGCCATCCGCTGGATACTTATGCGGAGCAGCTTGCCGAACTGGATGCCGTGATGCTGCATCAGCTAACGGAACTTCCAGACCATAGCGATGTTCTGGTTGCTGGGATGATCCTCTCGAACAAAACGATCGTCACCAAAAAAGGTGACCCGATGGCGTTCATGGAGCTTGAGGATCGCATTGATAAGGTCGAGGTGGTCTTGTTCCCCGAGACCTGGAAGAAGTCCGCTCCGCTCGTGCAGAAGGGCAAACTCGTCCTCATCCGTGCGAAGCTGCAGCTTCAGGACGAGGACCCGCCCAAGCTGCTCGCGGAGCAGCTAGCCGCGCTGGACGACCCAGAGGCCGTCCAGCGGCTTCGCCGGCAGCCTGCGGGCAGACGATCCCCTGACGATGTCAGGGATCGTGCACCGCGCGCGGCTGCCCCGCAGAGCGGCACGCGCAGCGCCGCTCCTGCACCGCAGGCGGCCCCGGCAGCGGGCCGCCCAGAGCCTGTCGCGGCTGAGGCGAAGCCGCAGCGCGTGTTCGTCAAGATCACGGCTGACTGTGAGCAGCCGGATAAGCTCTTGCAGCTGAAGGCGCTGCTGAAGCTGCATAAGGGCCAGCTCGCGGTTGCGCTTTTCTATGAAAGCAGCAACAAGCTCTTGGCCTTGAGCGACCAGTATCGGGTCGATCCGACCAAGGATTTGATGCGCATGATCGAGACGATTATGGGCAAGGATTCCGTCCGAGTGAAATGAGAAAATAACAATCGTGGATTTTCTCTAGTAGTAAAGATAACTTCCTCCGCATATGAATAGGAACCCGGGTTTACTTTTCATATAGGCATCCCTATGCTAGGAGGAGGATTTATGACCGAACAACATATGATCCAACTACTCCAGAAACGCGGTGTATCCGTGGATCAAGTGTCAGAAATCGTGTATAAGCTGCAGAAGCCATATAATGATCAACTTACGATTGAAGAATGTGTAGACAGCGTAATGGCAGTGCTTTCGAAGCGAGAAGTGCAGTATACTCTCTATACAGGGATTGCCCTAGATGAATTAGCTGAGAAGAAGCTCCTGCCAGAACCGCTGCAATCTATTCTTGAAGCGGATGAACCCTTGTATGGGGTAGACGAGACATTGGCACTTGGCATTGTGCATGTTTACGGGATGATTGGGTTAACCAGCTTTGGCTATTTAGATAAGGAAAAAATAGGAATTATCCGCGCATTGAACGATGACAAAAGCAGTGTGCATGTTTTTCTAGATGACTTAGTATGTGGATTAGCAGCAGCAGCTTCAGCCAGAATCGCTCATCAAAATGAGCATGCGCCTGATTATAGCTCTAAGCAACGTCTGGACTAACTAGTTCAGGCTTTACTTTAAATATACAAATGATAGGTTTTACGTAATAAATTAGCTGTATTTCTAGATAAACGCTCACGTCCATAGTGGACTGTGTAGTCGTTTATTTTCGTTTCAATGATGTGCTCTGTTGCGGGCAAAAGTGGAATTATGCTATCATTATTGCATTGTGTGTTCCTATGCATGAATTATCGTCTCGTCATAGCTTAATTGCCTTAGTGGTTGTAGTTGCACGTCATAGGAGGTTTATTCATGTGGACGGTGATCTATATAGCTCCTACTGCGAAAATTGCAGAGCGGATTAAACAGAGGCTGACGGAAGAAGGTTTTCTGGTTCAAGTACGAGGCATCTCCTTATCCAAAAATCAGTTTGAAATTGTTGTTCCCGAAGGGGAACTGGAAGAAGTACAAGAAGTGCTCAATTCTATTTTACATAGATAGTTAAAGTAGAACTAAGAATCGTGGCTTGTCAGGGAAGATAGATCATAGCCAAGTAGAGGTGGAAATGTGCTAAAGGATTTATTTCAAAAGCGAAAATATGCAACGATTCCTTCCGAGAGAACGAAAAGGGAAATTCCTGAGGGTTTAATGAATAAATGTCCGAAGTGTGGCACGATTCAAACAAGCAAAGAGCTTGAGAAGAATCTAAAAGTGTGTACGTCTTGCGGTTATCATTATCGTTTAAGCGCATCCGAACGGATCCAACTTACGCTCGATGAAGGTCAATTTGTTGAATTTGATACCGATATGATTTCAGAAGATCCTTTGCAGTTTCCTGATTATGTCGAGAAATTGGACAAAGCGAAGAACGCAACGAAGCTTCAGGACGCGATTATGACGGGTCAAGGCACAATTGGCGGATATCCGGTTATCGTTGCTGCCATGAGCTTTGATTTTATGGGAGGCTCGCTAGGTTCTGTTGTCGGTGAGAAAATGACGAGAGCCGTTGAAATTGCGATTGAGAAAAAGCTTCCGATTCTCATTTATTCCACATCTGGTGGCGCGCGTATGCAAGAAAGTATTCTTAGCCTTATGCAAATGGCCAAAACTAGCGCAGCATTGTCCAAGCTTAGCGAAGAAGGCGGATTATTTATATCCATTATTACGGATCCGACTTTTGGCGGGGTTTCGGCGAGTTTTGCGATGCTTGGCGATATTATTATTGCAGAGCCGGCTGCTTCGTTTGGTTTTACGGGCCGCCGTGTTATCGAGCAAACGATTAAGCAGAAGCTGCCGGATAATTTCCAAACATCTGAATTCAATCTCGAGCATGGTCAGCTCGACAAGGTCGTCAACCGCAAGGATATGAGACCGACGTTAATTAAGCTGCTCGACATGCACGGGACGAAGGAGGAGGCGACTTATGGCGGGTGAAATGCCGTTTGAACAGCCACTGGCGGAACTAAAAAGCAAAATTGCGGAATTGCGTAAATTTGGCGCAGAGAAGCAAATTGACTTTTCAGAGGAAATTCGCCGTTTGGAAGAAAGATATGCGCAACTAGAGGATGAACTTTATACAACGATGACGTCAGCGGAGAAAATGCAATTGGCACGCCATCCGCAAAGACCGACGACAATCGATTATATTCATACAATTTTTACAGATTTCATTGAGTTTCATGGGGATCGCTTATATGGCGATGATTTAGCAATTGTTGGTGGTCTGGCCAAACTGAACGGGATACCTGTGACGGTTGTTGGGCATCAAAAAGGGAAAGATACAAAGGACAATATCGCTCGCAATTTTGGATGTCCGCATCCAGAAGGGTTCCGTAAAGCGCTGCGTTTGATGCGTCAAGCTAACAAATTTAAGCGTCCTATCGTTACCTTTATTGATACGAAGGGGGCATTCCCGGGGAATGCTGCGGAAGAGCGCGGTCAAGGAGAAGCGATTGCCAGAAACTTGCTGGAAATGGCCTCTTTTCGTGTGCCGATCATCTGTATCGTCATTGGTGAAGGTGGCAGCGGCGGTGCCTTGGCGTTAGGGCTAGGAAATAAGGTGTTAATGTTGGAGAATGCGATTTATTCGGTTATTAGTCCCGAAGGCGCAGCTTCGATTCTTTATAAAGATGCTTCTAAAGCATTACACGCAGCAGAAGCAATGAAAATTACGGCTGATCATATCCTTGAGCTAGGTGTTATCGATGGGATTATACCAGAGCCTAAGGGCGGCGCTCACCGGGATTTAGCAACACAAGCCGAACATATTAAATCAGCGATCTGGGAACAGCTTCAGCAACTGCTAAGTTTGAACGAACAGGAGCTGCTTGAGGACCGTTACCGGAAATTTAGAGATATCGGTCGGTTCACATTCAATCAGGAGGGTAACAGTAACCATGCGTAAAACGAAAATTGTCTGTACGATTGGACCAGCAAGCGAATCACAAGAAAATTTAAAGAAACTACTACTAGCGGGCATGAACGTCGCTCGTCTCAACTTCTCCCACGGAGATTTTGAAGAGCACGGCGCACGTATCCGCAACCTTCGCGCTGCATCCGCCGAGACTGGTAAAATAGCTGCTATTTTGCTTGATACCAAAGGACCGGAAATCCGTACAGGTAAGCTAAAAGAAGAGCCGATTGAGCTTGTTCAGGACAAGCATATTATTTTGACAACCGAAGAAATTCTAGGGGATACAGATCGTATCTCAGTTACGTATTCTGATCTGCCGCGTGACGTTAAAGTTGGATCGACGATTCTTATCGATGACGGCTTGATCGGTCTTACGGTTGTTGATATTCGTGGAACTGAGATCGAATGCCGTATCGTCAATGGCGGAACGATCAAAAGTAAAAAAGGTGTTAACGTACCAGGCGTGAAAATCAGCCTTCCAGGTATCACAGAAAAAGATGCGAATGATATCGTGTTCGGTATTGAACAAGGGGTAGATTTCATCGCAGCTTCTTTCGTGCGTAAAGCAAGTGATGTCATGGAAATTCGTGAATTGTTAGAGCGTCACAACGCTTCGCACATCCAAATCATCTCCAAAATCGAAAACCAAGAAGGCGTTGATAACCTTGACGAAATTCTTGAAGTTTCCGACGGTTTGATGGTTGCTCGTGGAGATCTTGGTGTTGAGATTCCTGCTGAGGACGTTCCAGTTGTCCAAAAGCAAATGATCAAAAAGTGTAACATTGTAGGTAAACCAGTTATTACGGCTACAATGATGCTTGATTCCATGCAACGTAACCCGCGTCCTACACGTGCGGAAGCAAGTGACGTAGCGAATGCGGTATTCGACGGAACGGATGCCGTGATGTTGTCCGGTGAGACAGCAGCTGGAAAATATCCAGTTGAATCCGTTGAAACGATGGCTCGTATTGCTGAGCGTGCAGAAGCAGCTTTGGAATATAAAGAGATCTTCCTTCGTCAAGCGCAAGCGCAACAAGTGACTGTTACAGAAGCAATCTCGCAAGCTGTAGCGAACTCGGCATTAGAGCTGGGTGCGAAAGCGATTCTTACCGCAACTGAAAGTGGCTACACAGCGCGTATGGTTTCCAAATACCGTCCGAAATCCCCGATTATCGCAGTAACACCTAGTGAGCAAGTGATTCGTCGCTTATCCCTAGTGTGGGGCGTTATTCCGGTGATTGGCGTAGAAGCGAAAACAACAGATGAGCTATTCAACCTAGCGGTAGAAAGCTCCATCAAAACAGGTATCGTATCACTTGGCGACATCGTTGTAATTACAGCAGGTGTACCAGTTGGCCGCTCTGGAACAACGAACCTCATTAAGGTTCATCACGTTGGTGAGATGATTGCCAAAGGGACAGGCATCGGTATGCAAACAGCAACTGGGACTGTTGTAACAGCACGTACCCCAGAAGAAGCTAACGCGAAAATGGTAGATGGCGCTGTACTTGTAACAGTTTCAACCGATAAAGAGTACATGCCAGCTGTTCAAAGAGCATCTGCTTTGATTACCGAAGTGGGCGGCATCACGTCTCACGCGGCAGTCGTTGCACTTAGTCTTGGGATTCCTGTCATCGTTGGTGTGGAAAATGCAGTTGAATTAATTAAAGACGGTACAGAAGTTTCGATTTACCCAGAAGTAGGCGTAATCTACTCAGGTCAAGCGAGCGTTCTGTAAGTGATTATAAGGAGTGAAGCGAGAGCAATCTTGCTTCACTCTTTTTTGCGTCTATGGCGCCAAATTCCTAGCTTAGATCCTACCTATGTTATACTGGAATCATCAAGACATAGCAGGAGGATTTAACATGAATCAGGAACAGTGGCATGGGCAACAGCTGCGAGTGCGGTATCAGGAAACGGATCAAATGGGGGTCGTATACCATGCAAACTATTTGACTTGGTTTGAAATTGGACGCACTGAATTCATTCGATCCTTGGGATATCCCTATAGTCAAATAGAGGCAAAGGGACTGTTACTCCCCGTAACCGAAGCGGATCTCAAGTTCAAAAAGCCAGCACGTTACGATGATCTTGTTGGTATCTATACTCGGGTAGCTCAAACAAGCAGCGTTCGCCTGCAATTCGCCTATGAAATTCGCAGAATTAATGAGGATCTTACCGAAGAATTATTGGTGACGGGCACAACTGGTCATGTTTGGGTGAATCCTTCTTGGAGGCCAGTACGTATAGAGAAGGAAGCGCCAGAATTGTGGCAGCTCATTACGAAGTATTCCGAAGGAGTGTGAACGTATGTTTCGATGGATTATTGCTCTTTTAATACTCGTACCCGCCGTTGAAATTACACTGTTAATTATGCTAGGACATCTAGTCGGAGGTTGGATGACCTTCCTGTTAATCATAGCAAGTGGTTTTCTAGGTGCGTACTTTGCTAAGCGCGAAGGTCGCAAGGTCATGGAATATGCGAAGTTTGAGTGGTCGCAGGGGCAATTGCCGGCACAGCAAATCTTAGATGGCATCTGTATTTTCCTTGGAGGGATTCTGCTCATTACTCCAGGCTTCATTACGGATATTCTCGGTTTCTTGCTCGTTTTTCCGTATACAAGACCGATATTCAAGGTGCTCTTGCTGGCTATCATCCGCAAGCAAATCGGCAAAGGCAATATGCACATTATTCGTCGTCGATAAGCTTATATTAAAGCAAAGGCTCGGTCATCCTCCTATTCCGGAGGTGCCGAGCCTTTGTGTATGTAGGCTGCGATATCATGAAAGATTCTCGCTCGATAGAACGCGGTAATGAGAATAAGGGATACAGGGCCAACGATGAGTCCTAATAGCCCGAATAGCTTTAAACCTACGAACATGGCGATTAAGGTAGCTAAGGGATCCAAGCCGACGGAAGAGGCTAATACTTTGGGCTCCATAATTTGCCGCGCGATAACAATAACCCCATATAGAATACTAAGTCCAATCCCCAGCATGATATTGCCTTGCGCAAAGAAAACATAGAGGATCCACGGCACCATGACCGCACCTGTTCCTAAATACGGCATCAAATCAGCCAAGCCCGTCAATAAACCTATGGTGATGGCATAGTCAACACGAAGCACAAGCAGACCGATAATGACCACGAGTGCGGTTAAGGAAACTAGAATTAACTGAGCTCTTACATATCCGAACAACGCTTTCTGCAAGTCCGTTCGTATTAACTTCGTCGTTTTGACGATCACGTCCGAGAAGATCCCTTTATAGCGTTTGATGAGCCCATACCAGTCCTTACTAATGAAGAAGGTGGCTAACATGACAATGATCGTGATTGTCGCAATATTCGGCAGCGAAGTTAGGAAACCTTTGAGTGCCGCAAAGATATAGGTGATGACCAATTTACTAACATCGGCTATTGAACCTGCTGTGGACGAGAGATTGGTGTTAACCGTCTCCTGATATTTCGGGTTATTTTCGAAAAATTCATTGACGCGCTCAATCCATTGTTGGAAGGTAACCGAATTAATAAATACATTAAATTCTTCTACCCACCGGTTAATCTGCAGTTGAATCGTATCCGCAAGTGAGCCCAGCTCAACGACAATGTTGGCTACAAGTAACGTAATGATGGTAACCATTGCACCTAAGAATAAGAGCATGGATAACGAAACCGACAGCCATCTGGGCAGTTTTAATTTGAATTGAAAAAAATTAACAAGCGGGTTAAGCATAAGCGCAATGATCCAACCAAAAATAAAGGGGTAAATAAGAGGAATGATATAGTAAAAGGCAATGGCCACTAGGAATAGTATGATTGCCACCCATATCCCCCTGAAAATTTGGTGAACCAGTCGCGGATTTAGGATACCCATGGTAGGAATCACTCCTTGTTATCAGTCATTTTTATTGTAACATGAACGTGGATAAATACGGAAATATCATCTTATTTACAAAATCTTAATATATTGAAATACAGGGAATTGGATTGTCGCCCCCTTAGACGCATAGTACAATGGAGATAGTAGATGACTAAAAAAAGGGAAAGTACTGGAGGAATTATGAGTATTGCGCGCGAACCGGAACTGAAGGATGTTAAAGAACTCAAAGAACTCAAAGAGATCTCAACCAAGTACATTAATCGTGATTTGAGCTGGATTGAGTTCAATTGGCGTGTGCTTGAGGAAGCGCAAGATGCGAGTACGCCACTGCTAGAGCGTGTGAAATTTCTGTCGATCGTATCAAGCAACCTCGATGAATTCATGAGTGTTCGTGTCGCAGGACTTAAGGATCAAATTAAGGCTGGCTATACCAAAAAGGACTTCACTGGTTACACACCAGCAGGACTCATTAAGCGCATTATGAAACGCACGGCCAAAATGGTGACAGAGCAGTACAAAACGTACCGTGAAGTAACGCGGCTCTTAGGAAAAGAAGGTATCGTTTTCACCGAGTATGAAGATTTGAACACGTCTCAGAAGAAGGCTATGGATGCCTACTATCATGATATTATTTTCCCGGTACTTACACCGATGGCTGTCGATCAAAGTCGCCCGTTTCCTCTTGTCCATAATCAATCTTTATATTTGGCCGTGTTGCTTGTTCGCGAGGGCGATGAGTTAGATGAAGAACCGTTTTTTGCTATAGTTCAAATTCCTAGTAATTTATCTCGCTGCATCCCTGTGCCAACACGTTCGAATAGCAAAAAGACCGAGTTTATTCTACTGGAAGAGTTAATCGAGCATCATATTCAGTCTCTTTTCAGTGGTTACATACCGATTTCCGTGCATGGCTTCCGAGTGACGCGAAATGCGGATCTAACGCTCAATGAAGAAGGAGCGGAGGATTTACTCGAGGAGATTGAAAAGGAGCTAAGGCGCAGACGCTGGGGCTCTCCTGTGAGGTTGGAGGTCCAAGAAGGGATTCATCCCTACGCTTTAGCGCAATTGCAGGAAGAGTTTGAAATCGAGGAACAAATATTTGAGATTGATGGGCCGCTGGATATTACCTATTTTATGAAGCTAGCCAACTCATTGAATGGGTTTGATAATCTTCGCTATCCGCGCATTGTGGCTAAGTATCCCATTGAATTTGAAGATACAGCGAATTCCGATGAATTCTTCGAGATTCTCAAGGCAAAAGATGTGCTCGTGTATCATCCCTTCGAAACGTTCGACGCTGTGACGGACTTTATTATTCATGCGGCTTATGACCCTCACGTACTGGCGATCAAGATGACGCTATACAGAGCGAGCGGTAAATCGCCAATTATCCAAGCCTTAGCGAGAGCAGCAGAGTCAGGTAAGCAAGTGACAGTGGTCGTTGAGCTGAAGGCTAGGTTCGATGAAGAACGAAATATTGCATGGGCAAGAATGCTCGAGAAATCGGGTTGTCACGTTGTATACGGCCTTGTTGGACTCAAAACGCATGCCAAAATTACACTCGTCGTTCGTCAAGAGGAACATACACTTCGCCGATATGTCCATGTCGGAACAGGTAACTATAATGATAGTACGGCACGGCTATATACGGATGTTGGTTTGTTTACCTCCAATAGTGTTATTGGTGAAGATGCTTCTGCCCTTTTTAACGAAATTACAGGTTACTCAGATCCACATGATTGGCAATCTTTTGCCGTAGCTCCAACGGATTTAAAAGATAAGTTGTTCGAACTCATCGCGCGAGAATCTGAACATGCCCAAGCTGGCCGTCCTGCAAGGATTATTGCCAAAATGAATTCACTGTCCAATCAAGAAATGGTGGATGCGTTATACGCGGCGTCTCAGGCTGGTGTGAAGATTGAACTTATCATTCGCGGTGTGTGCTGCTTGCGGCCGGGAGTGCCGGGTCTCAGCGAGAATATTACTGTTCGGAGTATTGTAGACCGTTTTCTTGAGCATTCAAGGATCTACTATTTCGAAAATGGGGGTCGTGTCGACGTCTATCTGTCTTCAGCAGATTGGATGACGCGGAATTTAACGCGGCGGATTGAGTTGATGTGTCCAGTATTGGATCGTGAAATGAAGAAAATGATGATTCAAATTCTGAATGTGACACTCCATGACAATGTAAAGGCAAGAGAGCTCATGTCGAATGGGATGTACGCACGAATCAAAAATGAACTGACCCCTTATCGGAGCCAGTTCGAGGCCATGCGGATTACTTCATGGAAGAAACTTCGGCTTGAGCCGTAAGCTTGAGTCCCCAGATTTTATCAAAATCCTTCGTAAATGCGTGAAGCTCCCTAAGCTCCAAATAAGGGTTGTGTACGCAGCGCAGATGGAGACACATCGCAGTACCCTTACGAAGGAGGGTTAGTTCTTGAATTGGCTGAGTTTCACTAATATCCAAAGCCATTGCAAGCTTTAGAATCGCACCGAGCTTGATGATTAAGGTAACATCGGATTCCAGTAACAGGTCCTTGTACACAAGTGCCTGCTGCAGGGTCCGATTTTTTGTTTTGAAGGTTGCGATAAGCGATGCCAGGACAATCTCCCGATGGCTTAGACCGTCAATATGGGCTTCCTGGATCATATATTCCGTATGCTTGAGGAACTGATAGTAATGTACGCTGACACCAATGCGGTATAATAGCGCTGCTGTGTGCAGCAACAGCTTGCTGCGTGATTCCAACTCTGTAGGTGGTGTAAGCACATCGTACATTTGTAAAGCAAAAGCATCGATATGCCGCACATGTGCGACGGACGCATTCGGATGGAGCATCAGGATGTTCTGGAGGCTCGCTTCCAACACGTCAGCCTTCATCGGTTGCTTCGGATTAAAGGTTTCGAAAAAAAGACCGTCACGGAGTCCAGATCCGCTAACAAGACAAGAAGAGGATTTGGCTGCCTCGCAGATCGTCTCAAGGATAATCAGACCTGGTACCATAATGTCGGCTCGCTCTTTGGCGAGACCGTCAATTTTCTTTCTTTTATCAATAGGCAATGAGGATAAAAGAAGTGAAAACTCCCGAAGCTCCTCTAGCTTCATGACATAATTATGAGCGAGCTGGAGAGGGTATTTATTGCGCTTACGACTCATTTTACCTAGGGTGCGAATCGTTCCTCCCAGCCCAACCATCGGAAGATCAGGGGACTTGGCTATCCATGGCTGAGAAGCAATCGCTTCAAGGACCATTTTGCGGATTTCGTCGATTTCGGATACCGTTAGGTTAGCGCCTTTCATGTATTGGCGGGTCGTATTCACAGCGCCGAAGGGGAAGGAGACACTTTGGACCAGCTCTCTATCCTTTACTAACGAGACTTCTGTGCTGCCTCCGCCGATATCAATAATCATGCCATTGCGAATATCCATGGCATTGACGACACCTAAATAACCATAGCGAGCTTCCTCAAATCCGCTCAATACCTCAATTCGAAGTCCTGTTTGTTCCTCAAGAATTCGCACGATATCTGCTGTATTGGCAGCGTTTCGAACAGCTGCTGTTGCAACTGCTCGCACAATTGTAACAAATTGAGACTGGCATAACCTGGCATAGTGGGTTAAGATAGGAACGATTGAAATAATATCTTTGTTATGTAAGATGCCATCTTGACCCATACGTTCACTAAGTCTTGCGGAATCTTTGTGCTCACTCACGACGCGATAAGCGCCATGTGCATTCATTTCATAAATGACAAGTCGGATGGAGTTGGAACCGATATCGATGATGCCAATCCTAGTTGCATGGTTGCTCATTATGTCGCTCCTTTCAACTCATTTCACGGATTCATTGGTTACATTGTATCAATCTCGTACTTGCTCTACAAATTTTTCCGCGCTCACTGAATAATTCGGTGAAATTAACAAAAACTTGTATCGTGCGTTTGGAACCAGTTGTACGAAAATGGTGTGAAAATTTGCGCCAAAAAGAAAACTTATGATAGTGATAATGAACTTCTATGACCCCTTTTGTTCACTTACCAAGTAAAATACTTTATTATTAAAAGAAGAAAACAGCAATATTATGCTAATAGAGTAGCTAAGGAGAGATTCCCATGTCTGCAACCAAAGGTTTAGAAGGAATTGTAGCCACAACCTCGTCGATCAGCTCCATTGTAGATGGTGTGCTTACGTATCGCGGGATTGATATTGATGACCTCGCAGAAAATGCGACTTTTGAAGAAGTAATTTACTTACTTTGGTTCGGCAAATTGCCTACTCAAGCAGAGCTTGAGAAATTGCAAAGTGACCTGAACTCATACAGCAAAGTACCAGATGCGGTAATCGACCTCATTCGTGCATTCCCGAAAGATGTAAATTCCATGGCGGCGCTTCGTACAGCGGTTTCTGCACTTGCCCTTTATGATGAAGAGGCAAATGATGCTAGCATGGAATCCAATGTGCGCAAAGCGATCAAGTTGCAAGCACAAATTCCAAGCATTATCGCAGCTTTCGCACGCATTCGCGAAGGTAAAGAGCCAGTAGCTTCCCCAGGATATGCTTCTGTAGCTGCTAACTTCTTGTTCCAACTGACTGGCAAAGAGCCAGATAAAGTTGCAATTGAAGCTTTAGATAAAGCGTTGGTACTTCATGCAGACCACGAGTTGAATGCATCGACTTTCGCGGCGCGTGTAACTGTAGCAACATTGACTGACATCTATTCCGGTATTACTTCCGCTATCGGTACGCTTAAAGGGCCTCTTCACGGTGGTGCGAACGAAGCGGTTATGGTTATGCTTGAAGAGATCGGTACAGTTGAGAATGTTGTTCCGTACATTAACGGTAAATTAGAGCGCAAAGACAAAATCATGGGCTTCGGTCACCGCGTATACAAAAACGGCGATCCACGTGCAAAGCACTTGCAAAAAATGTCTTATGAGCTTGGCAAATTGACTGGCAACCTCAAATGGTACGAAATGTCCATTAAAGCAGACGAGTTGGTAACAGGTCTTAAAGGCTTGAAACCAAACGTAGATTTCTATTCAGCATCCGTATATACGACGCTAGAAATCCCACGTGACTTGTTTACGCCAATCTTCGCGATTAGCCGTACTTCCGGTTGGGCAGCTCACATTCTTGAGCAGTACGAGAACAACCGCTTGATCCGTCCTCGCGCAGAGTACACAGGTCCAGTTAACCAAAAATATATCCCAATTAGCCAACGCTAATTGTTCATGCTATTTAAGCTCAAGGTGCGGGCGTTTGGTACTGGGCCCTAGTTCTTCTGGGGGAGTACTGAGACACCCGTCACTTTTTGTGTGCCTAGTTATGCACAGCATATAGAAGAAACCATTTTAGACAAATTTGAGGAGGAGCAATTATCATGCCACAATTCGAAAACTACGAACTTCCAACAGAAGGTCAAAAAATCACGATCGAGAACGGTGTTCTTCAAGTTCCTAACAACCCAATTATCCCTTTCATCGAGGGTGACGGTACAGGTCCTGACATTTGGGCGGCTTCCGTTCGTGTACTAGATGCAGCAGTTGAGAAAGCATACAAAGGCGAAAAGAAAATCGCTTGGTACGAAGTATACGCTGGTGAGAAAGCATTCAACAAATTCAACAGCTGGTTGCCGAATGATACATTAACAGCAATGAAAGAATATATCGTATCCATCAAAGGACCTCTAACTACACCAATCGGTGGCGGTATCCGTTCCTTGAACGTGGCACTTCGTCAAGAGCTTGATCTTTACGTATGTTCCCGTCCAGTTCGTTACTTCGATGGCGTTCCATCCCCAGTTAAACGTCCTGAGTTGGTTGACATGGTTATTTTCCGTGAAAACACAGAAGACATCTACGCTGGTATCGAGTGGGAAGCTGGTTCTGAAGCGGTTAAGAAAGTAATCTCCTTCTTGCAAAACGAAATGGGCGTTAACAAAATCCGTTTCCCAGAAACTTCAGGTATCGGTGTTAAGCCAGTATCCTCCGAGGGTACAGAGCGTTTGGTTCGCGCTGCAATCGAGTACGCAATCAAACATGGTCGTAAAACATTAACATTGGTTCACAAAGGTAACATCATGAAGTTCACAGAAGGCGCGTTCAAAAACTGGGGTTATGAGTTGGCTGAGCGTGAATATGCTGATAAAACATTTACATGGGCACAATACGATCGTATTAAAGAAGCAGAAGGCGCAGAAGCAGCAAACAAAGCTCAAAAAGACGCTGAAGCTGCTGGCAAAATCATCGTAAAAGATGCTATCGCTGACATCGCTCTTCAACAAGTATTGACACGTCCAACTGATTTCGACGTAATCGCTACATTGAACCTGAATGGTGACTACCTGTCTGATGCACTAGCTGCACAAGTTGGTGGTATTGGTATTGCTCCAGGAGCAAACATTAACTACTTGACTGGTCACGCGATCTTCGAAGCAACTCACGGTACAGCTCCTAAATACGCTGGTCTTGACGTTGTTAACCCAGGTTCCGTTATCCTTTCCGGCGTAATGTTGCTTGAGCACCTTGGTTGGTTGGAAGCTGCTGAACTGATCTACAAAGGTTTGGAAACATCCATCAACAACAAAACAGTTACTTATGACTTCGCACGTTTGATGGAAGGCGCTAAAGAAATTAAGTGCTCCGAGTTCGCGAACGAAATCATCAAAAACATGGCTTAATTTTTACCTATCGTTGAGTTAGACAAAAGTTATGAGGAGGTATATTTTAAATGGCTATTCGTCGTAATAAAATTACCGTTGTTGGCGCGGGTTTTACAGGTGCTACTACTGCTCTAATGCTAGCTCAAAAAGAACTTGGTGATGTTGTTTTACTCGATATACCGCAATTAGAAAACCCTACAAAGGGAAAAGCACTTGATATGCTTGAAGCAGGTCCTGTGCAAGGCTATGACGCTCAAATCACGGGTACATCCAGCTACTCGGATGCAGCGGGTTCCGACATTGTTATCATCACAGCAGGTATCGCTCGCAAACCTGGGATGAGCCGCGACGATCTCGTTAACACCAATGCGGGTATCGTGAAATCCGTATGTGAGAATGTGAAAGAAGTGGCTCCAGATGCGATCGTAATCATCTTGAGTAATCCTGTAGATGCGATGACGTATGTCGCTTATCAAGCACTTGGTTTCCCGAAACATCGTGTCATTGGTCAATCCGGAGTTCTGGATACAGCCCGTTACTTAACGTTTATCTCCCAAGAGCTGAACGTGTCCGTTGAGGATGTAAAAGGGGTTGTTATCGGCGGACACGGCGATGACATGGTGCCACTCGTACGCTACACGTACGCTGGCGGTGTGCCCATCGAGAAGCTGATTCCAGCTGATCGCATTGAGGCTATCGTGCAACGGACTCGTACTGGCGGCGGCGAAATCGTTAACTTGCTTGGTAACGGTAGTGCATACTACGCACCAGCAGCTTCCCTTGTGCAGATGACCGAAGCAATCCTTAAAGACAAGAAACGGATCATCCCGACAATCGCACTTCTCGAGGGCGAGTATGGGTATGATAACCTGTTCATGGGTGTTCTGACGGTCCTTGGTGCTAACGGCATCGAGAAAATCATGGACATTGAATTGACAGAAGCTGAGAAATCAGCTTTGGACAAAACAGCGGAATCCGTACGCAATGTCATTAAAGTTGTATCAGGTTAATCGTTATAGTCATCAATGGCCAGCTTCCTAGGTTATAGGAGGTTGGTCTTTTTTTTGTCGCGATGCCTATGTCGGTGTTTTCTGCGTATTTGGTCACATTTTTATGGAGATATGGTGAAATTACGGATTATATGACATCGCTTTCTTGTTACGTTCATGCCGATTCTGTATACTAAAAGAGAACGATTCTAATTAAAATTGCGGAGGTCGACTCAATGTACCAGGTTATGATTTTTTTACATGTAATTAGTGCTTTAATGCTTGGCTCTTATGTTGTTTTCCCTTTCATTGTGGGACGAGCTGCAAGCTTATCTGGAGCAGGACAAGAAAGCTTCATGGGATTGCTATCTACGATGAATCGTGTTGGTCAATTTTCATTGATTGTTACTTTCCTTTCCGGTGGAGCGATGGTAAGTCAAATCGATCCTATGCCGTCTGCTTTATGGATGGCGGTAGCTGTTATTCTTCTAGTGATTGTTGGGGCTGTAACAGGAATGATCGGTGGTCGTATTAAAAAGTTGAAAGCGAATAGCGCAGCAGGGAAAAGTACTGCGACGGATGCTGCTAAAATCAAAACATTCAGCTGGATCGCTTCTATCTCGGTTATCCTAGCTATTCTAGTTATGACAAATCCTCAAATTTTGGGATAGTCGATACAGCTACACAAACAAAGAACCTCTTACATCGCATGGGTTATGCGGGATAAGGGGTTCTTTGTTTTGTTTATTGTAAATTCAAACGGTATCTTATTCGCTCGGATCCGCGATATCCAACGTAATCTCATCTAACGTTTTCTCGAAAGATGCGCTCATATGCTCCAAGAAGTAATCGACTTCCGGCATATTCATCTTCTTCAAACTGTCGAGCACTTGCTGCTTGGCGACGACGAATTCCCGGTTGCCGGTAGAGAGCTCAGTTAGACATTTGATGTAGGCTTCAATCAAATCAGCGGCTTTGACCCAGCGGTAGAGCTCAGGGTCAGGATCTTGAATGAGGCCGCGGTAGATGTTGCTAAGCGCAGGTGGAATCGTGCCGATTAATCGTTCTACAGCTACGTCCTCAATCTCGCGAAAATTCCGCAGGATTTGCTCATTGTTGTGTTTAACAGGCTGAGGGATATCACCTGTCAGCACCTCAGAGGCATCATGGAACAAGGCGATGGAGACGACGCGGTCCGTGGGTACATTCCCACCATACACTTCGTTGGAGATCGTGCACAGCATATGAGCAATAGAAGCTACGTAGAAGGAATGCTCGGCTACGTTCTCGCGGCGCATATTCCACATGAGGCTCCAGCGGTCGATATATTTGAGACGATATAGATAGGCAAAAAAGTGATGATTCATCATAAATTCCTCCTAGAAACGGAGCGCATGCATTCCGCAATTTAATGTACCCTAACAGGTATAACACTTCGCCTATTTGAAGTCAACATGGCTGGCACCATGCCAACAACTTTGTAGGGAAAGGTGTAGAAACGAAATTTTAGGTTAGGTTAATGGTAACACGAACATTTACAGCTAAGGGGGAGGAAAAATGAAAATAATCGGTATATTTTGTATTGTACTGGTATTTAATATCCTATTAGTCATTGAGATGGATATCCTCCTCGGCTTTAGCTTATATCACTCCCTCGATAACATGATGAATCATTTTCGTGCAATGTCAGCACCGGAACATGTTCTTTTGATCTTTATGTTTGTGTTCTTACTGATAGCGCCAATCAAACTGCTGATGAAAAAAACGAATAAATAAGAAAAATAATTCGAAGAACTCGAAATGTAATGAACAACAATAAAGAGCGTCATAATCGGATGATTATGACGCTCTTTGCCAATTCTTTTTGAATCACTATTCGTTGCCGTAAAATGCTTATTTTTTGATAAATTGCTTAGGAGTCTGGCCATAGGTTCGTTTGAAGATGCGAATGAAATAGCTTGTCTCCATGCCCATCTGCTGTGCCACTTTTTCAATGGAGATGCCAGGGTGATCCTGCAGGAGTTGGATTGAGCGGCGCATGCGGATTTGTTGAATGTATTGTTGCGGCGTAACGCCATAGCTGCTGATGAATAGGCGGTTAAAATGCTGAATGGAGTAACCGACTGTTCTAGCCAAGTTGGCTAGCAGTAAACGCTCATTATAATGATCATGAATGAGCTTGATCGCTTCTTGAAGAGCGACATTAGGTTGCCCAGCTGCATGGACGCGTTGCTTCAGCTCAGGGCTAGTTTGGCTTTCAAGGATAAGTAAGAGCATATCGTACATCCGCCGGGACGCTTCCCAGTAGCTAGTTTCTCCATTTAAGCTGATCAGATGCCATAAGGACTCAAGCTTACGCCATAGCTCATGAAACAGGGTTTCATTGAGTTGCGTGGGGATCTGGCTGCCAAGATGGTCTACAAATGTTTGGGCCGAAGTGCCGTTGAAAGCCACGAAACCTAGCTCCCATGCGTCTTCTCCTGGCGCTGGGAAATACTCGTGCTGCACGTTGGCAGGAAGAATGAGCATGGCGCCAGGACTCATCTCTATTTCACGTACGCCAGAAATCTGGAAAATGCCTCTGCCGCTGCGACATAAAAAGAGCTGATGAGCAGGATAGCCATTTGGTCGCAAAAGCTGCTTCTGTTCATGGCTGCCAACACAATACACATAAAGGGGTACTAAGTTATCAAACGTTGCTAGTTCAGCAATAAGAAATGGCATCATGTTGACTTCACCACCAATGTTCATTTTGTACGATTTTTGATATCTTCTGTTCTACTAGTATAGTAACTATTTCCCCTATAATCAAAATAAATAATGAAGTAATAGCGATATGAAATGGGAGTGATTTGAATGTCTCGATGGATTCCACCAATAAGTTCAAAACTACCGGTCTTGATGCACGGTGCTGACTATAATCCCGACCAATGGCTGCACGATCCGCGAATTTTGGAAGAGGACTTACGGTTAATGAAGCTTGCTAATTGCAATGTGATGGCGATTGGAATTTTTGCTTGGTCGGCGTTGGAGCCGACAGAGGGGACATTTACATTTGAATGGATGGACAGGCTGCTGGATACATTTGCAGAGAATGGTATTTACGCATGGCTAGCAACACCGAGCGGAGCTCGTCCAGCCTGGATGTCTGAGAAGTATCCAGAGGTGAGAAGGGTTGAAGCGAATCGCGTACGCAATTTGCATGGCCTCAGGCACAATCATTGCTACACAAGCCCCGTGTACAGAGAGAAGACTGCGATCATGAATTCGAAGCTGGCTCAACGTTATGGGGGGCACCCAGCGGTCATCGGCTGGCACATTTCCAATGAGTTTGGTGGAGATTGCCATTGTGAGTATTGTCAGGATGCCTTCCGAGCTTGGCTGCAAAAGAAATACGGAACGCTCGAAGTACTTAATGCAACATGGTGGACGTCATTCTGGGCGCATACGTACACGAATTGGAATCAGGTCGAATCTCCGGCACCGCATGGCGAGAGTATGGTGCACGGGCATAATTTGGATTGGCGTCGATTCGTTACAGATCAAACCGTCGACTTCTGCAAACATGAAATTAATGCCATTCGGGGAGCAAATTCTGATCTGCCAGTTACAACCAACATGCACTTAATTGAAGGTTTGGATTACCGTAAATTTGCCGATATATTGGACGTCATTTCCTGGGATGCTTACCCAACTTGGCATGAACATCAGGATGACAGTGAGCTGGGAGCTATAGTTGCGTTCTATCACGACCTGTTCCGCTCATTGAAACAGAAGCCTTTTCTGCTCATGGAATGCACGCCAAGCTTGACGAATTGGCAGCCAGTCAGCAAGCTGAAGCAACCAGGCATGCACAGGCTTTCATCCCTTCAAGCTGTAGCGCATGGCTCAGATTCTGTGCAATATTTTCAATGGCGTAAAAGTCGAGGCTCCAGCGAGAAATTCCATGGTGCCGTCGTTGATCATGCAGGGCATGAGCATACACGCGTATTTAAAGATGTAGCAGAGCTAGGGCAAACTTTATCTGATATTTCAGAAATTGTCGGGACGACGACGCGTGCAGAGACAGCGATTCTATTCGATTGGGATAATCGGTGGGCGATCAAAGATGCGCAAGGTCCACGCAATATGGGCATTCATTATGAGCGAACGGTACTTGCACATCACCGAGCGTTTTGGGTGGAAGGCGTAGCTGTAGATGTCATTGGTTCTGAGGACGATATCTCCGCCTACAAGCTTATTATTGCCCCTATGTTATACCTGTGCCGGGAAGAAACGGGGAAGAAGCTTGAACAATTCGTCGCTGAGGGTGGGACGCTGGTCACAACTTATTGGTCAGGCGTTGTTGACGAGCATGACCTGTGCCATCTAGGCGGCTTTCCGGGTCCGCTTCGTAAAACGCTTGGTATTTGGGCTGAGGAGATTGAAGGTCTCTATGATCACGACCGGAATGGGGTAGCCATGTTACCTGCCAATCCTCTTGAATTGACGGGGACTTTCGAGTCACATGAGATTTGCGAAATTATTCACACAGAGGGAGCAGAGGTTCTGGGTGTGTATACGGATAGCTTTTATGCAGGCCAGCCGGCGCTTACGGTGAATCGATTCGGGGATGGTCAAGCGTATCATATGGCGACACGGATGAAGCCGGATTTTCTACAAGCTTTTTACAGTAAACTCATCCAACAAACTGGCGTTGCTCGTGCCATAGATACGGATCTCCCACTAGGAGTAACTGCTCAGGTGCGGACAGACGGTGTGACTGATTATGTGTTTATTATGAATTTTAGCGGGAAAATGACGCAAGTTTCGCTGGACGATCAATGTTACACACGTCTGGATTCGAATGAGAACTTGAAAGGGGTTATTGAACTTCCCGTTAACGGGATAGAGCTGGTCAAACGTTCGGCCAACTGACGGTGTATTGGACGGAAAGTAACATACAGTCGTTTTGAAACTGTATGTTCTTTCTTATTCCTTTTGATCTTGTTCTTGTCGAGAGCCACGTCCGATGTGTTTACGAAAAAGCGCAATAAGTAAGATCAATAAGGGAATCCCCGTTTGGATGGGAAGTTGGATATATCGAGGCAATACATTCAAGCCTTCATCAAGGTGCTCAACGAAGTTCGATGACATGAGAATGGAAGATAGCAGAATGACGATACCAATGGGCAGGGCTAACTTTCTGTAGTTATGAACTTGAAATAGATCAGAAGCTGCAAGAATGGCAGCAAGAAAAAAAGTACCTACTTTGAAAAAGCTAGTGATCACGAAAATGATGACAACAAGTGAATCTAGGCGCTGTAAAAATTCGCCGATATTGATTTCGCCCATGGTCTCAATTAAGGGGAATACAGCGTTTTGAGTATGGTAGACACCGAGAACAGCCACATTGAGTATGGTCGTTATACTTAAGATCATGCCAGAAAGTAAGATACTGATGACACCTACTTTTGCAGCGGCTTGTGAGTTATTCAAGAACGGTAAAAACATCGAAAACGTGACCATTTCAGCAAATGGAAACGTGTATACGAGAGGAAATGCGGCATGGAAAATGGGTTTCCATCCATTATCGATCATGGGCTTCAGATTATTCGTATCCATTTGTCTAGAAATGATAAGAAGGAGTACACCAAAGATAAAAACGATAATAAATAAGCTAAAGAAGATCTCAACGGATCGAACATACACTTCAATACCTCTAGTTAAACCGTAGACTAGTGCAAGAATCATGATGCCGTTAAGGATGGAAATGGGGGTTTCATTATAGGAGATCGTCGAGGTAAGCGCACCGAAATCCATTAAATTTCTACCGGATACGTAAGTAAAGTAAACGAGATAAAAAAAACCAAGGGGCCAACCTATATATTTGCCAAGAATGAGTTGCGTATATTTGGTAAAGGAGTGATTAGGATATAAGCGAAAAAGGGGAACGTAGATTAACAGGTAAGTAGCAACTCCAGCTAACATTGCAAGTAGAATAGCAATCCAGGCAGATTGTTTGGCTTCCATACCGATGTTAATGATAATGGCGTTGCCTATTTCAAACATCATCATCCATGCAAACATTTGTCCGCTATTGATTTTCTCTTTTATCATCGAAGTCCCCTATCTTGTTGTGGAGTATCTCCTTTAAATTATTACCTATATCGCGAATTGTAAAAGCTGTTTTAGAAATAAAGTCATTTTATGAGTAGGATCCTAATCACAAATAATAATGGAGATTATGGGAAATATTAATAAAAATGATCTGAGAGGATTACATGATGGATCTCTTTAAGAAATTAACGAAAAGAAGTTCTTATCATAGTTCGCTCCAGCCAAACAATTCAGGTATGGAAGCATCATTGGACCTACTGTTCACGGATCTGCATGAGAATGTGCAAGAAATTAAGACGAAGCTCGGTAACAGTTCAGACCTGGTAACTAGGGAGTTTATCATAGGTACGGAAGGAGCACTTAAGGCTTGTATCTTCTATACAGATGGTCTTACAGATGCTATTGCTGTGCAAAATTTTATCCGAGATTCACTATTACCTGAAGTGCATATTGGTTTGAACCCGACGACGGACACCGATTCTTCGGTTATGCAGCAATTAAAAAATCGTATCCTGGCTGTTGGAGAAGTCCATGAAGTCATTGATTTCAAATCTCTGTACACGTGTTTATTGTCTGGGGATGTCATTCTATTGTTGGATGGACACACCCAAGGCATTGTCATTGGTCTGCGTGGTTGGAATGAACGTGGTGTTACGGAACCCTCCAATGAAACGGTCATGCGTGGGCCTAAGGAAGGATTTTCAGAAAACATTAGAACGAATACAGCATTAATTCGCCGAAAGATTAAAGATCCTAATCTCTGGCTGGAATCTAGAAAAATTGGAAGAGTCACGCAAACGGATGTTGCGATTATGTACATTAAAGGAATTGCTGATGATTCTATCGTGGAAGAAGTCCGTAGTCGTTTAGATCGTATCGATATTGATGGAATATTGGAAAGCGGTTATATCGAAGATATGATCGAGGATAAAACGTATACGCCCTTCCCAACCGTGTACAACACAGAACGGCCGGATGTCATTGCTGGCGAGCTGTTAGAAGGGAAAATAGCCATACTCGTCGACGGAACACCGGTGGTGCTCGTCGTGCCTGCGCTCCTTGTCTCTTTCTTACAGGCGGCAGAGGATTACTATCAGCGCTGGGATATCAGTACCCTTATTCGCATCTTACGTTATAGTTCATTTTGTATTGCTCTATTAGGTCCTTCTTTGTTCATTGCAATTACAACCTTTCACCAGGAAATGCTGCCGACGTTACTCCTAATTAGCTTGGCAGCTCAGCGTGAGGGGGTTCCCTTCCCTGCGTTCATTGAAGCATTGATTATGGAAGTGACCTTTGAAATATTACGTGAGGGCGGATTGCGTATGCCCAAATCTATTGTGACTGCCATTAGTATTGTCGGAACATTGGTTATGGGTACCGCTGCGGTAGATGCCGGATTCGTATCAGCGGCCATGGTTATCGTTGTTTCTATAACGGCAATTGCAAGCTTTGCTGTTCCTGCTTTCACCATTTCTGTATCGGTTCGTATGCTTCGTTTTCCGATGATGGCACTCGCAGCCTCTTTTGGTTTGTACGGTATTATTATTGGAGTCATTATTTTGGTTCATCATTTGGGTAGTTTACGATCATTTGGCATCCCTTATCTTAGCCCTATCGCTCCCTTTAAGTTAAAGGATAATAAGGATACCATTATACGGGTACCTTGGTGGGGGATGATTTCGCGGCCTCGTATCGTGAACAAGCAAAACACTATTCGTGAGAAGACGGATCAGCCATCTCCACCGACAAGCAATCCAAAGGGAGGTTAGCCTATTATGAGAAAGCAAGTGATTGCTCTCTTGTTTATGGGGATCGTTATTGTTCTAACCGGCTGTTGGAATCGTAATGAGTTAACTGATTTGGCATTTGTGGTAGGTATGGCGATTGATAGCAGTGATGATCAGATTGAAGTATCTATCCAGGTGGTTGAACCTCAGCAAATTAATGCCAAGGGGGGATCAACTCGCATTCCTGCCATCATGTATAAAAGTAAAGCAGATACGTTAGCTGAAGCTTTAAGAAAAATGATGACAGTTTGTCCTAGAAAACCATATGTTTCTCATCTTCGTGTTCTGGCCATTGGGGAATCGCTAGCACGGGTAGGCATTGCGGACACATTAGATTATATCTCCCGTGATCATGAATTTAGGAATGATTTCTCCATTATTATTGCAAAAGGAGGAAAAGGGGCAGATGTTTTGTCAATCTTGACGGCACTGGAACCCATTCCATCCAACAGTCTATTTGACACTTTGCGTGTATCGTCCAGAGAGTGGGCACCTACGACGACAATCACACTAGACGAACTCATTACTGACTTGGTTAGCCAAGGCAAAAATCCAGTGTTATCTGGAATTGAAAGAACGGGTGATCTCAAGGTAGGCAGATCACTGGATAATTTGGAATCAACCACCCCAAATGGCAATGTACGATTAATAGGGTTGGCGGTATTTCGAAAAGATAAGCTGGTCGGCTGGTTAGATGAACCAGATAGCAAAGGTTACAATTATATTGAAGGTAATGTGAAACGTACGATCGGCAATGTGACGTGTGAGGATGGCGGACGGATCTCATTCGAAGTGTTAAATACAAAGTCAAATATGAAGGGTGAAATCAAGAACGGTGAGCCGCATATCGATATTCGGCTGCTAGTTGAACAAAACGTGGCGGAGGTCAAATGTCAAGTTGACTTAACGAAGTTAGAAACGATTGAAGGTCTTCAGGAAAGATCGAACAAGCAGTTAAAAGAGCTTATCGAACATGCTATTCATGAAGTTCAAACGAAATATCAATCTGATATTTTCGGGTTTGGTGAAGTGATTCATCGTAACGATCCGAAGGGTTGGCAACAAATAAAGGATAACTGGCAGGAATTGTTTCCAAAGTTATCCGTGAATGTTCAAGTCGAAACGAAGACGCGACTCACAGGCACAACATCAAATTCTCTTGTTGAAGAATTGAAAAATAAGAAGTAGTCCAATCAATGACGTAAATCCCTGAAATTTTGACAACAAAATTGCAAGGCATTTCAAATCGGTTAGCGTCTGGCAGTGAATCATACCAGCTTGTTTGATTTGCCTATTCAAGTTACATGATGGATGGGGTCTATATGTATATAAACTGTATAGAAAGTGACAGGGGTTTCGTGATGAAAGTAGTTGGCTATTATTACTGTGTACAGTGTGATTCCGTTCGACCCGAGTATTGTTCAGCTACCCTTTTCAAAACTGCGTTCAGAGCATTGCCTAGCGGTGAACTCTATCAGATTGGGACTTGTAAAGAGGTATGCATACCGACGAAGGGGTGAAGGGGCAACGGAGTCCTTCATTCTAGGAAATGGTAGATTAATAATGTAAATAATTGTAAGGGTTTACAAATAATAAAATCGTGAGGTGCTTCCTATGAAAACAACGAAAAAACCAAATGTAATTGTATTTTTTACGGATCAGCAGCGCTTTGATACAACTGGGGTTCATGGTAATCCCCTTGAACTGACACCTAACTTCGACCGCATGGCGATGGAGGGGACGCATGTTTATAATTCGTTTACATGCCAACCGGTATGCGGACCTGCTAGATCTTCCCTGCAAACAGGGAAATATGCGACAGAAACAGGCTGTTACGTGAATGGCATTCCGCTGCAGCAAGAGGAGCAAACGCTGGCCCATTATTTTAATGACGCTGGCTACCACACCGGATATATCGGCAAGTGGCACTTGGCTGGACAAGAACCGGTACCTCAGAATCAGAGAGGAGGCTATCAATACTGGTTAGGTTCCAATGTTCTTGAATACGCTTCGGATGCTTACGATACGGTTATGTATGACAATTTGAATAAGCCAGTGAAGCTGCCGGGCTACCGGGTAGACGCACAAACGGATGCAGCAATTCGATACATTGATCAGCATAAGGAGGAACCTTTCTTCTTATTCCTTTCCTATCTCGAGCCGCATCATCAGAATCATTCGGATAACTATCCAGCTCCACGCGGATACGAAGGTCGCTACAGCGGCAGCCAATTCATCCCTGGGGATCTGGCTACATTGGGTGGTACAGCGCATGCTCATCTTGGTGGTTATTACGGGATGGTCAAACGCTTAGATGAGGCTCTAGGACGCTTGTTCGATTGCTTAATTAGTCTAGATTTGGAGGAAGATACGATTATCATGTTTACTTCCGACCATGGCTGCCACTTTAAGACGAGGAACAATGAGTATAAGCGATCCTGTCATGATAGCTCCATTCGAGTACCGACCGCATTCACTGGCGGCTGTTTCAAGTCTGGCGGGCGTTTGCAAGAGATGATTTCTTTAGTGGATCTTCCACCAACGCTACTGGATGCAGCAGGTATTCCGGTTCCAACTTCCATGCAGGGCCGTTCTATTCTTCCGCTGCTGCGCGGTGAAAGAGATGATTGGCCAGAGGAAATACTTGTACAAATCAGCGAGTCACAAGTTGGCCGAGCTATTCGTACACACCGCTGGAAATACAGCATAAGTGCGCTGGATTTGAATCCTTATCAAGATGCAGGGGCAGAGACGTATGTCGAGGAATTTCTTTATGATCTGCAATCCGATCCCCATGAGTTGTGCAATTTGATCGGAGTTGTCTCCTTTGATAACGTTGCCTCGGATTTGCGAGCGCGTTTGATTCGTCGTATGCAGGAAGCGGGAGAAGCTGCTCCAACGATACAGCCAGCGGAAGTAAGGACTAATTCGGGTGCCAGAAGGGTGTCTGTCAGCGAGCTCCGCAAGAAGCTGTAGGTACATCATGATGTGCTAGGCGAATCGACAAAGCCATTATTCATTATAATTATAAGTTGAACATAAATAGGAGAGTGCCAGACTAACATAACACCCTCGTGTTTGGTCTGGCTTTTTTTCTACAAGCTCGCATGCCAATAGATAAAGGGATTTGTGAATGAAAGTAGAATGTAATGTAGAATTTTATGAATTCAGAATATTCATTTAAATATTGTGGGTAGGTTTGTAGAAAGGGATTGAGGGCGCCATGCATTGGTTCAATAAAGTGACAATCAGAAATCAGTTGATTTTCCTCGCATCGATCACATTTGTGTTGTTAATCTTGATTTTTTCCGTCTTTTATACGAAAAACAAAGAGATTATTAAACAAAAGAATACCGAATACACCGTGAACATGATTTCTCAATTGCAGCAAGATGTGGCTTCCTACCGCAATAGTATTGATAAATTACTTATGAATATTGCCTATAACCCCGACATGCAGGAATTCATGCTCGAAACCGATTATGGAAATAGGTACGAGCTCTCTAAGAAAATTAGCAGTGTACTGAATAATGCCAGATTAATGAAAGAGGGTATTGTTGACGTCATAGTCGTTGGAAATTCAGGATCGTTCTATAGCACCTTCGGCGGGAATGAATATGTCACAAAGTATCAAAAGCTCTTCAGTAGTTCTCCATTTATTTCTGGGTTGAAAGAGGTGAATTTCGGTTCCAATATCAAGGGAACCAAGTTTTTCATAGCAGGACTATCGACCTTCGCCACGTATGATGCCGCACATACAGGCAAACAGATTGGCTATTGTTATCTCGTCATTGATGCTAAGGAAATCACCGCGCTTTCGTTCCCCAAGATCGGCAAGGAAGAGATGAAATTCTACTTACTAGATCGCGATCATCAGGTGTTTACGTCCAACGATACAGCCTCTATTGGGGGCAACTCCGGTTTCTTGACAGCTGCTGAAGCTTTAAATGGCCAATCGGCAATCCTTACCTTAAATGGCGTTCGCCAAATTGTACAAACGGAGAAGCTTCCTGAAATAGGCGGCACCATCATTAGTGCTATTCCCGAAAAAGCGTTATATAGCGAGATTAGAAAATTAAGATTAAATGTCATCTATTTGCTGCTTACCGCCATTTTTATTCTTTCCGTGCCCTTCATCTTAATTATGAATAATTTAATTAAACCCATTCGCCAAATTACGAATTTCATTCTAGGTATTCGAACCAAACAAACGGTGATTTTTAAGCAGGAGATCAAACTTGAAGGCTACTTTGAAATGACAATCCTTTCTTCAAAATTGAATACAATGTTCAACGAAATCGATTCACTCACACGAAATCTCATTGAAGCTAATATCCAGCTTTATCGCGTGGAACTCGAGAAAAAGAAAGCTGAACTTGCGTTCTTGCAAAGTCAGATTAATCCTCATTTTCTGTACAACACCTTCGAAACGATAAAAGGAATTGCGATGATAAAAGGGGTACCTGAAATTAAAGACATGGTCCAAGATTTAAGCCGGATATTTCGATACAGTATTAAAGGAACAGAAGAAGTCACGCTTCAAGAAGAGCTGGATACGATTAGCGCTTATTTGCGCATTCAAAAAACGCGGTTCAAAGATCGGTTCGACATTCAGTTGGACATCCACCCCCGAGTATTAACCTGCAAAGTTCCTAAAATGATTCTCCAACCGATTGTTGAGAATGCGATTATACATGGTTTAGAACCCTTAGCGAAAAAAGGTCATCTGAGGATTATGGCGGAAATTGACCCCCATAACAAATTAATTATAAGTGTGAAAGATAATGGGAACGGAATGCCTGAGGAAATAAGCGAGGCGTTACATAAGAATGCGGAAGGCAAAGACCAATTCGATCAGCATCTAGGCTTGAAAAACGTCAATAATCGTATCCAATTCATCTGTGGAGATGAGTATGGGTTAAGCTTCCAAAGTCAAGAAAACTTAGGGACAGAAGTGATTTTTCATTTGCCGCTAAAGGAGAATGAGGATGTATAAAATTTTATTGGTAGATGATGAAGAGTGGGTTGTACAGAGCTTAAAACATAGTATTGATTGGGAAGAGTATGGATTTCAAGTTATTGGAGAAGTGCATAGTGCTGACGAAGCTCTTGCCTTCATTGACACACATCAACCACATCTGGTGATAACGGATATTAAAATGCCTGGTATGAATGGTCTTGAATTAATAAAAAGAGTAGTAAGCAAAGAATTACCCGTCCAATTCGTTGTAGCAAGTGGACATGCTGAGTTCGTTTATGCGCAGAAAGCACTGCAATATGGTGCGATTGGTTACTGTTTGAAGCCTTTTGAAGAAAATGAAATTAAAGATTACTTAAAGAAAGCAAGGTTACATATCGAATCGAAAAGTAAAAGTGATCATTTGGAATTAATCGATTTAATTCTAGGGCAAAGTGTGCCCGATCATGGCAAAGTAAAGGAATTATTACGAGCTGAGGGCGTTGATTGTGAGAAAAATGATTTAGCTGTCGTTCAAGTGATCGGGCATTTCTCCATGCCAAACGAAAGTAAGATTCCGTTCTGCAGTCTAAAAACAGGACCAAGTAAATTGGTCTGTCTTATGAATCAACCTGATTTTACGTCCTTTATGGAAAAAGTGAAATCGGTCCCGAATGTTAGTGTAGGCTATGCGACGCACATGAAGTTACATGAAATAAAAGAAGCCATACATGCGGCTAATATCTCAGCATTTCATTTTTTTGTGACAGGAAAGAAGGATTGTTATAGTGTCACTCCTGCCTCTACGGATCTGAAGAGTTATTTAAGTAACTTAGCCACCGCCATGGTAAAGAAAGATCTGAAGGCCATTGATGCCTCCTTTCAAGAAATCTCGTTTTGCTTCGAATCGGGAGTTTATACGATCAAAGATGCTTATTTTGTCTATTATCAAATTATGTATTATGCGAGCGATAGACTAGCTATGCATGTGGACGTGGAGATTGATCACTTCGAACAACTATCCTCCATTTATTTGAATGTACACGTCATGTTGGCAGAGCTTAGGCGGCAAATCATTCAACAAGTGATCTCCTTAGCCAAGGTATCCGATGTAGAGATCGAGCACGAAACAGTCAGGCATATTGTGAAATATGTCAAAGAAAATTTCTATAATGACATCAATTTGAGTCAGATTTCCAAACTATTTTTCGTAACACCGAACTATGTTAGTCATATTTTCAAAAAGGAGATGGGCGTTAATTTCACGGAGTACATCAGTAAGCTGCGAATTGATTATGCCGGGGGCTTATTAAACAGCTCAACGTTAACAATTCAACAGGTGAGTGAGAAGTCAGGGTTTAACGATTATTTTTATTTCACAAAAATATTTAAGCGGATAACGGGCATTACGCCATCGGAGTATAGAAAAAAGACAGGTGAAGATTAGACCTAACCTTACGATATGAACGATTTCATGATTCGCTATGTAATAATCTACGATGAAGAAACAGGCCATGGCTTTCAGCTTAAAGCGTCGATATAGATGCTGGGAATCGTCTATATGGGCGTATCGCAGATTATATTAATATTTAGTTAAGAAATCGTTCACATCGTAAGGAGGGTTCCTATGGAAACAACAACGAACTTAGTCGAGCATAGGCAGGTTCGTAAACGATCCAACTTATGGGATAGAATCACCTACCATAAGTATTTTTATATCATGTTATTACCTATTATTACATGGTATGTAATATTTTGCTATATTCCAATGTACGGTTTAACCTTAGCGTTCAAAACCTACGACTTTAGCAAAGGGATTACAGGCAGCCCATGGATCGGAATCCAAAACTTTAAAGATATTTTGAATGATAGTCAGTATCTAAACTCATTAATGAATACCATCATCATAAGCTTCGGCAAACTTATTTTTCATTTTCCAGTGCCGATCCTTCTAGCTTTTCTCATTAACCAAATTGCTAGGCAAAAGCTTAAAAAGATATACCAGACGATTTTTACATTTCCGCATTTTATTTCATGGGTCGTATTAGGTGGAATTATTACCAATATCTTAGGCTCACAAGGTGTTTTTAACCAAATTATGGGGTTGTTTGGATTTGAATCAATGTCCATACTGACGGACCCTGCGTTATTTCGTCCACTCATCTACATCACGCATATTTGGAAAGAGATTGGATGGGATTCTATCATATATTTAGCAGCTCTTGCAGGTATAAATCCTGAATTGTATGAAGCAGCGGATATGGATGGGGCGAATGGCTTGCAAAAAGTACTTCATGTTTCTTGGCCTGGTATTAAATCTACGGTAGCTATCCTGTTCATTCTTACAGTTGGGCTTATGATGAACGTTAGTTTTGATCAAATTTACAACTTGTACAGTGCTCCCGTTTATATAGTTGGGGATACGGTGGACACCTACATTTTGAGGACAACCATGTCAGTTGGAAGCAATTTTGGGTTATTAGCTGCTGCTGGCTTTATCAAGTCTGTGGCAAGTATGTTTCTACTGTTGTTTGCCAATTATGTCGTCAAAAAATTTGGAGAACAGGGTCTGTTTTAGAAAGGGGGAGTAAGCATGAGCTCATCACCAAGTTTAGGCAGAAAACGTTCGGGGTTAAGCTTTATTCCCCATGTCATATTAGGATTCTTTGGAATCCTATCTATATTTCCTTTCTATACGGTTCTGATTTCTTCCTTCGCCTCTTTTGAAGCGATTACAAGTAAGAAGGTTTATCTATTTCCCACCTCATTCGTATTAACGAACTACAAAACAATCTTAACGCAAGAACAATTCTTTAGCTCACTAGGCGTAACCATATTTATTACCGTAGTTGGTGTTTCCATTAATATGTTCCTATCGGTAACCGGTGCCTATGCGCTATCCAAAAAACAGCTGCCTGGTCGTAATTTGTTCTTATCCTTAATTATATTCACGATGTTTTTTAACGGCGGATTGATCCCTTGGTACTTACTCGTTAAAAATTTAGGATTAATTGATAGTCTGTTCTCCATGATTTTACCTGTAGGAATTAATACATTCTATCTCATCATTATGAAAAACTATTTCAATTCACTGCCTGAAAGCTTAGAAGAGTCGGCTAAGATTGACGGCGCCAATGATATCTATATTTTGATCAAAATTATCATCCCGATTTCTGCCCCATTCATCGCTACATTTGCTTTGTTTTATTCCGTAGAACGATGGAACGAATGGTATAACTCCTTATTATTTATTCACTCACCTTCTAAGGTACCTTTACAAATTTTGCTTCGCGAGCTGCTTATTAATTTCAATACGGACATCGGTTCGATTGGGGCAGCCATCAGGGACAGTAAAAGCATTTATGTACAAGGTGTACAAATGGCCTCCATTGTTGTCACAAGTCTTCCGATTCTACTTATTTACCCGTTTCTTCAAAAGCATTTTGCAAGTGGCATTATGGTTGGATCGTTAAAGGAGTAAGCGGCCAGACGTAGGTGTTTTAAAGAGAAGAGCAACAGGTTGCCTTTCTCTTAGATATATAAAATAGGGAGGTTTTCGTATGAAAATGTTGAAAAAAAGTTCACTTTTCTTAATGAGTACCCTGCTGTTAACAACCTCATTGGTGGCCTGCAGTAAAACCAACACGGAACCAGGAACGGCGACTGTGGCGCCAACAGCCAGTGCTAGTGCCAGTACGACTGCACCAAAGACGGAAGAAAACAAATATAAAGATGCCATTGAGCTTTCGGTTGCAATATGGGATGTCGAGTCAGGATTAGCCAAGTCGAAAGATGATGCCCTTTATCAATTCCTCTCTAAGAAATTTAACGTAACGTTTAAACCGGTAGGCATCACATGGGATGATTATGCACAAAAGATCAATCTCTGGGCGGCTTCAGATTCCTTACCAGACATTTTCTCGATTGATGCGATCGGAACGCCAACTTTTTATAATTGGGTCAACCAAGGCATTGTAAAACCTATTCCGAAGGATCTTTCTAGTTATCCGAATTTATCCAAGTATTTAGATGTTAAGGATATTCAAGCAACGAAGATTAATGGGCAATTTTATGGCATTCCTAGACGTACTTATTCTTCATTAAACTATAATGCAAATGATCGGGTCATCTTCTATCGCTGGGACTGGGCACAAGCGGCAGGCGTAACGAAAGAACCAGAAACGTTTGATGAGTACAAAGATATGATGGTTAAAATTGTTGCCTCGAATCCAGAAGGGAAAAAGCCTGTCGGACTCACGGGACTTCCGAAAACAGCACCAGATGTATTGTGGACGTATAGTAACCCTCTTGCTTCATCAGATGGCAGTGGGGCTGATTCCAAATGGATCAAGGAAGATGGTAAATTCATTCCAGCCGTCTTTAGTAAAACTTCCATACCTACATTGAAATTAGCACGTGACTGGTTCGCAGCAGGCATTATTGATAAAGATTTACCATTGTTAAAAGGTGAACAGCATTACGAGAAGTTTGCTTCTGGAAAAGCCGCATCCATTGTTGTCAGCGGTGGTTATATCAATGGCTACAAAAAAATCGAGAAAGACAGATTTAACAAAGTATATCCGGACAAAAAATTCACGGACGCTGTTAAATCATTGAAACCACTGACAAGTCTGGATGGCAACAAATATCATCCTGTGTTTAAAACATACTGGTCGGAAAGTTATTTTAACGCGAAGATCAACGACAAAAAAATGACGCGTATCTTGGATCTGTATGATTATCTGTTGAGCGATGAAGGTAAACGTCTAGTTAGCTATGGTTTTGAAAATGTTGATTATAAACTGGATGGTGCCAAAATCACCCCGATCGATCCGAAAGTCGTCATTGGCGAGAAGTATCCAAGTACGTTAGTCTTCAATACGCTTGCAACTTGGGAAACCCCTTATACCGTTGACGATTCTAATGATCAGAGCTGGGTTAACAAGGATCTGCAGAAGGATGCAATCAATTACATGCAATTTGTGAAAACCAAAACAAAAATCCCTGATTTCTCACCTGAGTTAACGCTAGTGTCTACACCTGCCAAAGATAAATTTACAGTTATTAATTCAGATTTACTGATTAAAATTATGGCAAGTAAAGATGATGTGGAGCAAATGTTCACGAAGGAAATTGACGCTTATAAAGGTAAAGGTCTGGATAAAGTCATCGAAGAAGTGAATGCCAAAGCGCAACAATTAGGAATTAAATAAACGAACTTCCTGGTCGGTATCGTCGTATACCGACCAGGAAGAATCGTTGTAAGGAGTGACAATACATGACATTAGGTGGTAATGGCCTGTTTTTTCCTGAAGTAAAGCTCGTTTATCAATTAGCGGGTTCATTTATCATCCATCATCAAACGCTTACCATAAAAGCGGGTAAGATGGCCATGCAGGCAGCTAGGTTGATGGCAGAATCACTTCAATCCGCTTATGAATTAGAAATTGCTATCATAGAGGATGATTTACCTCGTATTGAAATAGCTACCTTTTTTGAAGAAAACTTGCTGATCAAGGCTGAACTCCTGGAACAACAAGATATTGTAAAAGCCTCTCAGCATGCTGAGGGATATGCTTGTATGGTCACGGATCGTTGTATGTTCATACATGCCAATACACATCGCGGTTTTCTTTATGGCTGGTTTGCCATTGAGCAATGGATGAAGAACATGAGCAGCAGGCAGGAAGGGAATCTAGTTATACCCAATATTCGGTTGGTAGATTGGCCAGACTTAGCCGTTCGCGGACATCATTTTGATTTCAAAGGCAGTGTTCCTTTCATGTCTTATGTGAAGGAAACGATTCAGAAGCTAGCGCGTCTGCGCATAAATACGCTCTTAATCGAGTATGAAGATCAGTTTCCTTATACAAACCATCCTGAGATCCATAAGACAAATGGCTATACACACGTAGAAATTAGAGAAATGCTCGATTATGCCGACTTGTATGGGATTGACGTCATACCGTGCATTCCAAGTATAGGGCATGTTGATTTCGTGCTAAAACATCAGGCGTACAACGATCTCTGTGAAGACGGATTAACGTTCCAATTTTGTCCTTGTCATCCTGGCTCCCTTCAACTATTCAAAGATATGATCGATGAGATCGTTGCTTGGCATCCGACAAGTACCTATATTCACATTGGTGCTGATGAGGCGATGGCTCTTGGGCGATGTGCAAAGTGTCAGGCATGGTTGCAAGCGAACGGGGCAGAACGACGTACAAAAGTCGATTTATTCATGCATTATGTCAAGCAAGCAGCAGCGTATGTGCTTCTGCAAGGCAAGAAACCGATTATTTGGGACGATATGTTTCACTCAGAGAAGTGTGTGGAGCGAATGAGCGAGCTCCCGGAAGGGACGGCCGTTAGTTCTTGGAGTTACTACGATAATGGCAGAAGCAATTGGGTGTGGTGGGCAGGAAGTTATTATGCCTCTAAACAATGGTTAGAGAAGGATCCGGGTGCTATTTCTCGGTACAGCTGGTTGGAAGATTTGCCGGATAATGAGCAGGCAATGATTCGTACGTTATGGGATTCAGGGGAGTATCCGCTATATGGAACGAACAATGTTCCTTGGATAACGGCGTACAAAGAGCACGTTACTGAAATCTTTGGTGTTTCTTGTGTGCGAGGTGCAGATCATACGAATCAATGGTTCGCTAACCAAGAAGACCGAATTCAAAATGTGATGTTTTGGTCCAAATATGCGAAACAAACCGATTTATCAGGGGTTCTCTCATCAGCTTGGACACGGTTCTATTCGCTGTCTCCCTCCATTGAGCCCTGGGAATCCGGTTGGTATCCGTTAGCCGCACACGCCTGTTTTTCTTGGCAGGTATCCACGACACGAGAAAGTTTTGACGGACTGTGGACGCACTATTTTGCGGAAGGGGACAGCGCGATCTTAAAAGCCTTGCAGCTCATGGAGAAAGGAGCCCAATCACGTAAAGCGCAATACTATTATGCGGCACAGCAAGTCTTAAAAGAATGTCAGTCACCTAGCGTGCAGTTGCAACGGTATGTCAATCAATTAAGTTCAGCAGCTAAATTCTCTGAATTGTACATCCAATTTGAAATTGCCTTGAAAGATGTGGAATGGGTGATGTATGTGAAAGACAAACACCCCTTAGAGAACGATGTAATTATGAAGCGTGGTATGAAGGTGTTGAATGCCCTCCTAGCAGATGCTGAACAGTGGGAAATGACCGCTTCTGAACAATGTCAGGCTTGGATGGCCAGGGATGAAGTTGAGGAAATGGTCATGTCGAAGCTGCATCCATTTAAGGTGAGAGCGCAGGTCGTGAAGAATTATGAAAGCTTACAACTACAGGTAAAGCAATCACTTCCAATTTAGGGTCATGTCGTATACAAGGCACATGATCTTTTTTTTACCCTAAAATTGGGGGAATCAGAGGTATTAAATTTATTTTAAGGCCAAGTAAACCATAAACAATGATTGGAAGGGAATGGTTAATCCAATGCGACAATACGCTCAAAGGGCAAAAAGAAAGATCAGACTACTTACGCAAGTTTGTTCAGTACTTATGCTATCCTCCCTTTTCAGCAACTGGATTCCACAACAGCCAGTGTACGCAGACGATTATTACGGCCACGAAAATACAGGTATATTTCGCGAAGATTTTAATGGAAACACATTAGATCCCAAAAAATGGCTCATCGCTGCTAAGCAATGGGGAGGAATGAATAACAATGGAGTAGTGCCAGAAAATGTTAAGGTTCAAAACGGCAACTTAATTCTTGAAGCACATGGTGATTTATATAATGGTCCAGTCAAAGGCTTATACAAACCCAATAAAAGCAAGGAAGATATTACGCCTTATCACCTTGCGTACAATGTGGATACTGTGGAGCGAGGGAACAAAAGAGTGGGCGCAGCCGTAGCTACGAAAGCCTACATGGGCTCTGGCAGATATACGATGTCCGCGAAGATTATCCCCGATCTAGGTGTAGCTTCTACGATGTGGAGCTTTCATTACCAGGAGTATTACGGATCTGTTGCCACCAAAAATGGTGTCAAAGTTGCGAGTGGAGATCCAGAATACATCAGAGCCTTTAAAGAAGGCCGCTTGCTGCCAGGGGCAGGCGGCGTCTACCCCGAATATTACGCGTATAATCATGAAATTGATATTGAGCTTCCAGGCAGACCGAGTGGCGCACATACGGGGCAAACGTATGACCGGGCGCTTTTGAACACCTTTACAGGTGAGGCGGATAATGAATATACGACCATTTATGCCAATCTGGCAGCTAAAGGTATCCATGTCAACGATGGGAACTACCATAAATTTGAATATCGCTGGCATACAGGAGGCAATGGAGAAACACCAAGAGTGGACTATTATATAGATGATCAGTATATCGCGACCAGTACAACAACGCTCCCGACCAACGCAGGTCGTCTCTGGCTGGGTGTTTGGTTCCCGGATGCCTGGGCAGGCTCTTCAGCTAACTTTGATGTGAAGCAAATGGCTGTCGACTACTTTGAATTCGAGCCTTACCATGAGCCAGGAGACACATGGATGCCGGAGACATTCCCAGATGACGGTTGGGAAGATTCTGATTTCCGTCCTATGACTGCAGACGCGATTAATACAAGATGGGGCACAACAACAGGGGAATTTCGTGATAACTTTGATGGAACGTGGCTAGACACAAGTAAATGGAAAATAGCGCAGAAAAATTGGGGCGGCATGCTCGGAAACTCAAGTGTCAATGGACAAAGCTGGAACGGCGGTGTTCACCCGGATAACGTTAAGCTGGATGCACAAGGACATTTGGTACTAGAAGCGCATGGTGATTATTACAACGGATTACCTATTGGGATGAATAGCAATGGCGTGCCGCGAAAAGATGGTCGACGTGTTGGTGCCGCTATTGCGACTTCGCACTATTATGGCTCTGGTGAGTATGAGATTCGCATGAAAATACCAAAAGTGATAACGGGGCCTAACAATGAAGGAATGCCGCATGGTGCTGTTCCTGCGATCTGGACGTTCCATTATCAGGAAATGGATGCGACAAGCCCTGAAGCTCAGCAATTTAACGTGGATCCTAACGCGGATTACTGGGTCAGTAACAATGAAATTGATATGGAATTTCCAGGACGTCCTGGCCCGACGCATACAGGTATGACATTTAATAAGGCCTTATTTAATACGTGGCAAGGCGAGAATGAGACGGAATATCATACGAATTATACGGATTTAGGCACGAACGTGTCGGATGATCAATGGCATACGTACAAAATTATTTGGCAAATTGCTGACCCCGCTCATAACATTGCGCCTTATGTTCAATTCATGGTGGATGGTGTTACCAAATATACGGCAGATGCAACCAAATTCATCCCTACTAAACCAGGGCGCTTATGGTTAGGTTATTGGTTCCCCAAAAATTGGGGCGGACCAGCGAATTTCTCCAAAGCACAATTGCTGGTTGATTATGTGAATTTCAAACCGTACAGCACTTCAGGTGCTATAACACAGCAAGAGTCTTATCCGATGACGGGTTGGGCTGCGAGTGAACAATACCCAGGCTATTGCGTATTCCCTTGCAGTGCAGCGCAAACCCCGGATACACAAGCGCCAACCATACCGACTGCCTTGATATCCCCTTCCAAAACAAGTAACAGTGTTATGCTTTCGTGGACGGCGTCTACGGATAATGTAGGGGTATCGGCATACGACGTTTATCAAAACAATGCGTTACTAACTACTGTAACAGGAACAACGTATGTGGCATCTGGTTTAACAGCGAATACGACGTATAGTTATTATGTCAAAGCGAAAGATGCAGCAGGAAATATGTCTGCAGCGAGCAGCGTATTAGCCGTGACGACAAATGCTGCTGTAAGCAGTTTGCTTCAGAACGGTACGTTTAGTTCAGGACTTGTTAGTGATGCTGCTTTAGGTTGGAAAAATACGAAAACCGGTGTGTCAGACGTGACGGGTGGCACACTGAATTTACATCCAACGACTGTGGATATTGCGGAAGTCGAGCAAGCCGTAACCGTCTCATCTGGTCAGGCTTATAAGTTAACAGGCGATATGTGGAGTACAGGTGATCCAACATATGGGTATGTGTACATCTATAGTGGTTCCCAAATCATTGCACAAGATTTCACGAATGCGACCAAATCGTTAAATCTTGTTTTTACAGCAACAAGCAATCAAATTCGTGTCGTGCTGCAAGCCTATAAGCAGCAAACGGGCGTATTCCATTTTGATAATCTGAACTTAGTTACAAATTAAAAAAAGATGGCGTGGAGGCGCCGTATGATGTGCCTCTCATGCCATCTTTTTTTTGAAAAGTGAGATTGATGGGGATTTTCTTGAAATCTCTCCTGTGTTTTAGTCGGATAGATGGATTTTCTACAGTTAAATTTCTGAATTTACCTATCAAACGCAGAATAGATGGATAACATGAAGTTAATTTTATGCTTTTTTACTAGAATGCATAAAAACAGAGTTATTAACTACATATTTTACAGTTAAATCGAGTGAACGAGAAAATCAAACGAAACTAGCTGTACATTTTCCAGTTAATCCTCGAGCGTCGAGAGCCCGTGTTCGCATCCTGTGCGTCCATATCCCGGGCACTCAGCTGGCTTATTTCACGCTCGGCGCCACCCGCACAGCCACCTTGCCGGTGGCCGGGGTGTAGACGAGCGACTGCCCGATCAGCGCTTGCAGATCGTCAAGCGCAATCGTGACCAGCCCGTGCTCGCGCAGCACGGGCTGCCCTAATCGCACGCGCGCGCCGTCGCCGCGCGTCGCGGTCTTCGCATTCACCTGCAGGGTGAATGCAGCATCCCCCAGGCGGAGGCGCAGCTCTCCGCCTTCAGCGGTTGCGCTGCCGCCGAGCTGCGCCACGGCAGCGGCCGCGTCCAAGCGCAGCGGCGCGCTGCCTTGCTGCGCCTCGACCCTGCGCTGGATCGAACGGTGCAACAGCTCCGGCGTGATGTTCGGGCTGCCCGCGTTGATCCGCGGGATCAACATGTGATCGGCGCTGCGCGTCGCCATCTCGGGTGAGATCGTGAAGGCGTAGCGGATGCCCGCCTTCCCCACTTGTTCCGTCGCCGCAGGCGACGTGATGCCGTAAGGGTACGCCATCGCGTCGAGCGGCGCCTCGGTGAGCGGTGCAAGCTTGCCCACGCAGGCTTGCGCATCCGTGAACACCCGCTGCTGGTACGCAGCGTCATTCTCGCCATCGAGCTTACCCACCAACGCAGCTTCACCACTCGGCAGCTTGTGGTGAAGGTCGTCCGTATGGCAGCCGATGTCGATGAAATTCGTCGCATGCGTCATTTCCTTGATTTGATCATAAGACATCGACGGAATGTAAGAGGCCAAGGGTGTCGCTAAGTCCTTCGTGATGACGAAGTTGACAGCGGGTATGCGTAAGCTTTTGAGAATAGGATAAGCCCCTGTATAAAAGCTTTGATACCCATCGTCAAAAGTAACTAGCACCGCGTTCGAGGGAACCGTTGCGCCTGCCATGTACATTTTAAACTCATTTAATGAAATAAAATGATAGCCTTTGCTGAGCAGCGAGGTTAGTTGATCTTGAAAAAGGGCACTTGTGATGGTGCTTGAGCTGGTATCGGTGTCATGGATATGATGATACATAAGGACGGCTACTTGATCTTGATAGTAAATGGTCCCGGATTTTTCAGCCTGCAAGGGGGTCAGTAAGAGCGTAAGCCCGAGTAGACTAACGAGAATCGAAATTGCGATTCTTTTGTACATGTCAGTGAATCTCCTTGTTTTGCTCACAAGAACCGTCGAACTGTTCCTATGAGGTATGATATAATAGTTAATATTCTTTAAGATTATGCGGGTAATTGAGAGGAGCTAGACTGTGTTATGCAACATTTTTATCAAAGCGTTTATGATTTAATTGTGGAAACATCCACGAATCTTCCAGGTGATGTTCGCCTTGCGGTACAAGCCGCTCAAGCAAGAGAGGACAAGGGTACACGCTCAGCGTTATCACTATCCCGCATTGCCGATAACATTCATATGGCGGAAACCAATGTTTCTCCAATCTGTCAGGATACAGGTATGCCAACGTTTATTATACACTGTCCGGTTGGGGCAAACCAAATTGTAATGAAGAAACATATCCTTGAAGCAGTTGCGAATGCAACGAAGGCAAGCAAGCTTCGTACGAATTCCGTAGATTCGCTGACAGGTGCTAATAGCGGGGATAACCTCGGACCTGGAACACCCGTCATCCATTTTGAGCAATGGGAGCGCGACGATGTTGAAGTGAAGCTCATTCTCAAAGGCGGCGGCTGTGAGAACAAAAACATTCAATACAGCTTGCCAGCAGATCTTGAAGGTGTAGGCAAAGCTGGTCGTGACCTCGACGGCATTCGCAAATGCGTGATGCACGCGGTTTACCAAGCACAAGGTCAAGGCTGCAGCGCTGGCTTTATCGGTGTTGGAATCGGTGGAGATCGAACAAGCGGCTATGAGCTGGCGAAGCATCAATTGTTCCGTCGTGTAGACGATGTGAACCCACATCCGGATCTTCGTAAGGTTGAGGAGTATGTGATGGAGCACGCGAATACGTTGGGTATTGGTACGATGGGCTTTGGCGGTCAAGTGACATTGCTTGGCTGTAAAGTTGGCGTGATGAACCGTCTGCCAGCTAGCTTCTTCGTATCTGTGGCTTATAATTGCTGGGCGTTCCGTCGTCAAGGCGTGATTCTGAATGCAGAGACTGGTGAAATCAATGGCTGGTCTTACCCTAGAGGCGAAGAGGTTTCGTTCCAAGATGCTTTCGAAGCAAGTGCCGAAGAAGCTAGAAATACACCGCAAGAAGAGCGTCGCGAGATCGTTCTTACGACGCCAATTTCAGAAGAGCAAATTCGCAGCTTGAAAGTCGGCGACGTCGTTGTCATTAACGGAACGATGCACACTGGGCGCGATGCACTTCATAAATATTTGATGGATCATGATGCGCCGATCGATTTGAACGGTGCAGCGATTTACCACTGTGGACCGGTTATGGCGAAGGATGATGCTGGTGAATGGCACGTGAAAGCGGCTGGACCGACAACAAGTATCCGTGAGGAGCCTTACCAAGGTGAGATTATTAAGAAGTTCGGTATTCGCGCAGTTATCGGTAAAGGCGGGATGGGACCGAAGACGCTGGCAGCGTTGAAAGATCACGGCGGCGTGTACTTGAATGCTATTGGTGGTGCTGCACAGTACTACGCACAATGTTTCAAAAAAGTGGAAGGCGTTGACTATCTGGAATTCGGTATTCCAGAAGCGATGTGGCATTTGGAGACAGAAGGCTTTGCAGCTATTGTAACGATGGATTCTCATGGCAACAGCTTGCATGCCGACGTGGAGAAGAACTCTCTAGAGAAATTAGCAGCGTTGAAAGAGCCTGTTTTTAAATAAATTCTAATCCGCGACGCGTTCTCGACATATTTACAAAAAAAATACTGGATTAGCATGAGAAATTAGGGTTACTATTTAGAGTAGCCCTTTTTCTTTTTGTTTGGAATAAATCGGCACATCACCCTGTTGGAGGTTTACGCGTCCATGACCAAATTTCGTGCAAAGCTAACCCTGATTTTAATCTTACTCATTGGATGCTCGATGTTGGTTGCCGGCATATTCATGGCGAAGGTTCTCGAGAGTTCACATGTGAAGTCTTTACAAGAAAATATGGAGCGAGAGCTTCATGTAATTGCCTCTAGTGGTGTTTGGGATTATCAAGGGACCGACGCCGAGCTGTACTCGTATTATTCTGCGCAAGCGCATCGACTCAAAGACGCGACAACGGAACGCTTGACGTATGTACGTGCTGACGGCAAAGTGCTGGGGGACTCCGATCAACTCCCAGAGCAGATGGATAACCATTTAACAAGACCAGAAATCGCGGCGGCCGCGAAAGATGGCGTCGGTTATGTGACACGTTATAGTGATACACTGAAAGAAAACATGCTGTACGCAGCGATTCCGGTTAAAAATGAAGCCAAAGTGACAATCGGGTATCTGCGAATATCGTTAAGCTTAGCGCAAGTCGATAAATCTATCCGCAGTCTATGGTATTTCCTTATCTCAGGATTATTGATCCTCTTTGTTATTGCAGGTATTGTCAGCTATCGGATTGCCAAAGGGATTACACGCCCCATTGAGCGGATGACAAAGGTTGCGCAGCAAATTACGAATTTGAATTATGAATCTCGTGTTCCAGCGTATCGCAATGATGAGGTGGGGCAGCTCGGACAAGCGATTAATCGGATGTCTGAGAGCTTGCAGGGTCAAATGGCACGTATTCAAGAAAATGAACGCAGGCTGCAAGGTGTCATGGAAAATATGATGAGCGGTATCATGATGATTGACCGTGAAGAGCGGATTATGCTGCTCAATCCTTCTGCTGAAGCGATTCTGGGATTCACCTCGCAGGAGCTGCTAGGGAAAAAATATAATGAAGCGAAGCAGCAATATGACTTCACTAAGTTGATTCAGGAATGTATCGAGCTGCAGGAACCGATTTCGGATGAGATGATGTTCTATTATCCGGCAGAGCGTATTTTGGATATTCATTTAAGTCCAATTGCGCATGAGGACGAGGAATGGTCTGGCGTGCTTATCGTGCTCCACGATATCACGGCGGTTCGCAGATTAGAGCGTATGCGCAGTGAGTTCGTAGCGAATGTCTCCCATGAGCTGAAGACACCGATTGCGGCAGTGAAGGGCTTTGCTGAGACGCTGCTGGCAGGCGCGTTGAATGATAAGGAAACGGCGGTATCGTTTCTACAAATCATTTTCGATGAGAGCGAGCGGTTAAATCGTTTGATTGGTGATATTCTAGAGCTGTCTAAGATAGAGTCGAAACGTATTCCGATGAATTTCTCTCCTGTCTATTTGCCTGAATTTCTGGAGAGATCACTAAGTGTACTGCGCAAAGAAGCCGAGAAGAAGAATATTGAGCTCACCATGACGGTAGAGGACGATATGTATATTGAAGCGGACGAGGATCGGTTGCGCCAAATCATCATTAATTTACTGTCTAATGGCATTGCTTATACGCAAGATGGCGGAAAAGTCAGGCTTCGTGTAGAACCTTTGGAAACCAATGCAGATGGGGATTATGAACGACTGCGAATTATTGTATCGGATACAGGGATGGGGATACCGAAGAAGGATTTACCGCGTATCTTCGAACGATTCTATCGGGTAGATAAAGCGAGATCCCGAAGCTCAGGTGGGACTGGATTAGGGCTATCGATCGTTAAGCATCTGGTGGAAATGCATAAAGGAACCATTCGCGTTGAGAGTGAAGTTGGCGTTGGGACGAAATTTATCATTGAGTTGCCTGTTATTCATTAAATAGGTAGTTGTGGATTTACACCCCGATGATGAAGGGTTTACAATGTCTTTACAATTGTGTGTTACACTCAAGGTGTGCAATGTTAATAAACTGTAAATGCGGGGGATCCCATGGCACAAAAAATACTAGTAATTGAAGATGAGCCGACGTTGGCTCGGTTATTATCCTATAACCTCTCGCAGGAAGGCTATGATACGAAAGTGATTGATCATGGTGGTGACGGTCTGCAGGAGGCACTTCAGCAGTCGTATGATTTAATCATTTTGGATATTATGCTACCGGGTCTTAGTGGTTTTGAGGTATTGGCTAAGCTTAGGCAAAAAGGTAATCGCACGCCTGTCATTATTCTAACCGCGCGCAATGCCGAGGATGAGGTAGTACAGGGCTTGAAGCACGGAGCAGATGATTATATCACCAAGCCTTTCGGGGTAGCTGAATTGCTTGCGCGAGTGGCAGCTGTTCTGCGACGTACACAATCGGATGAGGCCGCATCGGATATGGCGAAATCGAATGAGAAAGTCATACAAGCGGGTGAGCTTCGTATTTATCCGGAGAAATATGAAGTTGTGCTTAACGGGGAGTCCATTCCCTTACGGCCTAAGGAATTTGAAGTACTACTTTATCTAGTTCAGCGACCAGGAGTGGTCGTTACGCGAGATGATCTCATGAATATCGTTTGGGGCTTCGACTATATCGGTGGTCAGCGAACGGTTGATGTGCATGTGAGCTCTTTGCGTAAAAAGCTGGAAATGAATCAACAATCCGTTCAGATTGATTCGATACGCGGAGTCGGGTACAAACTAATCGCCACGACGATTAAAAAGTAAAGTAGCATGGATGCTGGGGAAGCGGCAACCATGCTTTTTTCTCTTTTGGTGGACACGATTGCCGATCCGGACTAAAAGTGGAGATTTAGCTGCATAATATCCAGGTGAATCGATAATCTGCGTACCTATTGGATAACACAATTGCATACATTATTCGCAAAATCGGGAATTTTTTTCACCGAGGTATGGGGTATAATTAGGATATACATACGAGTATTGTCATTATTAAAATGTGTAGGATCATTATAGAGGAGGAACATCATGTCAACGACGTATCGGATCGCGATTATTGGGTGTGGAGGGATTGCCAATGGCAAGCACATGCCTAGCTTAAGCAAATTGGACAATGTAGAAATGGTAGCGTTCTGTGATATCATTTTAGAGAAAGCGCAAGAAGCTGCTGATAAGTATGGTAAGGGAGAAGCGCGTGTCTACGAGGACTATCGTGAGGTATTGAAGGATAGTTCCATCGACATCGTTCATGTGTGTACGCCGAATGATTCCCATGCGGAAATCACGATTGCTGCTTTGGAAGCTGGCAAACATGTTATGTCGGAGAAGCCTATGGCGAAAACAGCGGTTGACGCAAGACGTATGGTTGAAGCAGCTAAACGTACTGGCAAGAAGCTAACGGTTGGTTATAACAATCGCTTCCGCGGCGATAGCCAACATTTACATAAGCTTTGCTCCGAGGGCGAGCTTGGCGAGATTTATTTCGCAAAGGCACATGCGATTCGTCGCCGTGCAGTACCAACTTGGGGCGTGTTCCTTGATGAAGAGAAACAAGGCGGAGGCCCGTTAATCGATATCGGTACGCATGCACTGGATTTGACGTTGTGGATGATGAATAACTATGAGCCAGCGGTTGTTTTGGGTACTTCTTATCACAAGCTTTCTCAGCGTGAAAACGCGGCGAACGCTTGGGGGCCTTGGGATCCAGCTAAGTTCACGGTGGAAGATTCAGCATTTGGTATGATTACGATGAAAAACGGCGCAACGATTATTCTTGAATCGAGCTGGGCGCTGAATACGCTTGAAGTGGATGAAGCGAAATGTACACTCTCAGGAACTGAAGGCGGCGCGGATATGAAAGGCGGCCTACGCATTAACGGAGAGAAACATAGTCGTTTGTTCACGACCGAAGTGGAATTGAAAGCAGGCGGCGTTGCCTTCTACGATGGTAAAGCTGAGCAGGCTTCCGATTTAGAAATGAAGCTATGGATTCAAGCGATAGAGAATGATACAGATCCCGTTGTTACACCTGAGCAAGCGTGTGTGGTGTCTGAGATTCTAGAAGCTATTTATGAGTCAGCGAAGACAGGTAAAGCTGTATACTTTGAATAGGTAATGACAAAATCCCTTCTTCCGATAGTGTTATCGGTTGGAGGGATTTTTCGTTGTTTTGCGATGCTCGCCGGGCGTCGTGTCTGTGCGTTGTTTGAATATTTTAGAAAAATGATGCAAATCGGCAAAGCCACAGTAATCCGCAATGGATTCGTGACTGAGCTCGGTATTCGTAAGTAATTCTTTGGCGTGGTGTATGCGCATCTGCAATAAGTACTGGTGCGGGGAAGTCCCGTAACGTTGCTTGAAGAGGTAGCCGAACCGAGAGACGGATAAATTGGCACGACTAGCCATATCTTGAACGGATAGAGGATCACTTAAATGATTGGAAAAATAAGAAGTGATCCAGTTCAGGCTTGGAGCTATGGTAGGAACGTCTTGCTGATAGGGTTCTAGCATAGCGAGAATGATATCGATCATGAGCTGCTGTATTCTGAGCTGGGTAAGCGGATTAGCCACATGGACAAGCTCAATCGTTTGCAACAGCTTCTCTTTGAGAAGAACGGGATTCTGTGGCTGAATCTGTACGGGAACTCGTAGCTTGAACAGGTTTTGCAAGGTTGGCTGCAGCAGATGGTTGTAGGCGGTGAGATCAATTTGTCCTGGTCGTGTAGGAAAGCTGTCTTCTCGTACAGGATTATAGGCGACATCAAAATGAAGAAAAGGCGTGACCGTGTTCGTGAGTCCCTCTAGCGAAAGCAGGCTGCCTGGCTGCACGAGGCAGAATTGCCCAGAGTGAAACATATAAGTAACATGATCAACCGAGAAACGACAGGTACCTTCTTGAATGTATACCAATAAATAATCCAAGAGTCTGCGCTCGGGGTAGTTCCATGGTTTGCGTACGGCAAAGTCGCATTCTCGGATATAAGGGACGATCGGCGGGGAATCCAGTACATTATGCAGCATAATAGAGCCTCGTTTCATTTAAATTTCCAATGGCGTTGCCAGACAGCAGAAGCGTGTACCTTCTTCTTATTTTAGTGTAGGAGGATGGTTGAAATCCAGTTGTTTTTGACAAATCAATAACCAGGTTTGACAAAGATACTTCCCCCAGGTGGTCCTATAATAAAGCTATAAATAGACAAGTCGAGGTGCATGAGGATGAGCAGTCTGGAAGCTAACGGCGTGAATGAATTACCCTTGATGGAAGATGGTTATACGTTGTCGCAAGAACAGAAGATGAGCTATCAACAAGACGGTCATATTGCGCTGCGCGGGGTAGCCAGTGAAGCTGAGATCCATGCGTATGAACCGATTATTTCTGATCTAGTGAAAACGTTGAATAACCAAGATAAACCGCTTGATCAGCGCGATACGTATGGGAAAGCATTCATCCAGATTTCGAATTTATGGGAGAAGAGTGAAGAAATTCGCCGCTTCGCCTTTGCCAAACGATTTGCCAAAATTGCTGCTGAACTCATGGGTGTTGATGGTGTGCGGATGTATCACGATCAAGCTTTGTTCAAGGAGCCGCATGGCGGTCATACCCCTTGGCATCAGGATCAAATTTATTGGCCGCTGGATACCGATAAGACGATAACGATGTGGATGCCACTTGTCCCCATTTCAGAGGCAGTAGGCTCCATGACATTTGCTTCGAAATCTCATCTTATGGGCTACATTAATAAGATGGTGATCTCAGATGAGTCACACCGAACACTCGCGGGGTATATCGAGGGGAAAGGCTTCGAAACCATCTCTCATGGCGCTATGGCTGCCGGAGATGCTACGTTCCACGCGGGTTGGACGCTGCATAGCGCGCCTGGTAACCCGACGGATACGATGCGCAAAGTGATGACCATTATTTATTATGCGGATGGATTGACGATTGCCGAGCCGGATAGTAAAGCACGCGAGAGTGATTTGAAAAGGTGGTTTCCTGGCCAACAGCCAGGGGAGCTAGCGGCTTCTGAGCTAAATCCACTGTTGTATAGTCGAAAATAAACCAAAAGATCGCTAACCCACTGTAGTGGGGAGCGATCTTTTATTTTAGCGTGCAGGGCTACCACTTGCTCCCATGCGGGGAAGGGCAGCGGGCGCTGCTAAGTTTGGCTTTTATATCCATTAAGCAGCCGCAGTGGCGGCACGTTGTGCCGTATTGATAGTCGCTGCAACTCGTGCAGACTGCGATGCGACGCTCATATTCAACTTCCGTTGTCAGCTTAAGGTTACGTACACGCAGCGTCTCACCGAAAAGCTTGGCAATTTCTTCGGGCGTCACGTGAACAGAGGCAGAGCAGCCTTTGCAATCGGACCCAACATCTGGCGTAGTTCTAGCTAAGTTATCCATGTCGGAACACCTCTACTTTAGACAAAGCGTAACCACGGAGTGGGCTGGAAGCGTCACGAGAAGGACGTCATTTTCGATCCGATAATCGGTAAAAGCTTGTGAGTTCACACGATCTGGCTCTTCAAATGTGTTGTGCGCTAACATCGTATCTGAGCTGATCATCAAACCAGAGATTGTGCTGGCCTGGCGTCCCTTCAAGTCACACTGGACTTCCAGTGAATCGGCATGGTGCAAATTACAAAGAGAAATATGCAGTTGGTTATCTGCATTTATTGAAGCAGATGCGCTAAGTTGATCGATTTGCTTGCCATCCATTTCATAAGCGGGGCTCACGGCTTCTGTAGCAATATAACTCGCATCTTGATGTACCTTGTACATGTCGAATACATGGTAAGTCGGAGTAAGCAGCATCTCAGCACCCTCGGTAAGGATGACGGATTGCAACACATTGACGACCTGAGCAATATTAGCCATGCGGACGCGATCACTATGGTGATGGAAAAGATTTAAATTAATACCAGCGACTAGCGCGTCGCGAATGGTATTTTGTTGAAAAAGGAAGCCAGGATTCGTGCCAGGCTCTACATTGTACCAAGTGCCCCATTCATCGACGATTAAGGCGACTCTTTTGTCAGGATCATAGGTATCCATAATGGCGGAATGACGGGTAATGAGTTCGTCCATGTATAACGTTTTCTCTAGCGTGTTAAACCAATCTTGTTCATTGAAATCCGTTGCGGATCCTTTGTCCTTCCAGACGCCAGTCGGGAGTGTATAGTAATGAAGGCTGATGCCATCCATATATTTGGTTGCTTCACGCATTAAGACTTCGGTCCAGTTGTAGTCCGCGCTATTGGCGCCGCAGGCGATTTTAAAAATCTTATTATCTCCATAGTTTCTTACATAGCAAGCGTATCTACGATACAAATCGGCATAGTATTCAGGACGCATATCCCCGCCGCAGCCCCAATTCTCATTCCCCACGCCAAAATAGGTAAGCTTCCATGGCTTGTCACGGCCATTTTCTTGACGCCAGTTCGCCATAGGTGACTCACCGTCGAAGGTCATATACTCCACCCACTCCGACATTTCAGCTACGGTACCGCTTCCAACATTGCCGCTGATATAAGGCTCAGCCCCAATCAATTCACATAAACGAAGAAACTCATGCGTGCCGAAATGATTATTCTCCAGAACACCGCCCCAGTGCGTATTGATCATTCGTTTACGTTTCTCTGCTGGTCCTACACCGTCTTTCCAGTGATATTCATCTGCAAAACAGCCGCCTGGCCAGCGAAGCACAGGAATTTGCAGTTTTTTGAGAGCTTCAAGCACATCGTTGCGCATGCCTTCTGTATTAGGAATGGGCGAGTCGTGTCCAACCCAAATTCCCTCATAGATACAACGTCCAAGATGTTCAGAGAAATGACCGTAAATATTTCGATTAATCGTGTGTAGGGGGGAATCCGCATGAATAGTCAGCTTAGCCATGAAAGGTATCTACTCCTTAGTGATTCATATTAGAAACCGACTCCCGACTGATGAAAGCGGCCGAAAGTATGATTTGTTCCTTAGCGTCAGACGCTTGTGCGCGATGGTGATGAATGGCAGAAAGCAGTTCCTCGACGAGATGCTTGGCATCCAAGCTAAATGTCGTCAATCTTGGTGATATTTGAGCAGCGAGTGGAATATCATCACAGCCAATGATCGATACATCAGCCGGAATCGAGCGGCCATTCTCGCGAAGGCCCTGCATGCAACCGGCGGCCATCCAATCATTCACGGCGAATATGGCATTCGGCAGATCGGCTGTAAGCAGAAGGTCTGCTGCTCGGCGGCCGCCTTCCCAGTTCATTTTCTCCGTAATGACTTGTACAGGCGTGTCGTGCTGTTGGCAATAGGCTAGAAAGCCTTGCTTACGAAGACGAGAGGAATCGTACTTGTCTGGGCCTGCAAGCAGGGTGAACGATCGATGTCCTGCATCGTACAGTGTTTTGGCCGCTTTGCTGCCGATCCGATAATCATCGAAATAAATCTGGACAATATCCTCACGGTGGGCGTAGCGCTGAATAGAGAAAAGCTGTCCAGACGCTGATTTGAGCCGATCCAGCTGTGCATCATCCATTTGTCCGATTAGAATAAGTGGACTCGGAAGTGAAGCTGTACTGGGCTGATCAGGATGCACCATGGAGATTTTGATCGCTTGCTTAGCAGATAGATTTGTAATTTCAACAAGAAAGTTCGTGTAGTAGGGATCATTCGCTTTGATATCTGGTGAACACATGACATATAGCGTGTCTAAGAGGACAGCGGGAACGATATAGGTTCCTTTGCCTCGTAATTGAACGAGTAAGCCCTCCTGTACCAAAGTCTTGATCGCTGCCCTTACACTAACCCGGCTGGCCTCGAAGTTTTCGGACAAATCGCGTTCAGATGGGATCTTGACAAGTTGATCCTTCTGTAAAGATTGAATTTGCTCACGAAGCTGTTCGACCAGTCTTTCTTTAATAAGCGGAGACTTCTCCATGAGATTAAACCACCATTCTGGGTGATACCATTTTGAATCAATGTAATACCAATAAGATACCACACGGGATGTGGGGAGTCTAGGGATTTTTTTTCGAGCAAGTGCTACAATGGGTAAAGATCACTAAGAACCCGAAAGGACACCAATTATGTTTGAGCTTAATCAGTTAGCCAAGTATTTAAATAAGCAGGACCAACCCAAATCTCCTTACCTGTTTTCAGGTATTACAGTGAAGATACAGCAATCTGAACGTATCTCTCTTATTGGTTCATCAGGGCAAGGGAAAAGCACACTTCTGCGCACCATGGCCCTACTGAATTCACCTGATGAAGGAAGTATGCTATTTGAGGGAGTCTCTTACGAAAAGGTTGGAGTACGAAACTGGAGGAAACGAATCTGCTATGTAGCCCAGCAAGCTGTTATGTTGCCTGGGAGTATTGAGGACAATTTGCGTACAGCAAGCCGACTGCATGGCAAGTCTTATGAAAGCAAGCTAGCAGATGAATTGCTGGAGACATCGGGACTTAGCGGGTTGGATCTTCAAAAGAATGCCCGTGAATTGTCTGGTGGAGAAATGCAGAGGATTGCTCTAATTAGATCTATGCTACTGCGCCCAGCAGTGCTGCTTCTAGATGAAGTCACATCATCCTTAGATACAGTGAATACAAGGGCTGTCGAGCATTTGCTACAAAAGTGGCATAAACAAGAAGGAACTACTCTGATAGGGGTTACGCATGAGCTTGAGCAAGCCGCGCGTACGAGTGAACGCGTATGGTTTATGTCGAGCAATACAATTCTTGAAGATGCACCAACAGCGCTTTTCTTTAAAGAGCCATCGACAGAGGCAGCGAGAAAATTTATTGGGTTAATTAAAGATGAGGCTCAAATATGACGATGTTATCACTTAGTTTTACCTTACTATTTATACTGGCAACGATGTTGATATCATTTTGGCAGAAGCTTGGATTAGAAAAAGAGATCGCAATTGGCACGATACGATCGACACTGCAATTATTATTTATTGGATATGTGCTACATTACATTTTTCAAACCCAGCATGCGGTGTACTTGATCATCATTATTACTCTTATGATTTCTGTAGCATCTTGGAATGCGGCAAAACACGGCGGGGGCATGACTGGAATTATATGGAGAATTGCCTTGTCGATCCTGACGGTGGAAATTCTTATGATGGGTATGCTTCTAGGGCTGCATCTCATTGAAGCCACACCGCAATACATCATACCGCTAAGCGGCATGACCATCGGAAATGCCATGATCGTATCAGGTTTGTTTATTACTCAACTCAAAAGAGAAGTTCTTGCATCGAAAGGGGAGATTGAGGCGCTATTGTCACTTGGAGCCTCCGCAGGACAGGCACTGCAAGAAGTAAGGAAACGAGCGGTTAAATTCAGTATGATCCCGACCATCGACGGCATGAAAACAGTAGGACTAGTTCAGCTTCCAGGAATGATGACGGGTATGATCGTGGCAGGAGCTGAGCCAGTGGAAGCTGTGCGTTATCAAATTTTAATCGTATTTTCCTTTACAGGCTCCGCTGCGATTACAAGTATTCTTTTGAGTGTACTTTGCTATAAGTTAGTGTTTTCGGAGCAATTGCAGGTAAAGGTATTTCGCGAGAGCAGATAAGTGGTTATTGTTTTGGATATAAATACAACACAAGAAACCTGAGGGATCGCCCTCAGGTTTTTTTATACATTCTGGTAAATATTTAATTGACGTAACAGTATAAAGCCCCTATACTGACTGTGATTCTCATTCTCATCACTTCATTAGACTTCACATTAAAGAAGGTCTTAAAAAAATGCTGACAAAGAAACGAATGATTCGTTCTATTGCAATTCTTCTAGTCGTTTGTTCTATCTTTTTAACCTGGCAATGGTTCGATTCCAAGGAATGGCTCCGCGATGTAGGGCAGCTTTTCCATCAACCGCAGTGGCTCGTTTTCATGGTTGTCATCTACCTAGCTTCCTTTCTTCTCAAGGCGGCAGCTTGGCGAATATATACGGGACAAGAGGTTAAATTCGCGTTTTATTTTCATGCCATTAGCTACAGCTTGCTCGTAAATCACGTGCTTCCGATTAAGGTGGGAGATGGTGTTCGTACAGGCTTATTAATGAAAAATGGCGGGAAGTCTTGGGAGGATGCGCTGCATTCAGTCGCCGTTATGCGTCTGCTCGATATGCTGGTGCTTGCAGGTATTGGGGGAATAGGTATTATCCGCATGGGTTTGCCTTCTTCATGGATTTGGTTGACGTTGCTGGCCTGCGGCACAATGATTCTCGCAACAGCTCATTACTTACCTGTAATTCGTAGAATCCCATTTGTCGTCAAGCATTCAGCCCATTTTCAGATGAAAATGTTTTCGGGTAAAGGGCTTGTTATTCTCAGCTTAATCACGCTAAGTTGGGTGCTGGAAGCGGGTGTTATTTTCGCTGTTGCTCAAATCATAGGGTTGAAACTGGGGAGTATTTCTCTCATTTGGGCCAATAGCATGACGATTGCTGGACAAATCTTTCATATCACACCAGGTGGCATTGGCACTTACGAAAGCACGATGAGCGGTTCGTTGGCCCTGCTAGGTGTAGATGGGAAAGAAGCGTACAGAGCTGCGCTTCTGTCTCACACGTTCAAATTTCTATTTTCCTATGCGTTGGGCGGCTATTCCCTACTGCGGATGCCGCTGCATTGGCGAGAAATGAAAGAGTGGATGGGCCGAGTTACAGGTCGAACCAAGTCACAATTACATAGCAAAGTGCGGAAGGAAGATTAATATGAAGAAAGCATCATCTTTTGAAATTGTTGCAGCTCGCTGCTGGAACTTATTGAACGAGGGGAAACCTTTTACACCTATCTTCGTGGTTGGCGTTTTCCTGCTTTACCATATCGGCATATGGTCTGATCCTAGCTTTTGGAGTGCGGCAGGTCTAGGACTTCTAGTGACGCTCCCTCTATTTATACTCTATTATTGCTTCGATTTCCCGCTCTTCTTACGCAATTATTTATGGATGCCGCTTATTGCTGCACTTCTGATTTGGGAACGAAATGATTTCTCACTATATGTGCTGGCACTAGGGTTGTTTTTCTTCTTTACGATTTATTTCTGGGGCACGTTCTACTATCACTTAAGAATTGGTACGACATGGTGGAATTTCACACGTTTTTGGAAGCTTGTCCTCAAAAATAGTGACTCGACGAGCGGTAATGCGCAGGAGCAGATGCCTAAGTTTTTGCTGCTGTTGTTCGTATGGAGTCATTATTATCGTCAGTTTGAGGCGGGTGTTTCTGCCGATGTGGGAATGGGGCTGCTATTTGCTGGCGGCTTGTTGATTTACGCATTTATTCTTCACCGCTATTTGTTCGATTGGAAGCCGGCTGAAATTCCTACCTATACACGAGATTCAAGTCCTGTACAAGCGGGAGGAGAAGCACTCAACCAGAAGGTTATCGTAATCGTTGTCGACGGTATGCGCAAAGAGCGGTTTGAGGAAGCACATGCACCATTTATGAAGAAATTGCGAGCAGAAGGCACTGAATATGCGCAAATGGAGACGGTCTATCCGGCTCGAACTGTAGTCTGTTTCTCCTCGATGTTCACTGGAACTTATCCTCGCGAGCACGGGATTCGCTCCAATATGGTGTGGAGGCTAGGCATTCGGGTTGAGAGTATCTTCGATTCCCTGCGTAAAGTGGGGAAAAAAGGGCGTTTGCTGGGGATCGCACACTTAATCGACTCTATGGGAGACGACGTTGAGAGTGTGACGGCCGTCATGCACAACGATGTTGCGGATCGAAACATTATAGAACGAGCTAAGAAGATTATGGCGGAGCAAAATCCAGACTTACTCGTTGCCCAATTGATTGGGGTTGACCAGACGGGGCACAGTCGAGGCGTGCTCTACGATGATTACACGCAAAAGATCGCAGAAGCGGATCAACTCATTGAAGAGTTCGTCGGCTGGCTCGAAGAACGCGGAATGATGGCGAATACGACACTCATCATCTGCGCCGATCACGGGCAGGCAGACGGCATTGGCGGACATGGTCATCTCGACGAAGGCGAGCGTTATGTACCTTTCTTCCTGCACGGTCCTAGTATTGAAGCAGGACGCCGCATTGATGAGAAGCATTCACTCGTATCCATGGCGCCGACGCTGGCTTACCTACTAGGAGCACCCTTCCCGAGCCATAGCCGTGGACCTGTACTAACGGAGGCGATCAAGCATCATGACTAAGAAAAAAATCATCGTTTTCATGCCTGCACATAATGAAGAAGAGAATATCAGCGGGGTCATTGCCCGCGTTCCGAGAGATTTCCACCCGCAGTACGAGGTGGAAGTGCTCGTGATCGACGATGGGTCCAAGGACCGCACCGTCCAAGTTGCACGCGATGCAGGGGCCGACCACATTGTGTCGTTTCCGCACAATCGAGGGCTCGGCGCTGCCGTTCGTGAAGGGCTGAAGCAATGCTGCCAGCTCGGCGGCGACATTGGCATCATGATAGATGCGGATAATGAGTATCCGCCGGAGCAAATCCCTGACGTCCTTGCGCCTATTATTAGCGGGCGCGCGGACTATACCTTTGGCTCACGCTTCAAAGGTCACATTCAAGGGATGAAGCTGCATCGCCGCTTGGGCAACTATACCTTTACATTGCTGCAGGCGATCTTGCTGCGCAGATGGATTTATGACGGCCAGTCAGGGATGCGCGGATTCTCACGCGATGCCATGGAGAACGCCGCCATTATCCATGACTACAACTATGCTCAGGTGCTCACGATTAATCTGGTTCGTCAGGGCTATCGTTTAGAGGAGATTCCGATCTCGTACCAAGTTCGGACCAAGGGTCAATCGTTCATCAAGTTCAGACAGTATGTGTCTTCCGTACTTCCGGCGATTTACAAAGAAATGAGACGTCCCGTCTCCCGCAAGCGCAAGGCTAAAGTCCAGATGCATCGAGATGAACCGAGCATATGATACGCAACGCGTTTGTAATGGCGCTTTTTGCAGCTGCGGTTATTGCCAGTGTGACCTGCCTTAGTCTGCTATATGCAAGTCCTTATGTGCGCACATGGGACGAGGTGGACTTCACGCTGGCTCTGCATCGGTATGATTTACTGGCCATGCAGCCTCATTTTCCTGGATATCCCTACTTTATTCTGGGTGGTTGGTTTATTAACCAATGGATGAATGATCCCGCTATAGCTTTATCCGTCTTCAATACCTTAGCGGCATTAAGCTCCGCGATTCCTATGTTTTTATTAGCACATCGACTGACGGGCAGCGGCATTAAGAGCCTTTTGCTGCCTGCACTCGTATTAAGCAGCCCCTACATATGGCTCATGTCCTCGCGTCCCATGTCGGAATGCGCAGGGATGGCCATGCTGTGGTGGTTTCTTTGGAGTATCCGCTTTGCGATGGATCGTCCTCATTCCGTGCTACGACACGGGCTTGCGCTGTTGATGTTTAGCTTTTTAATGGGCATACGCTTATCCTTCTTTCCTTACGGTTTAGCCTTAGTTCCTCTCTGGTATTCGCTTTGGCAGCAGGGGGCAACCCGTTGGAGGGGATGGTTCCGAATAGGAGGGTCAGTTCTGACAGCAGGGCTGTTTCAATTGATCTGGGTAGCTGGCTTGGTACTTTCCGAAGGAAATGTGGCTGGCTTCTGGAAGCTGTCCCTAGCTTTTGTAGAGGGGCATTTCTCTGAGTGGGGCGGTGGTGTGATCTCAACGTCAATGCCATTGGGAGATAGAATCATCCAGTTATTCGGGCATAACTTGCTGGGGGCAGCTTTATTTGGCGGTTCCTTTCTCATTGGCTTGTCTTTTACCATTCTGCTAGTTGTCGCTTCAGTGGTGCGGAGATTCGTTGCAGTTCCTAAGCATGAGAAAGAGAACAAGCGCTATCTATTCTGGATGGTCGGCTGTGCTGTTGTGTATACCCTGTGGGCGTTAGTAGGTCAAAATATTGAAAAACCACGGCATATCGTGCCTGTCGTTGCGCCAGCCTTACTATGCTTATTTGTTTATTTGATACAAATGGCAAATGCGGTGAAGGCATCTGAACATATGACGACTCTGCAAAAGATTACACCTAAGCTCATGTATCTTCTCCTAGCAGGTCTCTTGTCTATCCAGCTATTCTACGGCTCGCAGCTATTGAAAAGGCAGGCGCTAGACGAACCGGCAGTCTATCAACTGCATGACTATCTAAGCAGCTTGAAGGAACCTCTCATCCTGTTTACTTGGGAAGAGACAAGAGTCCTTCAGTACTTGCAAGCTGACTATCAACATGAGCGCATTTATACGTATGGGTATTTTCAGTCCCTGGCGAGTGCCAATTCTGATCGTCGGGTATTCCTAACAGATCATGTCGTGAAAGGATTTGCACAGCAAGGCAAATCGGTTGATGCACATCTGAAGAAGGTTGCTGAGTTTACTTCAGATCCACTGTTTGATCCTGCCTATGGGCACGTCATTCTATTCGAGTGGATTCGCTAGTTGTCATTGCAATCCAAATGTAAAATATTTATGAAGAATATGTAAAATAACAATGATGGCTTTGTTAAATAATGGTTGACAGTTCTCTGGACAATGATTATCATTATCAATGACATTGAGAATCAAATTCATAACAGAGGTGAAGATATGAAAAGATGGCTACTAGCCGGATTAACTTTAGTTCTCGCGGCATTATTAATCCTGCCGACTTCCGCGCTGGCCTATTCTTACGGTGACGCCAATACCGAGGATGTCGCTGAAACTTTTAAACTGGTGCAAGCCAGTATAGGAGATGGAGCGAATGATTGGGGAGCTGCTGAAGGTGCTTATAAAGAAAGAAGAGCAGAACTAGTAGCGCATTTTGGTGAGGAAGTAGGTACCACATTAGATGCTAATTTTAAGTCGAAAGACAATAAATTAGTCATTTCTAATTTCAAAGCTGTCTTAGTTATGAACTTAGATCGTCGGTTTACTTATGCGCAACAAGGAATTGATGACTATGCGGGAGCAAAGCTTTTATTAGCCAAAGCTAAGGCAACCTATGATACCCTAGAGCCTTACATAGGATCGGGCAAAGTGGAAATTGATAAGTCATTTGACGCTGCGCTTGATGCATTAGGTAATCCAGGATTGTTCGGCGTTGGGAAGAAGCCAGTGCAGCCTGCTGTATTTAAGGAGAAAGTTGATTTTATCTTTGGAAAGGTAAAGCCGCTATTCCCTTATAAAGCTTACAGTGCACCAGCACCAGTTGCCACAAGTACGCCGGCACCTACCGTTAAGCCAGTAGAGACGACTAAGACAGAACCCATTGTGAAGGTTGAAGTTAGTCCTAAGCAAGAACAGCCTGCCGCAACGACAGATGCCAAACCAGCAGAGACGAAAGCGCCAGACGCAGCGGCAACAGTTGCAACAAATTCTCCTGAGCCGTCTGCATCAGCATCAGCAAGTCCGAGTCCTAGCCCATCACCAACAGCTGAAGCAGTTAAGCCTACTGCAACAGTAGAAGCACCCGCTAAAGCAACGGAAACTGCTAGCGCAGCTGTGAAGGCTGAGCCTGTGAAAGAAGCAGCCGCTCATGCGCCTATGCAGCGCTCTGACAAAACGAATCCTTGGGTCAGCGTCTCCGTGATTGGTGGAGTTATCGTTATTCTGGGTGGGGCCGTATGGTTCGCTCGCAAAAGAAAGTGGATTTAACCGTTAGGTCGACCCAAAAATTGAGATGAATAGAGGAGAAAATTATCATGCGTAAATTTTTATCTGTCATATTAAGTGCTTCAATCGCTCTATCTAGTGTTGTTACTGTTTCATCCGTTGCTTTTGCAGAAACGAAATTCCAAATCAAAGAAGATCAAACGATCTCCGCTAGCCTTAAATCATTCACAGATATTAAAGCACTTTTCACAGATAAAACCGATAAAGCCGTTCTTGCTGATATTAAGAAATTATATGTAGATAAATTTCAAACCGATGTTAAACGTCTGGATGTTAACATCAAAGCGGATGATCCTAAAATGGATGCTAACATCTTGCTTATTTTGGATGCTGCCATTAAAGGTGACTTGCCTGTTGGTCCAGCAAAAGAAGCAATTGATAAAGGTTTGCAATGGTATTACTTCTTCGCACTTCGTGATTTGATGAGCAACCAAGTACGTCCTGCTTTGACGAAAGGTGATGTTGCCGGAGCAACGGCTGCTTTTGATAAAGTGGTTCAAATTTATGAAGGAGCTCTACAACCTAATGTTGTAAAACGTGATACGAAGTATAGCTTGAACATGGTTCCACTTTTGAAAACGACAATTGAATTGATCCAAAAAGATATCAAAGACAACAACGTAAATGACTTTAACTTCCACCGTCAAATTCTTGACAAAACATTGATTAAAAACTACGCACTTGCAACATATACATACGCTGAAAATGTTGGATTAGCTGCTGCAGCTGACCAATCCAAAGCAATCACTGAAGGATATTTCCTCTTCATGCCAGTTTACACGTACCTCAAAGGTGGAAGTCCAGCTGACGCTGATTTAGTAAAGAATGCATTCGCTTCAGGCGATGCTAGCAAAATCAAACAAGCTGAAATCGGCGATGCCCTTCAACGTACGATGATCGGTAAAGTATCGGAATACCTTAACCAAATTCTAGTTAAACAAGAAGCTGGTGACCTTCAAGGTGCACGTGGATATGTTGCTGAAGGTACCATGTTCCTTGCTAGCCAAGAAGTGTTCTTGGGTAAAGAGAAATTTGCAGCTGCAAGTGTTGCTGCTACGAAGTTAACAGAAGCTGTTGATAAATCCGATGCTGCAGCTACAAACGCATCAATCTTTGAAATCGTAAAATTCCTTGTTGACAAAGATGGTTCGAGCTTAAAAGTTGGCGACAAAGGTTATAAAGTAAATGGCGCTGCTTTCACTGCAGAGAATGCTCCGTTCGTTAATCAAGAAAGTGGCCGTACTTTAGTGCCGGTTCGTGTAATTGCACAAGCGATTAATGCGCAAGTTGAATGGGTTGAAGCAACGCAAACGATCGTGATCACGAAAGATGGCAAGAAAACAGAAATCAAAGCTGGATCCGATCAAGTTGTTGAAAATGGTAAAGTGAATGAGAAGATTAAATTGGATCAACCAGTTGTTCTTCAAAACGGTAGTTCTTTCATCCCATTACGTGCAGTAGCTGAGTTGTTCAGTTATGGCGTATTCTATCAAAATGGTGAGATCATCATTCTTCGTTAATCATTTCGTTCAGAAGGGAGACACTTGTGCTGTATTAGCACAAGTGTTTTTCAATGTTCAGATACAAGGTAGAGAACAGGAGGCAGATCATGGATTTACAGGCATTTCTCATTACGTTTCGCGAAGCACTGGAAGCCATTCTCATTGTAGGTGTCATCCTTACTTATTTGACTCGTATTGATGCGATCCATTGGCATAAATGGGTATGGGTTGGTGTGTTTTTCGCCATAGTTGTCAGTTACGGCTTGGCTCTTGCCTTCCAGGTTTTATTAACTGGTTTTGCTAGTATGGGTAGTCAGAATTATTTGAAGATCGGGATTATGCTCGTCTCATCTGGTTTATTGACACATATGATTATGTTCATGGGGAAGCAAAGCAGTGAGATGCAAGGCAAGGTTCAGAGTAAGGTTGCTCATATTTTGACCATTGGCGGAGCCATTAATATGGTAGTTCATTCCTTCTTGGTTGTTGTGCGCGAAGGCGTGGAGACGGTATTCTTCTTCGCTGCGATTACGGGTGGCGACATTCAGAAAGCGCTTGAAAGCTGGGGAGCTTTATTCGGTCTAGTGCTAGCCGCAGTGGTAGGTCTTCTCTTTTTCAAAGGTACGAAGAAAATTCGTTTAAGTACTTTCTTTCGCATAACTGCCGTATTCCTGATGATGATTTCAGCTGGACTGTTTGTTCAGGCGATTGGGATTATGCAGGATTTAGGGATCATAGGCAGTCTATATCGAACAGCTGGTCACCAGATTGGTGAAATTTACAATATTACAGCCTTTATGCCAGAACATCCTATTGACGGCGTACAATATCTGCGTGATTATGGGAAAGAGCCGCTTATTAACGGTCAAGTCGGTATTTTCTTTAAAGCATTCCTTGGGTATACACAGAATCCTTCGCTGGAAGAATTTGTTGGTTACTGGGGATACTACTTCTTAGTGTTCATCCTGTTGGCTGTACAGAAGAAGCGTCAGGAAAAGGAACATACCCAGGAAGATAAGGTGGCTGCTTAACACATGGGGGAAAAACTTTTTGACTGAAGATCAACTTGAGGAGCATGGATAATGATGAAGATAGGAATTGTTGGATATGGCCATGTAGGCAAAGCGATTCATGCTTTATTTCCCAAGGCTGCTGTATATGATGGACCTCTTCAGATTGGAAGCAAAGATGAGGTGAACGCATGTGATATGGCATTCGTCTGTGTTCCGACACCTTCGCTTCCAAGCGGCAAATGCGATACGTCCATAGTGGAAGAAGTACTCTTATGGCTGACAGCTAAAGTCATCGTCATACGTTCGACCATTCCTGTGGGTTTTACGGATGAAATGAAGGAACGAACAGGGAAGAGAATCGTGTTCCAGCCGGAATATTACGGGGAAACGGTGGATCACCACTTCGCGGACCTGCGTCACCGCACATGGCTTACTTTGGGCGGTGCATCAGCAGATGCAAGCCTTGTGGTTCGTGCGTATCAACAGGTGTATAACGCTGAAGTGAGAATTCGGCTGACGGATGCCCGTACAGCAGAAATGGCGAAGTACATGGAGAACTGCTTCCTGGCGCTGAAGGTGTCGTTTTGCAACGAATTCTACGATATCGCCGGCGCTCACGGCATTGACTACAATGAACTGCGTGAAGTGTGGTTGGAGGACCCTCGCATTGGGCGAAGTCATACGTTCGTCTATGAGGATAACCGTGGCTATGGAGGCAAATGTCTGCCTAAGGATGTTCACGCACTCATCAGCATGGCGGAGGATAAGGACGTGAATGTGGATTTAATGAGATCGGTCCAACAGAAGAATAGTCGACTGAGGGATTTGACGGACTAGAAAAATAAAGGAGGCGTCTCATCTCATGAATATCCAAGCGTATCTGAATGAAACACGCAAAATTATTGGTGTGGGACCAAACTTCAAAGCTTTTCGCGCTCAAAAAGGGATCACCCATGAGGAGGATCCCTTTCTCTTTATCAAGTCTCCGCAAAGCTTAACAGTAGAATCGGATATTTATTTGCCACCGCAGCTTACGGAGTTTATCTGTGAGGTGGAGATGGCGGTTATTATCGGCCAAGAAGCCAGAAATATTGCAGAAGAGGATGTGCCGTCCATTGTTGCGGGCTATGCAATTGCCAATGACATTACGGCGAGCGCGCATTTTGATACAGGTAGATTTAAAATGTTTGATCAGATGACTCCGATTGGCCCGATGGTTTCCCTCATTGATCCGCATCAGGTGGATTTGGAAATGTGGGTAAACGGCACGTTGATACAAAAAGATAATACTGCGAATCTTTTATTCTCTGCCAATTGGTTGATTTCACATATCTCGCGTATGACTACTTTGTGTAAAGGGGATATCATTCTATCCGGAACGCCGTCCAATCCAATGACTTGTCAAATTGGCGATGTCGTTGAGATGAAGAGTCCGCAGTTAGGCAACCATAAATTTACGATTCAGAAGGAACTATGAACCCATCATAGTTCCTTTTTTTGTGGAGAAAGCGAATACTTTTACCGCCATTTGCAATTGAAAACGAATATCAGGGTCTTTCAAATCAACCCCTAATAAGTTTTGAACCTTTTCTAGTCGATAGACAATAGAGTTGTAATGGCAGAAGGAAGCTTTTGCTGTTTCCTTAATGTTTCCTCCGAATTGCAAATAGGTAATTAACGTATCAACGAGCTTGGCGTTATTCTCTTTATCGAAAGCGTATAGGGGTTGGATGTATTGAAACAATTGCTTTTTGATGGACTCTTGATCGGATAGCACATGAACAATTGGATACATACCGAGTTGGTCGTAGTAACACAGCGGTTCATTGGGTTGAATGAAGTCCCAGAGTTCAAGTGCAGTTACGGTTTCTTTATATCCTTCATGAATATCAGATAGTCCCTTCGAACTGCTAATGCCAAGGCGAATGTTGGGTTGTTTCAAGCACTTATGGAGCTCCGATTGGAGTTTCAGATAAGCATTTTTCTGATTAGCCAGAGGCTTTGGAATAAGGAAAACCCATTCATTCCCCATGGAAAGCAAAATGATGCCTTGGAGGATACAGTAACCTTTTATACTCATGAGTTCTCGTGATGAGAAAGGAGGAAGTGGTGAGGTGAGACAAACGTTGTATCCCGTTTGCAGCTGAAGTCCGCATGAGGCTGCTTGTAGCGCTATGGCCTGCGGATCGGTGATCTCACCGAGAATCCAGGTTTTGAGAAAAAGATCTTTCTGATTATCCTCTAAGCTGCGCAGTGAATTTTGTTTGCTTAGGTGAAGGGTTAGTAAGTTAACCGTATGTTGAAGTAGGAACTGAAGAGATTCCCATTCCCCGTCCGTACATCCCCAACAAACAAAGTAAGCCATCGTTTCGTTATTTTTCTCAATTGGTAAGTAAATTGTAGTTGTATCATCGTTTAGCCAATAAGAAGGAAGCGCTGTGGTAGAAGAATGCAGCGTAACAGGTCGAAGATGCAGAGCATCTGGCCATTCTTTCTTGAATGCTGCATCTGTGGTATACATGTCAGATTCATAGGTAATCAAGGCAGCTTGCAAACCGGTACTCTTGGAAAACGTCTCAAGAAAGGTTTTGCTGTTCTCCCCCATTATTAGTGTGCTGGTTAGTAATTGTATTTTATGGTGTTGTTCCATGAGCCAATTCGATTTCTGGTTGAGAATTTCTTCAAGCACTTCTGAAATGGTTTGTGAATAGCCAATTTGATAAGCCAGTTCCAAGATGGGCAGCCCATATTCATTAGAGAGGGAGACCATTTCATCTGGAACTGTTTCAAGATAACGTTTGGTCTTAATGCCAATAGCAGCTATTCCTGTCGCAGCAAGTTTGGGGATTAACTCATTCTGGGCATTCGGGTTGTCTTTAATCGAGTATGCGGTTGTAAGGAGGAGATCGCCATGTCTGACCCAGTTGAAAACATCCGGTACTTCCATTACATTCACATTGGTAATGCGGCGGTTTAAGCCGTTGGCGCCACTAATGATGGGATCCTCTCCAAATAGAAAAGGTTTATGAGCGATTAATTCATTCACACTAATACCATTCATGGCATAACCTCCTCAGTTATTATGTTAATAAACCTAACATAAAATAAAGGTCGAGGAAAGAACTAATTTAGTAGAAAACACTAATGAAATGTCTTGTATAGGAAGGAATAGTAGAATGTATCGTTGAATATTACCATGGAGAGTGCAGTTTCTTTGTGAAATGTTCACAAAAGGGCCATGGTAGATTTGTGAAACGACTCCAATGTAAAGTTGATTAACGTGATATATAATCTAACATATAAAGACAATATACATTACGGGGAGCTGGGGAAAATGAAACATGCTAAATGGATGAGTAAGGGTTTGGTTATTGCGTCACTTTTATTAGTTAGCGCTTGTGGAACCAAAGCAACGACGACAGGTACAACGGCTAAGCCTGCTGATCAGTCAGTAGCATCAACAACACCAGCAGTGGCTGCAACAAGTGCGCCTGCAACATCAGCAACGGTTCAGCAAATTAAAAAGAACGGCAAGCTCGTGATTGGAACAAGTGGAAACTTCCGTCCAATGACCTTCATGAATGAACAAAGCCAGATCACAGGACTAGATATCGACATCGGTACAATGATTGCGGAGAAGCTTGGCGTCAAGGTTGAGTTCGTGCCAGGAAATATCTCGGGCTTAATTCCGGGTCTCGTAGCAGGAAAATTCGATCTCGTAATGTCAGCCCTTTCGGAAACGGATGAGAGAAAGAAAAGTATTGATTTCTCCATTCCTTATGGAAAAGACGGCACGGTAGCGGTGACATTGAAAGATAGCACGAAAGTAGAGGATGTGACGAAGTTAAGCGGTCTGATTACGGGGGTTATTGGCGGATCGGCGACACATACCGTTATTAAGGAATTCGGAGGCTTCAAAGAGCTGAAGGAATACCCAGGGAATGCGGAAGCATTCACAGATCTAAAAGCAGGCCGAATAGATCTCTACGCAGTTGGTAACATTGCTGCGAATGATTACATCAAGAATGATAAGAGTGATAAACCACTTAAATTAGTCGGTAAAGTAGCGGCAGTGAAGAATATGGGTGTGGGTATGCGTAAAGAAGAACCGGAATTAAAAGCAATCATTAATAGTCTGATAGATGAGAAAATGAAGGACGGAACCATTGATAAGCTGGCAACCAAATGGGTAGGGGCACCACTTCCTAAGTAATCAAAAAATAAGTAGAAAATGAGTGATTGGCATGGACTGGGAAATTGTATCCAATTATATGCCCCTCTACCTTGAGGGAGCGCTGACGACTTTCAAAATCTCCATACTAGCCATCTTGTGCGCTACAATACTTGGCTACTTTATTGCTCTCATGAGACTTTCCAGTATTAGTGTGGTACGCGGCATTGCTTTCGTGTATGTATGGGTGTTCCGAGGAACACCGTTAATGCTTACGTTATTCTGGTTGTATTATGCAACACCATTCGGTCTCAAGCTTCCTGCGTTTATCGCAGGGCTTGCGGCCATGTCGATCAATTCCGCTTCCTTTAAGTCGGAAATTATTCGAGCAGGCATTATGTCTGTAGATCGAGGTCAATTAGAGGCAGCGGATTCGATCGGGATGAACCCTTTTCAGAAGATGATTCGCATCACCATCCCGCAAGCAATTAGACTGCTAACGCCGCCTTATATTAATAACTGTGTCATTATGCTGAAAGAGTCAGCTATCGTTTCAATTGTTACCGTGCCGGATTTAATGCTTGGTGCACAACGAGCTTATAACAGTACATACAGTGTCATCGAGACGCTGGGTGTGGCAGGCGTTATTTACTTAACCATGACCAGTTCGATTATGTTGCTGCAATTTTTCATCGAAAAGAAGCTACGTATTGCTAAGAGGTAGGAGGCATGAGATATGATTCATATTCGTGGACTAAATAAGCAGTTTCAGTCAAAAAAGGTATTGGACCAAATTAATCTTGAAATTCGTGAGGGTGAAGTAGTCTCGATTATTGGCCCAAGTGGTGCTGGAAAAAGTACGTTACTCCGCTGCATGAACTTGCTGGAGGTGCCAACCTCCGGGGAGATTTATGTAGATACGCGCAAAGCGGAATATAAGACGAATGCCCGCGGTCGTTTAACGCTGCAATCGTATATGAAATTGACATGGCTTCGTTCCGAAGTCAGTATGGTCTTTCAGCAATTTAATTTATGGCCCAATAAAACCGTGCTCGATAACGTAACAGAAGGCCCGCGTATAGTGAAGAAAGTGCCTCGTAAAGAAGCAGAAGCCAAAGCGATTAAGCTCCTTGAAAAGGTCGGCTTGCAAGAGAAAATTAATGAGTATCCGGCCAATTTATCGGGTGGTCAACAACAGCGAGTAGCGATAGCAAGAGCTTTGGCCATGGAACCGAAGGTTATTTTGTTCGACGAACCGACATCTGCACTAGACCCTGAATTGGTCCACGAGGTGCTCGATATTATGGTCAAACTGGCCAAAGAAGGCATGACGATGGTTGTTGTGACACATGAGATGAACTTTGCTCGTAACGTATCTGATCGTGTTCTTTTTATGGAGGATGGTCAAATTACGATGAGCGGGAAACCAGATGAGGTCTTCCATATGAAAAATGCACGGATGAATCAATTCATGCGTAAGATCACCCATGAGGTCGAACTGAGAGGAGTTAACTAAGATGAAGATTGCCAGCAGCCAGTTTCGGGCCAAAAAATTAAGATCAATGAAAGACTTTGAGGATCATGTTCGTTGGCACGTTGAATCAGCCGTAGCAGAAGGGGCAGAGCTGCTCCTATTGCCTGAGTTTTTCGCGATTGAGCTGCTCACCTTGCACCATTTTGATATTAAAAGTACGGAAGATGTTACGAAAGTTTTCGAGTGGTTTGGCAAGGAGTATACAGCAGCGATCAAACAATTATGTGCCAATTTGGCCAAAGAGTATCAAATTACACTTGCTGCTGGGACGCATTTTGCGTATCAGCCAGATCGTAAATGCTATTACAACACAGCTTATGTCTTTACGGCTAGTGGTGCTGTATTCGAACAGAACAAGATCCATCCCTCCTATGAAATGGTGTATAACAAAGAATTGACCACGCCTGGCGATAAGCTGGATGTTTTCGAAATAAATGGTGTGACCTATGGCATTTCCATCTGCTATGATAATTCTTTTCCTGAAGTAGCACGTATCCTTAGTCAAATGGGTGCAGATATTATCCTGGCGCCAACCTGTTGTCTCGATGAGTGGGGGCAAAGTCGTAATATCCTGTTCGCGCAAGCAAGAGCTTCTGAGAATCAGGTATACGTTGTGAATAGTCACATGATCGGATCGATTCCGTTTCCAACGCATATTCCTTACGGATTTACATTCACGGGCAAAAGTGGCATTTATTCACCGATTCAACCGATGATTGGTACTCCAAATGCGATTGTCAGACAAGGAGAAGCAAATGTAGAAATGGTCGTAGTCGGTGATATTAATTTAGACTACCTGAAGTACATTAGAAAAAACGGACATAATCGGAACCGTACGGATATGCGACCTTCTTTCTATCAGCAATACGCCTTTCAAACAACCTGAATGAGAAAGTAGTTGGCGAATGTGGACATTCTAGCAACCATGCTTATAATGGGGATGATCTTAGGCTTTGCTGGGACGGGGGGCTCTGGTTTTATTATTGGGATTCTCCTAGCCGTGTTCCATGTCCCTGTTCATACGGCACTTGGGACTTCAATTGCGGCGATGGTATTTACAACTTTATCCGGTTCGATCAGTCATTTCCGAGAAGGGAATGCTAGGCTTCGATCAGGACTCATTATCGGGGCGTTCGGGGCTGGTGGCGCGTATGCAGGGACATTCGTGGCTCGCACGATTGCAGCCGATCAGCTGATTTGGCTGACTAGCGGTATGTTGTTCGTTTCAGGGCTCCTTATTTGGCTTCGGACTAGCAAGGTGTTCTCTTCGAAAGAGCGGGTACTTGTAGAGGAAGCTGTTGAGTTAAAGAGAGTAAGATTCTGGATTTTAGCCGCGCTGACAGGACTCATTACGGGTTCACTATCTGGTATATTCGGGATTGGTTCTACCCCATTTATTCAACTGGCGCTGCTCATTCTATTCGGTTTCCCACTCCGTCAGGCGGTGGGAACGACAATGGTCGTTATTCTACCAATCGCTTTGTTCGGGTCTATTGGGTTTTTCCAAGCTGGTTTTCTGGACTTTGTATTACTCTCTCAAGTCGTTGCAGGGACGATGATTGGCTCTTATATTGGGGCTAAATTTACGAAGAGAGCTCCGAAGCTGCTTCTACGCTCTGCGATGATCATGACACCGATAGCAGGATCGTTATTGATGCTAGTGAAAACATAAGTGCGAGATTTGGAAACTGCCATGTTGGCTAGGAGGATCTGAAATTGATCATAGGGGATTTCCGCAAGTGGCCGGAGGAAAAATGGGTATACTCGGAACGGCTTGCGCAGCATTTGGATTATCTCTATTCATGTTCGTTTGATGAAATTGAGGATGGGGTATATCCGGTGGGAGAAGACGGTACTTATCTAGTTGTGAAAACGAAGGCAACGATTCCATTCTCAGAAGCATTGCCAGAGCGGCATCAACGATACATGGATATTCACTATATACTTGGTGGATCGGAGACCATAGGGTTTGCTCGAGATTGTGAGAAGAATCAACCGGTCGAGGTGAGTCCGGCCATTGATGATCATACCTTTTTCCACGGGGTAGAACATGAGATGGAACTGACTCTTTATCCAGGGCAATTTGCGATCTTTACACCTTTGGATGTGCATAGACCTTGGTGCAAGGGGATTGGGACGGAATTTGTAAGAAAGGCTTTGTTGAAGGTGTCAGTCGGGCCCTAAGAGAAAAAAGTTTGAGGACGAAAAGTTATTGTACTATAATAGTTTATATGGTAATATATGGATTGCGATTAAGGGGCATTCCCATATTAATTAAAAATAGGAGTTACTATCCAAGATGAAACACAATAAACTATTATATAGTACATTTTTGTTGCTCACTGCGGGAGCTATCACTGTAGGTTTTGTTGCCGTAAATAAAGAAAAAGTAAGTGTAAATATAGTCGTACAGCCTAAGCAGATCACTCCGTCGTATATTGATAAGGTGGCTCTTACTTTGGGAAGCCCACCTGCTGAGGAACCTACTTTTACAGCAATCAAGGGTGCTACAATACCTAATGATACAGCCTTACAAGGTGCTATGTTAAACCAGATTATGAATTGTAATGGTCAAGGTTCCGCTTCGTTAACATATAAAGCAAATACTGATGGTAATAAGGAGAAAGTCCGGTTTTATGTTCATAATATAGGAGAGAAAAAGTTCTATTTCAGACTCAAATCCCCTGAAGGAAACAATTGGATAAAAACTGCAGTTGAAGCAGATACAGTCTTTGTAGGCGAGATGCAGTGGGGAATAGCGCAAGAAGGTTTGTGGAACTTTGATTTAAGCAATGATGATGGGTCAGTTATTTCTGTTAAGATAATATCTGAGAAAGTTTAAGCTAAAAGAGCGCTATAGTTGAATGACGAAGCTGCCGACACGATCGGTAGCTTTATTACGTTAAGTGGCAGAATTGCGAATTACAAAGTAATTAATTCCATTCCAGGTTAATATCGATTTGTGAATATAATATAATATGAAAAATACTGACAGTGAAAATAGGAGGAAATAGGATGAGTCATCAAAATCGAATGGAGAAATATCGCACCTTTCAGCAGTTACATAGTCAACCTTTTACTTTTGTATTACCAAATGCATGGGATGCTAGTAGTGCTAAAGTCTTTGAGGGCAGCGGATTTAAAGCCATAGGTACAACTAGTGCAGGAATAGCTATGTCTTTAGGTTATATAGACGGGGAAAACATTTCATTTGAGCAGATGTTAGAAGTTATAAGAATAATTGTTCAATCTGTAAATATCCCTGTGAGTGCTGATATTGAAGCAGGATATGGAAAGACTGTCGAAGAAGTGGTAGAAAATGTGAGAAAACTTATTTATGCAGGAGTTGTTGGAATTAATCTTGAAGATGCGACAGGAAATCCAAATGATCCTATTTTAGATACTGCTCTACATGCTGAAAAAATAGCTGCAATTAGACAACTATCACAGTCAATAGATATGCCTTTATTTATCAATGCACGTACTGATCTGTATTGGTTAAACATCGGTGATTCAAAGGATAGACTTCAAACTGCAATTGCTCGCGCAAAGGCTTATCAAAAGGCAGGTGCAGACTGTATCTTTATTCCTGGTGTTCAAAATATAGAAACGATTAAAATGCTTAGACAAGAAATTTTTAGTCCCATTAACTTGTTAGTAAGCCCAGCAATGCCTACTTTGGACGAATTATCTGAAATGGGAATTGAGAGAGTGAGTACTGGATCTGCACCTTTTAGAGCTACAATCACATTGCTGAGAAAAATGAGTGAAGATGTAATCTATCATGGTAATTTTCAGAGAATGTCCGACGACGTAATCAGCTATGCTGAAATTACTGAATTATTAAAATCAAACTAATTTGGAAGAGAATATCAGAAACAGTGAAAATTTATTATAATGCTTTCAATTCAGACTGTAAAAATTCAACCAAATCACGGTTTGATATATAATAGTCAACTGAATTTCTATATTCATTTGTATTTAACCGGTTCATGTTATCGTCTCTCTGAATCATAAAAACGGTGCTTGCTCCGTACTGCCATGCCCCAATTCGTTTTCCAGATTTTAAATCGATATGAACACCTACATCAAGCGTGGTTCCTAGCGCACTATCATTGTCACCCTTAAATGTAGATTCATTAAAAAAGCGGCAATATGTTTCAAAGTTTTGCCTTTCTATTTCTTTCATTTTCGAACCATTGTTTATTGTTATTCTCGAAACATCGCTTGCTGTTATCTTTGTGTGATAGGCATTTGCTTTCCCAAACAAAAACCACCATGAAAAGTAGCCAGCAATCAAAATAGCAATGGTAAATAAGAGGATTTTCTTCATTTTAATCTCCTACATAATTGTTCTTTGTATAGTGAAACACGCAGGGAGTAGCCCGTGGTTAAAAGTGAAACTATAGAAGAGCAACAATATCTTTTGCAATTTGGATTCTTCCTTGAGGAGTCCAACTCATTAGTAACCAGTTGTCAATCAGTCGAATATTTCCATTGAGAACAGCAGGCATGCCACTCCAAAATTTCATTGAACGCATTCTGGAGAACGTTTGTTCCACTTCCAGTTTATCACTGTACAACCTTGTTTATTGGTTTATACGAACCCCAGAAAATCGGGAAATGGTCGTGAATACGCTCCTCTCAGGAGGCGTAGCGTTAGGAGTCAATCGCATTATAGGTGCGATTTATCATCGGGATCGTCCGTTCGTGGCACATCATGTCATCCAATTATTTCAACACGAGGCCTCAGCTTCTTTTCCCAGTAATCATGCAGCTGCAGCTTTTGCGGTAGCGACCTCCATTTGGCTTTGGCGTCGAAAAGAAGGACGGGGTTGGTTAGTTCTTGCTACGCTTATCGGATTCTCCCGGATATGGTCTGGGGTACACTATCCATTAGATATTATTGGAGGCGCAATTTTTGGAACTGTTATCGGAATCGTTATTTATAAGACTATGCGTCTGCAAGTGCTGAAAAAGGTTTCTGAGTCCGTAATCCGTTTTTATGAATCTATTGAACATAAGGTTTGGAAGCCTTAACAACGTAGATAAGCTAGGACAGAGAATGCTTAGTCCTGGCTTTACGGTTTTAATTAGATCCTAGTGAGAATTATCTAGGTATCTATACCAATTTATGGTAATGCGAGTAGTATCTTCCGAAATAAGTTCATCACCTAGCAAGACTTCCATCAACTCAAGATTTGTGACAGCCTTGATTCCATGTTTAATTCCTGCTGGAATCTTTAAAGCTTCGCCTGCCACAAGCCTATACAGTTTGTCCTCCATAAGGATTTCCGCGCTGCCTGTCAAAATCGTCAGGATTTCTTGGCGTTTGAGATGCAGGTGATAGCTAGTAGAGGTTCCTTTAGTTAGACACAATTTCTTGATCATCGTTTCAATACCATTATCATTTTTCCAATAATTCAGTACGTGATAGGAACCCCATCTCTTCTCTCCAACCATCGGAAACTGTGGCACTTGGGCGAGTATTTCTTTGATTTGATTAGCTTTATCTTTATTAGCAATTAAAATTCCGTCAGAACTTGCAGCTACAATGATATTGGGAACGCTAATAATCTCAATGGGATAGGGAAGTTCGTTGATGAGATGGGAACTAACAGAATCATCTGATATCCGTCCCGATCCGATAATTCTATTTTCAAAATGACTGCTGAGTGAGGTCCAACTTCCCAAATCAGACCAGTGACCTTCATAGCCCATGACAACAACAGGCTTTGTGTGCTCAACGACTTCTCGATCAAAGCTTAGATTTGCATATTTTTCATAATTTGCTATCCAAGACTCAACTGTGACAGGATGTCCATTGTCTTTCAAATACGTCAACATGAATGCCAAGTTAAATGCAAATACACCGCAGTTCCACATAGCATGTTCCTCAATTAATTGCTTGGCATCAAGTACATTGGGTTTTTCAATGAACTTGTTTACAAAAGCATAATCTTCATTCTCCTTTGGCAGAACTGGAACAATATATCCGAATTGATCAGAGGGATGATTTGGCTTCGTACCAAGGAGAGCAAGAACTGCTTTAGAATGTGAAAGGACTATAGGAAAGGAGTGGAGTAGCCGGAAAAAATCGGTATTTACATAAGTATCTACGGGAAGAATACAGATCGTTTCATTCGGATTCACTTGCAAGATCTCATGCATATAACATACTGCTAAAGCGATAGCCGTAAATGTTCCTCTTTTATATGGTTCCTCTATGATTTGAATGTGTTCACCGACATAGTTACGAGTAATTTCAACTTGACTTTGATGAGTGACAATACATGTGGATTGTAGTAGGCCTACCTCATCCAATTGTCTGCATATACGCTCAATCATGGATTCGCTGGTACCATCTTCGGATTTCAAAAGCTTATGAAACACCTTGGAGCGAATCTCGTTGGATAAAGGCCATAACCTTTTTCCCGACCCCCCGCACAATAGTACTATACGCAAGCCAATTTCTCCTTTCTTGGGGAACATCACCTTCAATTTTATTTCTTAGATCGCAGTACTTTTCAACTGCACGCTTCATTAATTTTTCCGCTCGATCTCAAGATAATTGAAACATATCTCTTCTGCATTGGAGTACTTTTACTTTGCAAAGTCCGGGATTCTCAACGCAATAGGGGTTCATTTAGACATCAACTTATTAGATTTACGATAGCCTTTACGTTTGTGAAAGAAAGGGACCGATATATAATTTTCAGTGAAGATCCTTCTCAATTGCTGGGATTAAAACATCAATTTGGGTAGTCATTCGCTCATCTCCATATATCAAATATTTTGTATTATGATATTTCGGGAGAATGAAATGGGAAGGATTAATTAGTATTAATTTGTACTCATAAATTAAGTGGTTTGGAGGAAGCAAATTAATTGAGTACATCGCTAATTAGGAACCTTTCTGGCAGTAGAATTATCCTTTGGAAAGACGAAAAAAAGGAGGCAAAGCCACCTTTTTTTCGTCTAGATAAACACCCAATCATATTAGTCCATATTCTCATAAATTATAGTGTGCATAATTGCATAATTCAGCCTTTTTTCGAACGACTTTCCCATAGAAGGTCGTTTTTTTATTTCGAAGAAACATCCTTCATCAATCATGGCGTATATACTGTTTTTAAATGCTGTAAATTCCAAATTACTTTATCTCCACTTGCATTTATCAGCTCTATTGAACCATTATCCACTTTGTGAAGCAGGCCTATTTTTTTCGTGTTATCTCCAAGATCAAAAACAACTAGATTACCTTCCAGTTTTTTACACTGTCCTTCAAAAGTTCTTGATAAGGTAATATTGAAAGGACTCAAAGGAAGTGATTGACTATTAAGACAATAAGGTGTGAGATTAGCGTTATAAGGAATTAACCATTTCAGGTGATTCAAAGACACAAACATGGCTTTATAGACCGGCGAGTAGAAGACGAAATAATCATTCATAATACTGGTTAAATAGCCATGGATTGTTTTATTGCCAGTTACATAAATCTCTACAAATCGCCCTTTTGCATTATTTAATATCTTTCTAAATGAGAGGCTGTCCTCCTGATAATCGATGGGCGTTTCATTAGACAAATGCTCGGGTTCTGTACTAGACTCTGAATTCAATCTTACATTCTGGACGTTGACTAAGGGGATGTAATAGAATTGTTGTTTATTAACCATGACCATAATATCCAACCCTAAATCAATTATTTTACCTGTACAAATATTATTTCCTGAAATTTCAACGATCACTTGTTGACCAACATATTGTTGAAGCACACGCATACGAATAACCTCCAATATATCTGAAGAATTAAAAAATCCAGGATACCCAAAATGATAGAATGACTAACGTGAAAATAACAGTGATTGGGATGACCGTAACAGTTACCTTCAAGTATTGGCCCCAGCTTAATTTTACTTTTCCTTTTTTGATAATGTGCATCCACATGATGGTTGCAAGCGTTCCTATTGGTAAAATAAGGGAACCGATATCACTACCGATTACACTCGCCAAATAAGAAATTTTTAAGGTAAGCGGGTCAAGACCCATGTTTGTCAAAGTTAACGTTCCTACCATTAGTGCAGGATGATTGTTGAATAAATTAGACAAAATAGTAAGCAGAATTCCCATCATTACACTTGCATGAACTAAACTGCCAGAAACCAGAGGTTGCATAAGATGGATGAGCATTTGGGTTAATCCGATATTATGCAATCCATATATAATTACATACATACTGAAGGCAAAGACGAGTATATACCAAGGCGTTTTTCTAATCATGTCTGTAGGTGCAATTTTCAAATAATACCATCGCCACCCCAGTAGGAATGTAGAACCGATAACAGCCATTAATGGAACTGGAAAATGAATGTAAGAGGCAACAAATAGGCTTATACGAACGCTGAATACAAAAATTAAGATATTTCGCATGAACTTGGTTTGGTTCTCTTTTGGAATCGGTGACGAAATTTCTTTCAGCGGATGTGTTTGATTTAAGGGTATCACTCTAATTGCTGGTAGTTTTCGTGGTAATATGCGATAAAAACTAATATATAAAAGGAGTGTAAGGAGTACAAGACCAAGTGAGGCAGGGACAAACATCATCGCAGAGTGCATATATAGGTCCATATGCACAATTTTTAAAGCAATTAAATTTACAATATTGCTTACACCAATAGGTGCGCTAGATGCTGTTGCAATTAAAGCACCGGAGAGTAGATAAGGAATTTTTTGGTGGTTTTTAAGTCCCAATTGATGAAGCAGCATAAGTAAGATCGGCGTTGTAATTAATATACTACCGTCGTTGTTAACAAAAAGTGTCATTAGAAAACAAAATAAGTTTGTGTACCAGAAAAGGCGTATCCCAGATCCTCTTGCTCGTTCTAGAAGTTTCTCAGCAGACCAATTAAAAAATCCAAAACTTTCCAATACAATAGCCATTACAATCGTTGCCATAATAGTTACGGCTGCTCCACCTATGGTTTCAGTTATTTTACCTAAATCAGATAATGTAACACTACCGCTAAGGAGGACAAATACGGCGCCAACTGTTGCTGGAATAGATTCATTTACATTAGGACGAAAGATAATGAAAGCAATGGTGCATAGAAACGACATTATGGTGATAGGAATCATAAATTCTTGCAGCATCTTAATTCAACCTCTTTTCGATAAAGTAAAGATCTTTATTAAGATCTTAATTATCATGTCTACTATCTCTCTAATTCACTGAACAAACCACTTGTTGTGTTACGATTTTCTAGTTATTTCTCCTCCCATGATAGTTGTCTTATAGTCTCATTAGTATAATATGTACAAATTAAAATGAGGGGACTAGTTGTTTATACTATTTCTTCACTTTTCCACTAATAATACTGTTAAATTAATCTATCCTTGTAATAAACTAAGGGTTGTTTGAATAGTTGAGAAGTATCAATTGAAGAAGTCACGGAGAGATAAAGATGGGCATTGAGTTAAGTATGCTAGACTTTAAATTCTCTTCAAAGCCGCTGTTAATTGATGGAAAAGCGTTGGCGTATTACGGACTTAGAAAATCAGGTGCAAATATCAGAATTTCATGAAATGGGCATCGGCTGACTAAATGCGTGCTCTTCAATTAAATTGCATATAAACAGATAGAAATAAACGAGAGACCATGTCTTTCGTTTATTTTTGCTTCATTTTCGTTATTAATTCAATGGAAAATGGTGATACGCACCAATTTGTTCAAAGGAGGGTCGTTCCCTGGGGAAGTCTTGATGAGTTATTCAGGTCTACTTATCTTTCAGGGGAAGCTAAATTGGATCGTTGCCATCACTACAGCATTTGCTGGTGTATCAACCGGGGGGACCCTATCCTATTGGATTGGGCTTCGATTAGGTACACCTTTTTTCAATAAATATGGTGCTCGCATGCTCGCATTCATTTAGGTCCTGACAGAATCCTAAAAATATCCTTTTGGTTTCAAAAGTATGGCAATAAATTGTTGATCGTAGCTTGTTTTGTTCCTGGCGTTCGACATTTTACCGGATACTTCGCGGGCGTAACTCGAATCCCTTATCGCACTTATGCCTGGTATACGTACATAGGAGCTTTCATTTGGGTAATGGTTTTTATCTCACTAGGGAAGGTTTTAGGTCCACAATGGGAGCGATATCATCATACGATGAATCGTTATCTGATTTACGTTGGGATTATTTTTAATTGTATGGAAAGGCAAAGATTGCATACTTGAATTGATGTGTTTTGCCTTTGTTATTATAGGGGGGGGAAGTGCTGGATGAGGAATTGCATGTGCTATTCCATCGCGTTGGACCTGCCTATGTCAATCATGAATTTGATAGTTCGGATCGCAGCGACCTTGTTAGTTATAACACTATGTCTGCTAGTTGGGATCAGTCGTGTCTTCTTCTATGTTCAATTGCCAAGTGATGTCCTTGCTGGTTACGTATTTGGGGGCACTTGGATTAGCCTGAATGTGATCCTATTAGAGATTCTTCGCATGCTGCAAAGAAATGAAATGCGACAAGTATGAAGTGATGTTAGAAATGTTTAATCTATCAAACTAGCCCTCGCAACTACGAATCATAAGAATATTATATATTAACTCAATTGAAAGGAGTTGATATATATGACAATTTTGGTCAACCAGTTTTATGGGATAGTTTATAGAAACGCCAATGGAACAACAACTGTTTTTAATGCTCGAGTTGTAGCAAGAGGGTTAACTAGAATAAGAATTAAATTCATGAACGCAAGAGGTATTATCGTATTTAGATTTCTTTTCATTCGCCAAATTCTCAGATTTATCTTAATCTAACAACTAAAAACTCCAATCCCATGTTTAAGAGGGATTGGAGTTTTTAGTTTACTTACGTTTTATCCGTAAAAACCGGCCGTTTGCTCTCGCTTAATGAAGAACTTTGAATAACGTTGTTTTATCTTTTAATTGGTTGAAAATAAAGGGGGCTGGTGCTGTATTTACTTCTAGTACCCATGGCTTCAATTTTTTATCGATTCCGATATCAACACCAATCTCTTTGAATCCCGGATAACTTTTCTGGTATTGTGTTGCAATTCGATACCCTAAATTTCGCAAGCTATTGATATAATCCTTTTTCTTCTGTCCATGTACATAGGAACCGAGTAACAACTCTAAACTCATGCCTTACAAGCTGTATAAGAATATGTCTAACCTTTTTGGGTCACTTAATAATTTGGGATGTTGTTTCTTTAGTGTATTCAGCACGGATCGCTAAACGGTGACCGTTTATGAGTATTATCGCAACAGAGATCAGCAATAAGCCTGCGCATACACCATACATAAAAGAATAGGACATATGATCGGCAATCGTACCCATCACGATGTTGCCAAGTACAGAGCCAAGATCGGATACGGCAATGAACACTCCGATTAACGTATTGCGGGAGGACATTGGCAGTACAAGGGTCAAATACGTCACTAGATGGGGGTAGAGCAGCGCCATGCCTAACCCAATCAATATGGAACCCGCATACATGAATGATGCTCCGCCATATACGGCAAGTGTCAATAGGCTCAATCCAACAGCCATACTTAGCAGTAAACCAACAATAAAACGGGGATGCCATTGGCCGTCTGAAGGAACTTTTTTGCGTAAGGCAAATCTGCAAAAAACCATCACGCCAGCTTGGAGCATCAAGTAAATGCCGGCATGGCCGACACCGCTTTGTTTCGTATAGAGCGCAATAAATGTTGTTACAGCGCCAAAGGAGACAGAAGCAATAAGCATGGCAGTACTACATACAAGAAATCCACGATGCGTCCACATTTGGCGCAACTGAGAAGACATGGAGCTTGCTTGCTGTTGGTTATTTTGGATTTCTTCGGATTTTGAAGTCAGTGGAGCCGTGAAGCCTATGATACCCGTGGCAAGCGCAATAATGATCATAGATGCCGTGAATGCGCTCATTCCGCCCCAGTCCCATAGGGTTAATGCCAGAATAGGACCGATTACTGTAGGCAGCATGCCCGCTAACAAATAAAGAGATATGCCCTGAGAACGATCATTGTGAGCCAGCTTATCAACAATCCCTAATTGCAGCGCTAAGGAGAAAAATGCCGTCGTTACGCCCTGCATAGCACGAAGAGCGAAGTACCACTCCAGGCTTGATATTGTATACAGAATAAGAATAAGGCCATTTGCTAGTAATAAAATGCGTAAAACAGGCAGCGGTCCGAAGCGATGGACGATACTGCCCGCCCACGGACGGAAGAGCATGCTCGTTACCATATAAGCGCCCATCATGACGCCGATTTCTGTATTACTTGCACCTTGAGCTTCACTGCGAAGAGGCACAATGATATTTAAGATCGGATTCGCGCTGAAAAATAGAAAAGTAATTGCATATAGCTTAATAAAAGGTAAAGATAAGGGGCCGCTTTTGTTCATAGTGACTGACATTCCGCTTTATTGGATTTGATTTTCCGGTCTCGAGGATGCTCAGCAAGAGCGGCTTGTAATAAAAGCTTCACAGTAGGATGTGATGACGTGAAAATGGATTCCTTATTTTCAAACTGCTCCACGAGCTCTCCTTGCTCCATGACGGCTAACCGATCCGAAAGGGCGTAAGCAGCTTTGATATCATGGGTGATGAGCAGATAAGAGAGCCCAAATGATTGTTTCAAGTCATGTAATAACGCTAAAATTTGGCTTTGATTAACCATATCAAGACTACTAATCGGCTCATCAAGCACGATGAGCTTCGGGTTCAGTGCAATCGCTCTTGCAATGTTAATTCTTTGCAGTTGGCCGCCACTGAATTGATGGGGGTATTTCACCATGTCTGCTGCCTTTAGACCGACCATTTCCAGCAATTCACCGATCGCGCGCTTGTGTTCAAGCGGTGACATTGACGTGTAGTTGCTGAGCGGCTCTCCAATAATCTGTTCGGCACGCATGCGTGGATTAACAGCCGCATAACAGTTTTGAGAGACAACTTGCAGATCTCGACGAATTTTCCTACGTGTTGTTGCATTCATGCTGTACATGTCGTGCCCCATAAAAATGATTTTACCTTGCTGTGGTTTCTCCAAACCAAGAATGACTTTGCCGAGTGTACTTTTCCCTGCTCCGCTGCTTCCCAATAAACCCAGACAATCGCCTTCGTCGATGGAGAGAGAAATATTGGAAAGTGTTGGTGGCTGTTGGCGTGTTGAGCCAAATAAACTATTTTTACCGTAGGTATGACTGACTTCCTGTACTTGCAACAAGCTCATCGTTGTTACCCCATTTTTAAAAGTGTAGAGCATTCTCGATCGTCTGCTTGTTCGAAGGATCGGGTAGCTGTAACCTCGCGTTTAGTAATTTTTTTGTATAGACATTTGCAGGGTGATCGAATAGTTGGAAGACATCGGCGTGTTCAACAATTTTCCCATGCTGCATAACCATAACTTCATCAGCCATCTCGGCAATGACACTTAAGTCATGAGAAATCAATAAAATGGTTGTGCCACATTCGGACCGCAGTCGTTCCAGCTGTGTTAACACTTGCAATTGATTAACCATATCTAATGCAGTCGTTGGTTCATCAGCGATAACGACGGCGGGTTTCAGGCACATACACATAGCAATCATCACTCGTTGCAGCATACCTCCGCTTAGTTGAAAAGGGTACATCTTAAGAATCTCATACGGCTTGGGTAAATTCACGTTTTCTAGAGAAACTGCCGCCAGTTCATAAGCTTCTTTTTTCCTCAGCTTGCTGTGCGCAAGAATGGTTTCGATGAATTGATTCCCAATTGAATATACTGGCGTAAAGGCATTCATCGGATTTTGCATAATAAAGCCCATTTCCTTGCCCCGAATGCGACGCATCTCCTTTGAAGCCAAACCGTTAAGCTCACGGCCATCCAGAAGAATGCTGCCTTCAACAATCGTATGTTGATCTATTAACTGAAAGAGAGAATGGCACGTAACACTTTTACCGCAGCCGCTTTCACCGACTAGTCCGAGAATTTTACCCTCCTCTAAATCGAAATGAATATCATGAAGAAGCTGAAGTTGGCCTTGATCCGTAGTCACTTTGACGTTCAGTCCACTTACCTGCAATACTTTGCGAGATGTGTCCACCACTAAGGGCCTCATTTCTTGTTTAATAGCGTTTTTTTACCCCGAATTTATTAGATAGTGCTTCACCGAGCAGATTGAAATTAATAACCACAAGTAAAATAAAAAATCCTGGGTACATCATTAGTTCAGGATGACTTCGAATGTAGCTCTTGCCCTCAAGAATCATTGCACCCCACTCGGGGGTAGGCGGTTGAATGCCTAAGCCAAGGAAAGACAGTGCAGAAATATCCATAATCGCCCAACCGATCTCAAGTGTACCGATTACGACAATAGGAGGTAGGACGTTAGGGATCATGTGTTTCCTCATAATGGTCCAAGGTGAGGACCCGCTTATAATTGCAGACGTAATAAACTGGCGTTCTCTTAAACTAACAACAAGACCGCGAAACATGCGAGCATAGGTTACCCACTGTACAAGAAGCAGGGCAAATACGATCTGCATGATACCGGGACCTAGCATAGCTACAATTCCGAGGACAAGGACAAGGTTTGGAAAAGCCATTACACCATCACAGAAGCGCATGAGTAAGGTATCGATCCATCCGCCTTTGTATCCCGCAACCGTTCCAACAATCAGCCCTATGGTTAATGATAAAATAAACACAAGGAAAACTAAGCCTACAGATATGCGAGCCCCGTATAACAGTCGGGATAATATATCGCGTCCTAAATGATCTGTCCCTAATAAATAGTCGAATGAAGGAGGTTGCAGCTTCAAGGCAAGATTGACTTTGATCGGATCATGTGGTGCAAGCCAAGGTGCCAGAATCGTGATTAAGAAACAAAGCAGCAGGAAGCAAGAACACGTGATTATGGTTTTCCTACCTGAGAAAAGATTCTTTATAGGTTTAATCACCGAGTGGTTCTTCCTTTCAAAGAAATTCGGGGGTCCACATACATTTGAACTAAATCAACGACTAGATTGCATAGAAGGAATGCACATGCAGCGAGAAGTACATAGCATTGAACGACCGGAATATCTCGATTAAAGATAGCTTCAATGAAGTATCTGCCAATTCCAGGCCATGAAAACACTTGCTCTACAATGATCGTACCCGTGAGCAGCTTGCCAAAATTCATACCTAAGCCAGTAATGACGGGAGAGATGGCAATTTTCATCACATGTTTAAGCATAATTACTTTTTCTTGAATACCGCGTGTTCTGGCGTATAATACATAAACTTCTTGCAATTGCTCCATAATGCTTGCCCGCAAAAGTCGACTATAGATAGCGATAAGTGCAAATGACAAGGTTAGTGAAGGCAGGACAAAATGCTTCCAGCTTCCCATACCATTAACGGGTAACCAATCCAATTGGACAGCGAAGAAAAAGATCAATATATAACCGAGCCAGAATTGCGGAATGGATGCGCCAAAATAGGAAAGTACTTTGCTGAAATAATCAATCCAGCTATGGGAGTAAACAGCTGACAAATACCCCAGTCCGATGCTGACAATAATCGTTAGGATGATGCTGCTGAAAGAAAGCTTCAAGGTTGCGGGTAGTCGCAATGTCACCTCGTCCCAGACAGGTTTATTGGACAGATAGGATGTTCCGAAATCAAGTTGGGCGATTTGGCTTAAAGTTTGCCAGTACTGCACATAAAGGGGTTGATTCAGCCCCAGTTCTTGTCTCTTCTCAGCAAGTAGTTCCTCCGTCGGTTGAATATGCGAAGCGGAGAAATAAGCTTCCGCCGGGTCCACCGGCGAAAGCTGAATTAAGATAAATGTGAGCAGTGTGGCGAAAATGATCAAAGGAATAATGGCGAGCAGTCGCTTCCCGATATAACTACTTAATGCCATTGAAAGGGTGATCCCAACGGCTTGCTGGGAAGCTAACATTGGATAAGGATTTATTGTACACAACGGTTTGTTTAATATAAGAAATCGGTACGATAACGGACTGCTCGTGCAAAGTTGTCAAAATTTCTGTATAGAGTTTCTTGCGTTCAACTTCATTTGTAGAGGCAAGAACAGTCTGTATCTTCTTGTCCAATTCCTGCTTCATAGGAATGCGTGAATGGGCTTCAGCTACACCAAAGCTTGGTTCTTTCACAGCATTAACAAGTGTATGAGGGTCATAAGGAACACCAGAATTAAACCAGAAACGAACGTCAAACTTTCCTTCTCGGAGCAGCTTCGTTGCAGTAGTTAATTCTACACCAGCGATGTTTAGCTTAACGCCAATCTCCGCCCATGCTGCCTGTACAGCTTCTCCCATTACTTTTTGAATGGGGTCGGTGTTATCGTAATCTAATTGCAACTCTAATTTTTTGCCATCTTTTTCTCGAATCGTTTGCCCTGGAGCCAGTTTCCAACCGGCTTCATCTAAATATGCCATTGCTTTGGCTTTGCTGTAATCAATGGGGTTAACTTTGAAATCCACATACGGATAATTGTTCGATAAAAGAGCATCAGCTTTTTGTTCGACACCGCCTGTAATACCATTTACGATGCTCTGTTTATCCAAGCCATGCTGAAGAGCAAGACGGACACGTTGATCCGCAAGTTTATCGTTGGAGGAGTTCAACAAAATATTTCTAGTACCGACCGGATCCGAGAGAGCTGTTCCGTACTTGCCTGTACCTTGCAGTTGTTTATAGGCATCTAGGCTGATCGCCCCTTCGCCAAATAGCATATCCAATTCACCTTTTTCAAAAGCTAGTACACGCGTTTCACTGTCAGGAATGATTTTAACCGTTACCTTATCAATCTTAGGCTGTTCACCCCAATAATTAGGGTTTCTAGTGAATACAGTGTATTGATCTTGTTTGTACTCCGTAATCATCCACGGTCCTGTACCTATCGGTGCTTTTAGACCTTTTAGGGTATCATCGCCTTCTGGGAAACCAGCTTCACCAAGGAAGCGGAAAGGTCGTACTGTCGCCAAATCCTGTAATGCTGGATAATACGGCTCAGAGAGAGTTAATTTAATCGTTTGCTCATCAACAATTTCTGTTTTTTCCAGCATCTTTGCTATGCCAAGCCAACTGTGCGTGCTTTTGTTTTTCATGATAGCATCAAAATTTCTTTTCACGATAGTAGCGTTAAATGGCGTACCATCCGAGAACTTAATATTTTTGCGAAGTTTGAAGGTGTATTCTTTTCCATCGGTTGAAATGTTCCATGACTCGGCAAGATAAGGCTTAAGCTCCCCACCTTCGTTATAACTGACAAGTGGCTCATAAATCATGGACTGTGAAAATAATTGATTAGGGTAGTAGGCATGAGGATTCGACGGGCCCAAATCTCTCATCCACGAAACGGTGATCTCCTTTGGTTTTTGTGGCAGAGCTGTGTTATTGTTGGTCTCTGGCTCTGACTTTGAACAACCTAATACAGTAATAAGCAATGCTAATAGCACAGCAATTTTTGGTATGAAGCGTGTTAATTTATTGCGGATCATCTGAGTAATTCCCCTTTTCATTGATAATGATTATCATACTCGATAATAATATTTATTTTTGCTACAATTAACAATGGAGAAATACCTGTTTTTTTATTGGACAAAATAGAGCTTGGATATCCCTACATACTAGCAGGCATGGACGGAGAAGGAGGGGACCTTGCCATGTATATATACGATATATTAGAGGTTAAAGTCATAGACTTGGTGTCCACTAGGTTGATTATTCCCACGGATAGCACTGGTCATCGGATTATTTGCTTTGCTCGAGTGGGAGGCAATCTTCGTTTGGCTGGGCATACCCTGTATGCAGATCAAGGATCTTGTATGTTACTGGCCCCAGGGGACAAGGCTGAAATAGAGATTAGTGGCGGAAGTGATCTACTTGGAGCTGTGTATATGGTTCGCTTCCATGCCTATGGAATAGGGGAAAAAGATCCTTCGATTGATATTGGGCCGTGTATCCCATATGAGACGAAGATCGATGTGATGCCATTATCGCGGCTTGTCGATTTGCTTGAACAGGTTGCTTATAGAGCTAGCGATACGTTGAGTCATGAGTTCGTAGAACGTTGTAAGCAGCAGATTCATTTGCAAGAGCTTCTTGTCCTTCTTATGGAAAATGTTTTAACGATGCACTCATCCACCGATGCCACATCAGCAGTTCAACAAACGATTGACTATCTCAATCACAACTATCGGGATGAAATTACAGTTGAGATGCTTTCGAGGATGTCAGGTGTTGGCCGATGGAAATACAGTGATTTGTTTCAGTCGTTGATTGGCAAAAAACCACTTGAATATTTGACCGAGGTACGCATTAACAGGGCCAAGGAGCTTCTTCTCCAAATGGATGACCCTTTACGCGAAATTGCCCGTCGAGTTGGCTTTAAGGACGAATATTATTTTTCCCGCAAGTTTCGGCATGAGACGGGGATGACGCCTAAACAATATGTTCGTACTAAAAGCAGCAAACTGATAACAAATGAGCGAAGCTCAATCCCTTTCACAAGAGTTGTGGCTGTGGGTGCTGTACTTGGTGATTTATTGGCTCTCGGCATCAAACCGATTGGTGCGGATATGACAGTAGTTGGCAAAAAGGTAGTCTATCGCGAGGAATTGAACAACATAGCAGATGTCGGGCTTTTAGGTGAACCTGGTAAGGTAAAAGCGCTGAATCCCGATCTCATTGTATATAGTGGTTTCCGAATGGATTGGATAGATAAGCTGTCCAATATTTCTCCAATCGTAGCTGTTGATCGCTTTGAGCATACATATGATCGGCTTTTAAAGGTAGCTGATCTATTCGGTAGGACCAACCAAGCTCGAAATTGGGTGGAGGGCCATCATCAAAGATCCAATGAGATATGGAAGCAGTTGTTTACCAATCCAATGGATAAACGGAAGCAAGCTAGCATTTTCGTCGTGAATGATGGTGTCGTCTATGTCATGGGAATGAGAGGTATAGCAATAACGCTATATCATCCTTTAGCTTTCGAGCCTTCAGACCCAGTGAAAGATTTGATTGCTAGGAGTATTCCATTTTTTGCAATTGAACCCGAGAAAATTCAGGCCTATGAAGCCGACCATCTGTTTCTGCTAGTGGATGAGCATGAACGTTCCAAGCTTAAGGCACAGAGCGTAACAAATCATCCCTATTGGAAATCGTTAGGGGAAGATTTTGTTCATATATTAGAGGGAAAATGGAATTTTGATGATCCGATTACGATGGATCGTCTTCTCCCTTTATTACCACGGATTATCAGGCCAATGTAATTTATTGATGTTGCGAAAATGAGGTGAATATTTTTGGAAGAGTTACTTTCACAAATTAAGCATAAACACGGAAGAATAATTGAAGGAAGACGACATGTATGGGATGTAGAAAAACTGTGGGAGTTATCAAAGAGCTTACCAGTTCATAAAATCAAGATTGATTCAATAAAGGAACTTGATCTGGATTGTTGGTTTGCAGGTAGTAGGAATACTCCAATTCCAACTATACGCAATGTTGCGCTTCATTGTCAGCGGATTATCAATGCAAATATGGAATATCCAATATTAGTATGTTCAGATGGACAATTAATAGATGGGGGACATCGAATTGCCAAAGCATTCATTGATGAAAAGAGTGAAATCGATGCTGTCTATATTACATTGCCGACGGCGGATGTTATTCTATAAAGTACTATTATTCATGTAGAGTAACCTGTTTAAAAACTGAATTTAGCTTTTGTTAAGTCTTATGTGCAAATGAAATGATTAAACCCGAGTAATTGTTACACGTTTGAAATCTTATTTTCATAGATTCACATTAAAAGGCATCTTAGGAAAATTACTGCACAAAAAAACACGAGCCGATCTGGCATCGTGTTTTTTTGTGCGGTAATTTTATTTTTGTAAAAACCAAAATCAACATAAAACCAATGTTATTCAATTTAATATACATTTATTGCATAAAAAATGTATATCGCAAATGGAGGTTATTCTCAATAATTATGAAAAACGAGCATTATAGTGAACTTTAATATAATTTATTTCTTAATAATTATGAAAATCTCCCTTGATAAATCAACGATTTTGGTATATTTTTTCTCAATAAATATGACACCACACATTTTCTTATAAAAGTGTTGGTCATTGCGATAATGCAGAAAGATAGTAGATGAGGCTATGTGTTGCTACTCTGTAATGGTGATGGCTCGAAATAAGTCGATTTTTGACACGAGGGATTTGTGTACAAAAATAGAATAAATTGTATAGAGAGATTTGCGAAGGAGGGGGACGGTTTGGCAGGCTGCAGCATTCAACTATTAGGCGGTTTTAAAATCACCTTTGACAATGAAGATTTTACGACGACTACATCCGGTGCAAAGGCCCGGCTGCTGGCATACGTGGTTCTAGCTTTTGACATGCCGCAAACCAGGAAACAAATTGCCTTTGATTTCTGGCCGGACTCCACAGAGAAACAAGCCCTATCCAATTTACGGAAACTCCTTCACGATCTGCGGGAATGTCTTCCACAAACCGATCGTTATCTCAAAATTACTCCAGCATACATACAGTGGAATCTTGAATTACCCGTTTATTTGGATGTGCGTGAGTTTGAACAGGCGGCAGATGGAAGAACCCTATACGAGCTTCGCAAGGCGGAAGAATTGTACAGAGGAGATCTTCTACCCGGGCTTCAAGAGGAATGGCTTGGTGCGAAGCGGGAGCAGTTGGCGCAAACGTATTCGTCTGTACTCGACAAGCTCATTTCTATTATGGAAAATCAACGGGAGTACACGTCGGCCCTACTTTTCGCGAATAAGATCCTTGTACTGAATCAATTAAGGGAGGAAACTTACCGTACGCTGATGCGGCTTCATGCCTTGAATAATGACATGGCAGGCGTAGTTCTAATTTATCAGCAATTGCGCAACATACTGCAAGACGAGCTAGGGATAGGTCCAGCGGAGGAAACCTTACAGCTTGTAGAAAGGCTCACGAAAATTGGCAACGAACAATTGATCTCTGAACAAAGCAAAACTCCGCTGGTCGGCAGAATCGGCGAATGGGAAAACATGGTTAGCAACTGGAAGCAGGCAACGATTGGGAGAAATTCCCTCCTGCTATTGAAGGGTGAGGCGGGAATCGGCAAAACTAGATTGACCTTGGAATTTAAAGCATGGGTAGAGAGACAAGGGTATCAAACGGCCTTTGCCGGATGCTACCCGTCAGTAAGATCGTTGTCCTACACACCGATCACTACTTGGCTCAGGAGTGTTCCTTTACCGCAGATCGGTCCAGTCTGGCTGTCGGAATTGACTCGTTTACTGCCAGAGTTATTTGAAAGATACCCGGAATTGCCGAAGCCGGATCCCATTCAGGACAACTGGCAATTGAACCAATGGTATGAAGCGATAGAGCGGATGCTGCTGGGTCAGCAACCGCTATTCCTCCTCCTTGACGATATTCAATGGAGCGATGAAGAGACACTGCAATTCCTCTCTTATCTACTCCGCAAAGATACCAAGTCAAAGCTGTTAGTTGTCGCGACAATGAGAACGGAGGAGTCTCCGGGCGATGCCGTCGGACATTTTGTCTCCGGACTTCAAATTGAACGGAAGCTGACGGAAATCGAGCTAGCACCGTTCAGTGAGGAAGAAACGAAACGGCTGATGGCCGCTACTGTTGGGGATGAGTTGGCTGACTGTCACTCGTCCCGTTTATACGCGGAAATCGGCGGGAATCCATTGTATATAGTAGAAACGTTGAAAGAGTGGCAAACGGGTAGCGATAGAATGGAATTTCGATTTTCGCCTTTGGTGAAATCCATCATTTTAAATCGATTGATGAAGCTTTCGCCGGATAATCGACATCTTGTATCCATCTTCGCCGCTGTCGGCAGACCTGTATCATTATCGCTTATGGCGATGTTGACAGGCTCGTGTGAGGAAGAGATGCTTGAAAAAATGGAGTACTTAGTACAATCGAAAGTCATGCAAGAGACAGAGGACGAGAAGTACGACTTTACTCATGATATCTTAAGGGAATCTGCGTATACACTGAAAAATGAGAGCTTGCGCCGCCAATACCATCGAAAAATCGCAATTGGATTGATTGCTATTCATCAAGAGCGGCTTGAAGCCGTTGCTGCGGAAATCGCTTTTCATTACGAACTTGCGGTTATGAAAAAAGAGGCCATTCTCTATTACGAAATGGCTGCATCTGTTGCCGAGAAAATATATGCCAATGAAACCAGGATAAAGTGTTATCGGAAGCTCATTTCCTTGCTGCCTCCCGAACAGATACTGCCAATACTAATGAAACTCGGCGATGCTTTGATCATTACGGGAAATTGGAACGAAGCGGAGAAGACTTACAGACAATGGCTTGAACAAGAAGGGAATTCAACTGAGCTGCAGGAACGATCTTTCTGCGACGTTGCGCTGGGCAATTGCCTGCGATTGCAGGGAAAATATGAGGAAGCAAGCTTTCATTTGGAACGGGCTCGACGCCATTTTGAGCTGATTGACGACCATTCCGGTCTTGGCTTTGTCTATGGAACGCTTGGTATGTTGCATTACTACAGGGGAAATAACGACAAGGCACTTCACTATTTGACAGTAAGAATGGAATTGCCTCCTTCAGGAGATCGAACGAGGGAGGATTGCCGTTTCTACGGCGTTATGGGGGGGCTGTTCTATCATCAATGTGAATTCGACCAAGCGATTCATGCATACAAGATGCAGCTCAAGCTAGCAACGGAAAATCGTGATAAGAACGCTGTTGCGAAAGCCTTGGGCGGATTGGCGCTTGTCTATCTCGACACCGATCAAACGAATCTGGCTTTTGACTGTATCGTTGATAAGATTGAAATCAGCCAAGTGATCGGTGACCGGATGGGTCTGACTATTGCAATGGGAATGCTCGGCAAATATTATGGATTTCTGGGATCACACACGATAGCGGCTGGGTGCATTGCCTTTTGTCTCGAAGAAGCAATAGCTGTCAAGGATTGGCGCTTTACTGCCAACTTGCTCGGATGGGAAGCCCATAACTTATTGCTGCAGTTTCGAGTTGAGGAAGCGATTCCGTTCATTGATCGCGCGCTTCGACTGAGCCGACAGCTTCGCTCTCCTTTTTTTGAATGTAATGCGCTCTATCTCATGAGTGTGAAGAGTTATCACCAGAATCAATACGATTATGCAGTGGAAATTGCGGAAGAAGCACTGAAGATCGCTAATAAGCTTAATCGTCGAGATATGCAACTCAAGCTTTTATTGCATTTGAATGCGGGGTTAAGACGAACAAACCCGATTGAGGCCTTGGAGCAACTTCATAAATTGCTAAAGCAGTATGTCGATCAGCAGGAACAGGCAGCCATTTACTATGCGATGTGGAAGTTGAATTCCGAATCCTCAGAATATCGGATCAATGCGCTATCTTTGAATGAAGAGCTTTACCGAAAGTCAGGTAAAGAAGAATATCGTGTACGTTGCAGCGAAATGAACGGTTTATGCGATGTCGCCGCTGTGGTGCGTCCAATGCCGCAGTTTGCTGCCGAAGTCACACAACACAAAAGCATCACCGAAACCATTTTGAAGGAAATAGATTGTTATTTGAAGTTAAAGTCATAATCGCGAAAGTTAACCAAGAAGCGCTTTTGAAGCGCTTCTTTCTTTATGATGTAACTAGGATATCTTCTATCCCATCTGCCTTGGCAAATGCCGAGAGTCTATTTATTATGCAGGAGGAAAAATGATAAAAACAGTTATCTATACCGTTAATTTATTACTAGTGGCACTTGTGGTCGGGACTATGTTCGGGGTTTGGTTTGGTATAAATCCTAAGCAAATGCCATATCCCGCTTATCTGGAACATCATCAGAAGTTAATTCGATCTTTAAATGTTAAATTGCCGTTATTGGCAGCAGTGGGTATTGTACTCACTGTCATTTCAGCTGTTCTTTCCCGAGATGATCGTTATAGGATGTTGATGATGATTGCTTCGGCGATTTTTCTAATCATTGCCGGCATCATTACACGTTTCCTGAATCAACCTATTAATGCAAAGATATTGTCTTGGTTGCTTGATAATCCTCCCGCAGATTGGATGAGATTGCGTGATGACTGGTGGAAGTGGCATATTGTACGGTTGATTGCTGGACTGATCGGGCTAAGCCTACTTATTATTGCACTGTTAATTCATTGATCTTTCAAATATTCCCTATAAAAAGAGGTGCAATTGTGAAACGGCAAACAGTTGCTTTAGGACTAATCATAATGACTCTAGGAACCTTGATCACAGGCTGTGGAGGCAATGTTATCCAATCTGTATCGGAAGCTGTGGCGAGCCAAGTGCCAAAAACCGCAAACATTAGTTCATCTCATTCAAGTGAGGCCGGTAGATTAGACGACGCGGTACTTGGCGCGAAATTGAGCTATTTCGATTCCAAGTTTGGCACCGTTGTCAAAAAAGAGAACGAATCGACCATCGGTTATATGGATGGCAAGCTTCGGGTTCTTGAGAATTTTGGAATCGCTTATACGATTTACAATGCATACGTGGATCGCAAAGAAAAGGTGAGCGTAGAAGATGCGCTCACGTTTATCAAGCAATTCCTGCCCAAAGATGCCAAATTCATCAAAGACGAAGAAGACGCTACTACAAAGATGCATAAATACACCTATAAAAGCGAAGCTCTGAAAGCCCAAACGCAGTTGTCCGGACAATTAATAATCAACATCATTAAGGATCCGAATGACGAAGCCAACTGCAAGCAAGCGCAGATCAGCATTGATATTACGGCTATGTGAAATCGGTTGAGGGAGGAGAAACAATGGGTTCAGTAAAAAAGTCTCTTGCACTGGCCTTAGTCTATATGTTGTCTATGTGCACGATAGGACCGATTCCGCATACGTTTGCAACAGCCAATATTTACCAGCTTACTATCAATAACTCGAGCTCCTATTTAATCGCAGGCCAACCGCATTATGTTTCCTTCACTACCGATAGAGCTATTTCGACAGACATGGACGTTCAAACAGACTATTCCACCGATAACGGTTTTACATGGCATTTCCTAAAAAGCAGTAATTATAATTTATATGAAATTACTTTTCCAATCGATCCACAGTTGACTTCGGCGATTTTCCGCGTAGGTGCTTCCTTCTCGCCGGTTATCGGTTCCGACAGCTATTCTGAGGTGAAGATCGGCCCATATCAAATTTTGCAGCCTGGTTCAATCACGGATTTAACTTCAATGGCGAATACGGATGGTACAATCTTACTGGATTGGACCGATAATACGAATATGGAATCATATTACCAGATTACAAGGGATGGGCCTGATGGTTCAAAAATATTTTACGTAAAAGATACAATGGATCATAGGGGGCCTCTCAGATTTGTCGATAAAGATACAAGTAAGTATACAAGTACAATCTACGCTTACTCAGTGCTACCGGTCATTGATCAATTCAATATACTGGACAGCAATAGACCGGGAGTTGTCAGTGTGCTAGCAAAAACGATTGCGCAAAAAAAGCCTCTGGATACAATCGACGCCATAACCAATTTCCCTAGAATTACTGAACCTGACAATAATAAAGTGAAAATTGAGCTTGATTTTACGAAAAAATGGCGTATGTATATCTTGGATATCGATAAAGTGGCCGTCAGTAGCATCACGTTAAATAAAAAAGCAATCCATCTGAAGCAGGGGGAGAGTGAAGCGCTAATCGCGGCTATTATACCTTCGAATGCAGCCAATAAGAAGATGACGTGGAGCAGCGAAAATGAGGGAGTAGCTACTGTCGATAACGCTGGTAAAGTGACGGGCATATCACCCGGTTCAGCAAAAATTACAGTGAAGGCAGAAAGTGGGGAATTTACTGCTGTTTGCATCGTAACTGTAGCGGATATTCAGAATCCGACCACGGCTACACCTACGATCCAATTTAATGACATTGATAAACATTGGGCGAGTTCGGATATCATGATCGCAGTGAAGCTAGGAGCCGTGAGCGGTTATCCGGACGGTACTTTCCGGCCGGATGCGAGTGTGACACGTGCGGAGTTCACGAGTATGCTAATGAGAGGTCTAAAGCCAATGGGAGAAGGTACACGAATTTCCTTCAAGGATAATAGTGATATTGAAGCTTGGGCGGTTCCATCGGTGGAACTAGCAGTGAAACTCGGAATCATCAGCGGTTATGCGGACGGTACATTCCAACCGAACGCGAATATTACCCATGCCGAAATGATCTCGATGGTCGTTCGCGCCTCAGGTCTCCCCACTGATAATGCACAGATAACCGGCTACGCTGACGATGCCATTATCCCGGAGTGGGCAAAAGCCTCCGTTTCTACGGCCGAGAAGAACGGCATCATTATCGTGAGTGGTATTACAGGCAATAAATTTGCGCCGCAAGTACTGTCCAACCGCGGGGAAGCCGCTTCGGCGATCGTTCGTATGCTAAAAGTTAAGAAGTAGAAGCGGTTGAGGAGAGATATTATGAGTGGATACCCTGAAAACCTGGCTTCTTTGGATTTATAAAAGAAATGCCTCTATTCTCCGATACATCCCCGAATTCCCTCCCTCCGCGCTGGGTGCCGCTTTCCGTAAACGGTCCATCATCGGTGGCTTCAGCATGAAACAGAAAGAGTTTCGTTTCATAATTATATGTTGAACAAAGAGAGACAATTAATCTGATGAATATGAATCAGTTTTATTGTGTCTCTTTTATTTTTTGAGGTAATTTTGTAAATATTTATTTTGAACAGCTTTTATTTTTGTTTAAGAAGGATGCTTTCGGAAATCACGTGGTGTTACACCCGTAAGCTTTTTGAACATGCGATTGAAATGGCTAATATGATTGTAGCCCACTCGTGAAGCAATCTCGGTTACATTCAGATCAGAGTCTCTTAAGAGTTCCATAGCTACTTGCATACGGATAGCAGATAAGAGCTCAATATAGGACTTCCCTTTTACAACCCGCAACATGCTGCTGAAATATGAGGGAGACATATAGGCGATATTTGCAACATCTTCAAGATTAAGGTCCTCATGATATTGCGATTCCATATAGGCAATCGCCTTATGAAAAGCCTCACGATGAAACAAAACCTCTCTCTGTTCTTGTTGACCCTGAGTTTCTGAATAACGAGCATATTGTCGTCCAGTAATCACAAGTAGCTTTAAAAGTTCAGCTTTGATGGCCAGTTGGTATCCGTCTTCCATTTCATTCCACTCGTTCCTCATTACTTGGAGAACATTCTCAACCGATGATTGAATGTTCGGGGGAAGAGCCATTTTAGGAATAAGATCTTCCTGTGAGATTAGCGGTCTGATATAGGCGAAATCTACGAAGGTTTGCATACGGGTGAGATCTCGCAGACCTTCATTAATAGCATGGGGCATAAAATCAATCTGAAATAAGACAAAATCCATCGATTCGCGTAGTTCCAGACGATGTTCCTGATAAGGAGGTATGGAAAATATATCGCCTTTAGTCAAGACGTAGGACCGGTCATTCGTGACGTGTAAACAGCTGCCCGACATCATATAGCAAAGCTGCAAATGTTCATGAGCATGCTTGGTTTTATTCATATAAGCAGGTGTTCGTACTTCAACTTTGAACGGAAACTCTTCATCCAGCATTTCTTTGTACGCATAGACGGGGAAGTCTGACATTATATGCACCACACATTCATATTTCATCCTACTTGTCATGTTACATGGGGTCGTGGAAATGTGCAATAAATCCGTGGAAAAGGGAAAGTTTCTTCGCTATTGTGGGGCTACAATGGAAGTAATCAAAGTTGAAGGACACGTACAGGAGGAATGAAGCTTGAGAAACCTAGCCTATAGTACTCTGCCTTGTGAAGGTTGGAGCTTGGCAAAAATGATTGCGTTTGCAAAGGAATGCGGATTTTCAGCGATGGAATTACGGGAGGGTAAAGCGTGGATGGTATCCACCGAGATGACCTCAAATGAGCGCTTAGAGGCACTTCATTTATTTGAAGAAGCTGACATAAAGGTCACGGATATTGGTTCGAATGTTTGCTTCAATGGAACGGATCGTGATCAGGCTATGTCGGAACATTTTGAAAAGGTTGCACAACTGGCACATGACTTGAAAGCACAAGGTATTCGAGTTTTCTTAGGATACTTCAACGGTCGCAGAGACAAGGAAGTACCTGTTATCCCATATGAAAATGTTGTCGCTCGTGTGAGGCAAGCCTGTGATTATGCCGCATCCTTGCAAGTGCAGGTATGGCTCGAAACGCATAATGAATTTTCGACGGGTAAAGTGCTTCGTAAGCTGCTGGATGATGTTGATCGGACGAATTGTGCTGTAATCTATGATATTATTCATCCGCTTGAAGAAGGTGAATCTCCAGCTGATACCATTGCACTTTTGGGAGCACAATGCGCTCATGTCCATATGAAAGACGGTTTGCCCTTTGAAGATGAAATGGAAATAAATTGGAAGTATACGAAGCTTGGTGAAGGTATCATTCCTATTACCGAGATTGTCAGCTTGCTGAAACAAGCAGGTTACCAGGGTTACTATTCCTTAGAATGGGAAACGAAATGGCGCAAGGAGCTGCAGATACCCGGTATGGAACCGGAACTGATTTTTCCCGCTTATGTAAGCTATATGGATCATTTGACTCAAACCATTAACGAAATGAGGACAATCTAGTGAAAACATTAGTTACGATTAGGAATCCTGAACTTCGAGAGTTACTTTGGCAGGAAGCGACACTTCACAAGCTTTTAAGCTTTACCGATGTTGATTTTATTGCATTAAATGAGAAATTTACAAGTGAGGACTTGGCTGAAAAAATCAGTGAGTATGATGCATGCATCACATCCTGGGGATCGCCAGTGTTTACCCCAGAGGTGCTGGCTCGAGCGACTAAATTGAAGTTTATTGGTCATGGTGCTGGGAGTGTTGCAGCTATTGTGAATGAAGATGTGTTCGAAACGAATATTGCCGTTGTTACCGCAAATAAAGTGCTGGCGCACTCGACTGCCGAATGTGCGTTCTCTATGATTTTCGCGGGTGCCTGGAATTTCTCCTCACTTAGTGCTGGCCTAAAACAAGGTAAATGGAGCAACAACAACCGTGATACAGTTCTCGGCGTAACCAGAAGAGTCATTGGTTTGGTGGGATATGGAGAAATATCCAAGCAAGTGATACGGATGCTGAAACCATTTCATGTAAAAATCTTGTTGTGTTCCAGTTATTGCTCGCAAGAGGAAGCGAACGCTCAGGGCGTCCAGCTTTGTGAACTGAACGACCTTTTCGAACAGAGCGATATTGTATCGGTTCACAATACACTGACGGATCAGACGCGTGGAATGATTGGGAGCGAACAGCTGAAAAGATTACGTGATGGAGCATTATTTGTGAATACGGCACGAGGACCTATCGTACAGGAGCAAGCGCTGCTTGAAGAGTTACGTACCGATCGTATAAAAGTAATGCTGGATGTATACGATTATGAGCCGCTTCCCATTGACCATGAACTCCTGAAACTGCCAAACGTCGTCTGTCTGCCGCATATTGGCGGATTCCACGGAATTCTCAAGCGGGAGCTTTGCGATTTTATTGTCGATGAATTAAAGCGTTTCTCTGAAGGAGAAGCTCTTCAAGGAAAAGTAACGATTGATCAATACCGCAGATTAACGCGTAAATAAACATGATTAAAGGGAGTACAACATGAACAATTTATCAATTATCGTTTCATTTATTACTGACAAAACGAGACGTAACGCTGCGAAATACGGAGATCTTCTACCTGCGCATACGAAAGATGGGGTATATGAGTTTTCTGAAAATGGGTTTTGGACAGGTGGCTTTTGGACAGGGTTGAATTGGTTGTCTTATGAATTGACTGGGGATGAAAGTTTTATTCGCACTGCTCGCGACTCGTATCCGCGTCTCTTGAAACGCTTATATGACACACCAGAAACATTGGATCACGATATTGGTTTTCTTTATTCGCTGTCTTTCGTGGCAGATTACAAAATTACAGGGAATCCTGAAGCGCTCAAGGTGGCATTGGATGCAGCAGATCGTTTGGCTGAACGATTTAACGAAAAAGGTCAATTCATCCAAGCATGGAATGTGTGGAAACAAGGAGATCCCTTTAGCGAAGAAAACAGAGGCCGTATTATTATTGATTGCATGTATAATTTACCGCTCCTATTCTGGGCTTCAGAGATAACAGGAAACCAAACATATCGTCAAATTGCAGAGGCGCATGCGAATACGTGCATGAATACGATTATTAGATCAGATTTTACTGCGTACCATACATTTGTAATTGATCCTGTTGCAGGTGAGCCAAAGTTCGGTCAAACGCACCAAGGATATGCGGATGAATCCGTCTGGTCTCGCGGACAAACGTGGGCAATCGGTGGCTATACGCACGCTTATCGCTACACAGGCAATGAAGAGTATCTGAATGTTGCTCGTAATTGCGCGAAAGTATTTCTCGACTCTGTTGAAGCTGATCTGATTCCGATATGGGACTTCTCTGTTCCTGACCCAGAGACGGCTAAGCGTGATAGCTCTGCAGCTGCCATTGCTGCTGCAAGCTTATTGGAACTCGCTAAGTTTGTGGATGGCTCGGAACGAGCTGCTTACGAAACGTATGCCAATCAGGTTGTCCAGAATCTCTTTGAGATGTATTCGACAAATCATGATGAAACACATGAGGGGTTGCTTATTCATGGCTGTGGGCATCATCCCGCAGGCAAGAACATAGATTGCTCACTCATTTACGGAGATTATTATTTTGTGGAAGCTGTAGCCAGGTTACTTGGCAAGACGAAAGTATACTGGTAAGCATTAATAGGATAACTCAACAAATAGAACCTGGCCGTCGGCTGGGTTCTATTTTTTTGATATCAGACAACTCGCATCTAAAAGTAAAGAATTTTACACAATTTTGAAGATTATCGAGCTAGTTTCATCTATCCTTGTCAACTACAATTCAAGTAAACATGAAAAGGAGGGCAGTTATGATCTATAATTTATTTATTGAAAGCGCTTAAATGATTTCTAATTCTTTGCATAACACATTTGACGTGTATGTTTGTTAGAAAAATCTCCACCCATCTAAGGAGGATTGATTATTTTGAAGAAAGCTGGGTTTTTAGGTTTATTATTCCTATTTATTGCATGTTTGGCCGGACAGGGTAGAGCTGAAGCTATTGTAACCACTGTTTCGTCAATTAGCGCATTACAGACGGCAGTGACGAATGCCTCGGCTGGCGAAGAGATCGTTCTGGCTAACGGAATCTATGATAATGATGGAAGCAACGCCATGATCATACTAAGCAATAACCAAGGAACTTCCACCCAACCTATCATTATTCGGGCCGCTACGCCGGGACAAAGTGTATTTACCGGCACAACTGCCATTAGATTGTCAGGTGCCTGGATGGAATTTAGAGATTTTAAATTTGATGTACAGTATGTGGCAGGCAATAGCAATCGGAATGTTATTTCGCTGATTGGAGCGAAAAATATGAAGGTGAAAAACAATTATTTTCTTAACAGTGGTGATACAACCGCTCCAGCCACCCATATTATTAAATTGTTAAACAGCTCCCACGACAATGTGATTGAGTCAAATACATTCGATGGCAACCGCTCAAGTGGTGTCGGTATTCAAATTGGAACGTCCACGCAAACGAATCACGATAATATAATCAGCACGAATTACTTCAGGAATATTCGTTATGTCGGGGATTTGTTTCCTGGCCAAACCAATGGTATGGAGCCTATCCAAATCGGGCAAGCCACCAATAATGATATAACTGGAACGATCGTTGAGCATAACCTGATGGAAAACGTGACTGCTGATGGAGGCGAGATCATCAGTGTCAAATCGAGCGGGAATACCGTCCGCTACAACACATTTCGCGATTCGCCATCTGGGGTCACCCTTCGGTTTGGCAACAGCAATACAGTGAATGGCAACTTTTTTATCCGCACCAAAGAAGGCATACGTGTTTATGGAAGCTCGCATTCCATATTCAATAATTACTTTAAAGATATTACCAATAACGCAATCAATCTGGATGGCGGCGATAATATAGCGAACGGGCATTATGCAGCCGACCAGGTGACAGTGAGTAACAATACGATCGTTAATGCAGGAACTGGAATCAATATTAACAATAGCATGTATCCGATCACGCCAACGGGAATTACCATCCAGAACAATCTGATTCAAACGGATAGAGGCAAAGCTTTTAATGAATATGGTTCTAAGTTAAATAATCTTGCTATTCCGACGTATGCAAAAAATCTTTTTTTCTTAAGCGGGAGCGCTCTCCAAGGTGTTGGAAGAACAGGCATTAACGCTGCTAATCCGAGCCTTACTGGCACGGGTGAAGTGCGCCGGCCGCAATCCTATAGTGTTATAAGCAACTATGGGAATACAGTTACCGGACTGAGCACGGACATGGACGGGCAAACACGCAGCGGTAACCCGGATACAGGAGCAGATGAAATTTCGGGTAGCTCGGTTATATATGGGCCAAGAACCGCAGCAAATACGGGGGCATTATGGGCAAATGGGACGGATCTTCAGGCACCTACGGCTCCAGTAAATGTTACTGCGTCCAGTGTGACTGACACTAGTGCAGTCTTATCATGGACTGCTTCAACAGATAATACGAGTGTAACCGGCTATGATATCTACGTGAGTTCTGTACTCAAGGCAACATCAACAAGCCCCACATACACGATGACTGGTCTTGTGGCCAACAAAACCTACCAAATTACTGTGAAAGCTAAGGATGCTGCAGGCAACCGTTCCCCTGCATCCAATGTAGCGACGGTTGTCACTGCCGCATCGTCCATTGTGGACACGGTTGCTCCAAGTGCGCCTACCAATTTTAAAGCCTTTATGAGAGAGCCTGCCTATATCAGCTTTACATGGTCATCCTCGACTGACAATGTAGGGGTGAGCAGCTATGAAATGTACGATAACGGGGTGTTCGTCTCTTCAAGTGGCTCCTCCGTTAGTTCTATGCAATTAAGAAATGTGGATCCCGATACACACTACTATTCGATTAAAGCCAAGGATGCGGCAGGCAATTTGTCTGCAGAGAGCAACGTAGTATGGGTAACTTCATCCGGGCGTACCATCGCTCTGAATGGAAGCGCCGATCGCTATTTAGAGTCAGAATGGAATAGCTTTAAGACAGGTAACATTTCTTTAGTCAGCGATTCCGCTACTTCCAGCGGGAGCTACATGAAGATCAATAACGGAAACGGGGATGAGAATACAAACGTTCGGATGGAATATAGCCTCAATGTCAGCAATGGGGGCACTTTTTATTTATGGCTGTTGGGCAAAGGTGTCGACGCTAGCAGCAATAAGGTTTATGTCCAGGTTGATGGAGATACGAGAATTGAACATACACTAACGACCGCAGCATGGGGATGGACAAAGTCAGCCTCACCAATTACATTACCGGATGGTTGGCACTCGTTGAAAATCATTAATAAATTGGACGGCACTCAGATTGATAAGCTGATGCTGACCAAAAGCAGTGTGACTGTACCTAGCGGAATAGCGGATACGCCACTGGCTGTCGTTAATGATGGCGTCGCACCAACGGCACCTGCCAGCTTGGCTGCCACCTCAATTACAAGCAACTCGGCCCAGCTGAATTGGACCAGCTCTACAGACAATGTAGCCGTAAAACGTTATCTTGTCTCTAACAATGGAACCGAACTCATAGCCTCTACGACAGTAAATTCCTTGGCTTTGACCGGGTTGACTGCTAATACAACTTACAGTCTGACTGTATTGGCAAATGATGCCGCAGGCTTCATCTCACCCAATAGCAATACCTTGACGTTTACTACGGCTGCAGATTCAACAGCACCAACCGTTCCAACCAATCTGGTGTCGGATTCCCAAACCTCTACGAGTGTACACATTCATTGGACGTCATCCATCGATGATACCGGAGTCAAAGAATACGACATATACCGTAACGGAGTTAAGGTGAGCACGACCTCAACACCATTGGTTTACAGTTCTACGTTCTCTGGACTGACACCGAACACCAGCTATACCTTCAAGGTAGTCGCCAGAGATTTTGCCGGGAACGTGTCCGCTGCTAGCACGACCATGACTGTTTCAACGTTGCCTTGATCTAAGATTATTACACATTTTTGAAGAATGCATGGCTAGTTCCTCCTGTAGTCCCATCTTATAATTGAGATAGAAGATGACAAACAGGAGGGACGAAATGCTTAGTGAACGCACAAGTACGATGAAAATATCGAGTGTCACCAAAATAAAAAGAACCTACTCTCGAAGCTTAATACAGAACAAATGGCTATACCTGATGATGGTTCCTGGCGTTGCATTTTACATTATCTACAAGTACATCCCGATGATGGGATTATTGATTGCCTTCCAGGATTACAACATTATGAAGGGCATTATGGGCAGCCCTTGGGTAGGTTTTAAGCATTTTGAAACGATTTTTAACAGCCCGGATTTCTATGTTCTGCTTCGCAATACCATGGTGATCAGTCTTTATAAAATTGTGTTTGGCATGCTGCCGGATATTGCTATGGCACTTGCCTTGAACGAGATTCGCTCCCCTTGGTTCAAAAGAACGATTCAGACCATCACTTATGCACCGCATTTCTTATCCTGGGTAATTATATACGGCTTGGTGATGGCGTTCCTAGCTACAGATTCTGGTTTGGTCAATCAATGGATTCGCGGTTCTGGTGGGGAGTCCATCAATTTCTTGACCTCCAACAGCTGGTTCCGGCCCTTGCTGATTTTAACGGAAATATGGAAGGATACTGGCTTTGGGGCTATCATCTATCTGGCTGCCTTGACGGGCATCGACCCGCAATTGTATGAAGCAGCGATTGTAGATGGAGCTGGGCGCTGGAAACAAATCTGGCATATTACGCTGCCGGGCATTCGCAATGTGATTGTCTTGCTGCTGCTGTTGAAAATCGGGCATATCCTCGATGCCGGCTTCGGCCAAATCTATATTTTCTTAAACACTCGAGTCTATGAGACAGGAGATATTATCGACACCTGGGTATTCCGCCGGGGACTGGAAAGTATGGAATTCAGCTTTGCCTCTGCAGTCGGTTTTTTCAAATCCTTCGTTGGTTTGGTGCTTGTACTTGGGGCTAATAAGCTAGCCAAAAAATATAGCGATTCGGGAATCTGGTAGGAGGAGTACGTATGTCATTAGTTGTCATTAAAACAAAAACGGATCGTGCTCTGGACATCCTGCTGTATACTGTCCTTACTTTAGCTGGTCTGGTAACGCTGTTTCCCTTTTATTATGTCATCATTATGTCCGTGACCCCGATTATTGAAGTGTTAAAAAATGGTGGTTTCGTGCTAATGCCTACAACGTTTACGCTGGTTGCTTACAAGGCCATATTTCAAAGTGCACTGGTTCCGCGAGCTTTACAAATAACGGCTATCATCACCATAGTCGGTACGGCCTGCAATTTGCTGGTGACCACACTGCTTGCGTATCCCTTGTCAAAGAAGTGGCTGCCGGGAAGAAATATAGTGCTAATGATGATTGTATTTACCCTAATATTCACCGGTGGCATGATTCCTACTTATCTGGTAGTCAAGCAGACGGGCTTGCTCAACAGCATATGGGCCTTAATCATTCCATCGGTTGTTTCTACCTTCAACCTGTTGATTATGAAATCTTTCTTCGAAAGTTTATCGGAAGAAATTCAGGATGCAGCCAAAATTGATGGCTGTAATGATATGCAAGCGCTCTATCACATCGTGCTGCCACTGTGCAAGCCGATCCTGGCGACCTTGATGTTGTTCTATGGAGTAACACACTGGAATGAATTTTTTAATGGCATCATGTACATGAGTGATCCGAAGAATTATCCGCTTCAGGTGGTGCTGCGCAATATGCTGCAGCAGCCGCAGGTCAGTCAGGAATTGCTTGCCTTAAATCCGGAGGCGCGGGTGGAATTGCCACCGGAGACGCTAAGAATGGCTTTGGTGGTCGTCTCGACATTGCCTATGCTGGTGATCTACCCCTTTATTCAAAAGCATTTTACCAAAGGTATGATGCTGGGTGCGATTAAAGGGTGACAAAATATATTGATGGGGGTTTTTAGATGAATCGAAAGTGGAAAACAGGTATGATTTCATTACTGATGCCGCTAGTTGTGATTGCAGGCTGCTCGACGAAGGAAGGAACAACAGAACCCGCAGCTACAGGGACCGGACCGTCAGCAAAAGCCTCAAAAAAATATACGATTGAGGTGTTTCAGCAGAATGCCGGCTCGGTAACTCTTCCCCCGGCCGATCAGGATTTTGTCAAAAAAGCGATCGATGAGAAGCTGAACATTGATTTGAAAATAACATTTATGCCTGCTGGCCCCGACTATACGAACAAATTGAATGTGCGTTTCGCTTCTGGTGATGTACCGGATCTATTCACCATCGGAGGCCGAGAAATACAAACTTATGCCAACAATGGGTCTTTGACTCACTTATCAAGTTATTTAAATGATAAATATTTGCCGAATTATTTGAAATGGGCGGATGCCCCCTTACTGAAGGCGGAGCGGGACAAGAACAACCCAATGGGCTTTTGGGCCATGAGGCCGTATGCGAAGACCGAATATTCAACCTGGTATATCCGTAAGGATTGGCTAGACAAGCTTGGATTGAAGGTACCCAGCAACAATGATGAGCTACTGAATGTCATGCGGGCCTTTACGTTTAAAGATCCAGATGGAAACGGCAAGCAGGATACTTATGGATTCACGGCTACTGGTAATGGTGAACAGGTCGGGCAGGAATGGCCGATGTGGGCTAAATACGGAATGATGGGTACGTTTACGAACGATGGCAAGCATGTTAAGGATAATCTGGTTGCACCTGAAACTGGAAAAGTATTAGCCGAGATTAAGGCTGTTATCGATGAGAAAATCGTGGATCCTGATTGGTTCCTCAACAAAGGCGAAGCTGTGTTTGAGAAATTTGCTCAAGGCAAGGTAGGGATCGTAAACTCGCGGGGCATTAACAATTTTCTAGAGGGCAATCCGAACAGCTTCTTAAACAAAGGTAGAAAAATTAACCCCAAATTTGATATCGTGGCTTTTAATCCATACCCCGACCAAGCGACATGGGTAGAAGCGACTGGCAACACAGGATGGGCGATTCCCAAGGCGGTTGCTGACAAGGATCCAGACAAGGTACTGCGTATTCTTCAGCTAGTTGATTATTTGTGCAGTGAAGAAGGCTATCTGCTAACGCATTATGGCAAGCAGGATGTGCATTACAAGCGCGATGGCAACAAAATTTTACCTAATATGGTGGAGCTTGATAAAATAGCGAAAGAACAAGGCGATTTCTTGAAAATTTACGGAGCATTTTCCCCTACTGAGAGCGAAGCCAGACAAATTGGGCTTGACATTGTTAATCCCAATTTGACCGATCGTGACCGAGAACTTTATAAGCAGCTGGCCACTTATAAAAGGGCTCCGTATTCCAATGGTATTCAAGTGACGCCACCAGACGGCATCAATATTGCGGATTTCCGTAAGCAGCAGAATGTGTTTCACACCAAAATTGTGTTTGGCGAAATCCCGATCGAGAAATGGCCGCAATTGAGCGATGAGCTGATGAACAAATATCGTGGCAAAGAAATTTTCGCTAACTACGAGAAGCAAATGCGTGAGGCAGGCGTTTTAGAATAAATTGCCATAACAATATGGGGAGAGGGCTATTCATGCCTCTCCTTTTTCGAATAGGAAGATACCACAAACCAATTAGAAATGCATAGGTCATGCCCGATTTTTATGATACAATGTAAGGGTTTACATAGTAGGCTATAGATGGCACGCTACAGGAGGTACAAGGATGCCCACAAGAGCAAATCGGCTTCATTTTTTATTTACGAGCATCGGAACGAAGCTCTTTTTGATAACCTTCTTTTCGTTTTTGCTGGGGCTTTTATTGGTAGGAGGCATCGCATTTTACAATAATTCGGCTATTATTAAGCAAAATCAGGAAGAGTCGTTACAGCTATTGATGGGGCAGGTAGAGGGGTATCTGCAAATACATATGACAGCGATCCAGGAAAATTTATTATTTTTGACAGATAAAGAAATTTTCGATTCGCTCAAGTTAACTGATTACCAGGTACTGATGGAAAATATGGTTAAGCTGCACCCGGATACGATCAAGAGCATTTATTTAATTGTTGACGGCGAATACAATATTAGTGCCCCACAGTCAATGAAATATTTCGTGAACAAGGAGCAAATGGCAGAGGTATATAATCAAGCGAGGTTATGGGGCTTCTGGTGGAGCCAGCCTTATATATCGTCCTTTTCCAAAAAAACGATTACTGCCGCAAAAACAATTGAGTCTGCGAAAGTTAAGGGAGTGATCGCCATTGACCTGAACGTAGACAATCTGGCCAGCTCTTTAACCGTGCCCACGCTCAAGAAAAAAATGGATTTGTACCTGTTGTCACGAACTGGAGAATTGATCTCCACCAATACGCCGATGACCTTTGAGGAGAAAACAAACGGAGACCATCCGATGGTTCATATGATCAAGGATAAGGTCAGAAACAATGATTTGGAATTCGACCATGTGGACCTGCCTGATGGGCGGTATAAGATATTAAAAAGCAACCGTAACCGCTGGGATTGGGTTGTATTTGCCGCCATTAATGAGATGGAGGTTTATGAGATTCTACAGGTAGTCAAGAAGCAATATGTGTTGATGCTGTCGCTCTGGATTTTGCTTTCCTTGGCTATTTCCTATTGGCTTGGCCGGTACTTCCGCGCCCCGATCAAAGAGATTTCCAGGCAAATGAACTATGGAGCTTTAGGGAATTTGGAGCACCGCATCGATATGAAACGGATGGATGAATTCAGTTATGTAGTCGGCGGCTACAATAAGTTGATGGATCGGATCGGTACCTTATTTAAAGATCTACAGCTCATGGAGGATCAAAAAAGGTACCATGAGTTAAAAGTGTTGCAATCGCAGATTAATCCTCACTTTTTATATAATGCGCTGAATACGATTTATTGCTTGGTTGAAACTGAAAGAGTCAAGGAAATCGGTTCTGTTATTCAATCATTGGTCAGCATTTTGCGTTTCTCTATTGATAAGATCGATGAGGTAGTACTTCTGAAATTTGAAGTGGAATGTGTATGGAAATACGTGGACCTGATGAAGCTGCGGTTCGGAGATATTTTTGATATGGACATCATTATTCCAGAGCCGTTCGAGCAGGCGTATATTCCGAAGCTTACGCTGCTTACTTTAATTGAAAATTCGATATTCTATGGCTTGAACAAGCCGGATGAACGCAATCATATTATTATAATGGCTTACCAGGAGCAGCCTGGAATCATTTGCTTTGAGGTGTCGGATACGGGCCCTGGCATTGAGGAGGAAATGATTCGAAGATTGATTGTTAAGGAAGCTTCCAATGAATTCTTAAAGGATTCCTCACTGCTGGATCGTCCGGACAAGGAACGAAAGGGTTTAAATAATTTAGGCATACGCAACATCCATGAAAGGATTCAGCTGCATTTTGGCAAGCAGTTTGGCTTGGATATTGAAAGCAGCCTGGGTGAAGGGACGCGAGTGATGGTGCGTCTGCCCTTCAGATCCGCAGAGCGGAACAGCAGGCAAATAGAAATGGGGCAGAGACGGGATGCCAATTAAAGTACTCATTGTGGACGACGAACTACCAGTTCGTGAACGTTTCACCCAGCATATTCCTTGGGAGGAGCATGGCTTTGCATGCATCGGTGCAGCCGGGCATGGACAAGAAGCGTTAACGATGATGGAAAAGGAGCTTCCGCATCTGTTATTGGTCGATATCACCATGCCTATCATGGATGGATTGGAGCTTGCGGAGCTAGTACGAAAACGTTGGCCGGAGATATCGATTATTTTTTTGACGGCTCATTCCGAGTTTCACTACGCACGCCAGGCACTTCTTCTTGGAGCCAAAAACTATTTGCTGAAAATCGCCTTATCGAAAGAACAAATTATTGCGGCCTGTCAGGCAGCTGTGGAAGATTTAAAGTTTATATTGAAGGATAAGGCAGGCAAGACGGTGACCATGGATAGGGCAGAGGATTCGGAACAAAAGTCCATATATCATTCATGGAAGAGACGTGAAACGCTAATTGATCATTGGTGGGAGAGCAATGCGCATCAGAGAAAAGGTATTTGGAGTGAGATCAGTAAAGAGCTATCCACTGAGTTAAAGCGCCATGTGGCTGTGTTATGGATAGGTATAGATGTATTCGAGGAGCTTTGGAATCAATCAACTTGCCCTATTGGCGAGACTATCCATAAACAGCAAGAGCTAGCAGCGGGGATCGAAGCTCTAGCTACAGCTGACCAGGAACTAATTGTATTTCCAGTCGGGAAGACGAAGCTGCTTTGTGTTATAACCAGCGATGCTGATGCAAGCTCGAACAACTTTGAAGCTGCCCTCTACCAAACAGCACAGGTACTGTTGGCCAGGGATGGCGACGTTAAGCTATATATATGGAATAGCGGCAGCTTGGTAGGTGAGACTGCCGAGATGAGTACACAAATTTCGGAGGGGCTAGAGAAGCTAAGCCGATACTTTTATGAAAGGCAAGATTATACCTCATTGCATTCCACGCTAGTAAATGTGAATTTGCAGGAAATCAGTGTGATAGAGCAGGTGGAGTTACTTTCGAAGGCTACAAAAGCTTTTTATGGCGGTGGTGCGGTTATGTTACAGGAGGTTGTCCAACAGCTGACTACGCTTCCGCTGGGGGCATCGCCGTATTCACCTGCCCAGCTTATTCGACTATCTGGCGATATCATGCTGAAATGCCCGTGGCTGGAACAGGATTCGAGCCTCATTCAATTTCACCAAATGCTGCTGTTTATCGAGCGCTGGGACGACTTTATCCGTTGGTGGAACCGTGTGTTTGATTTGTTGACGGACCCAAAGCTTCATCCCGAAATGAATGTGACACGTTGGGAGGTCCAGCAGGTTTGCCAGTACATCCATGAAAATTATATGAAGGAGATTAGGCTGCCGGATTTATCCGAGCGGGTTGGCCTCAACACCATCTATTTGGGACAATTGTTCAAACAGATTACGGGCGAATACTTTAATGATTACCTGCACCGCACCAGGATGCAGAAAGCCCAGCAGTTGCTGCGGCAATCAGGCAAGAAGGTATATGAGGTTGCAGCAGAGGTTGGCGTTTCGGACTACCGTTATTTTTGCAAGCTATTTAAAAAACATATAGGCATCTCCCCCTCTGAGTATAAACATAAATATGTTGGCAACATGCGATAGCTGGAAAATGCATCAGCTAGCTCAAAGCATAATAAAAAGGGATAACGGTCTACGTTATCCCTTTTTGGTTTATCTTTACTTCTTGGTGAGGTCGTGCACGAGCATTCGGCGAAACTCCCTAGGCGAAAAGCCGGTAGCGTTTTTGAACATTGTTGAAAAATTATGATGTTCAATGCCGACGGCTTGGGCAATGCTGCCGATGGATTGGTCAGACGCCAGCATGGCACGTGCCTTTTCCATTCGCAAGCGATTAATATATTGAATGGGTGAGCAGCCAAGTACGGAATGAAAGCTGCGAATAAAGTAATTGGGGTGGTAATGAACCAGGTCGGCAAGCTGTTCGACACTAATCCTATCTTGCAGGTGCCCTTCAATATATTCAAGAACACGTCCCATTTTCTGGGTGGAGGCTGAAGGGGAGGCTGTCTCCTCAAAGCTTTGATCGACAACCATCCCCAAAAGATGCAGTAAAGAGGCTTTTATATCGAGAATCGTACCTAGTCCCGAACTGCTTATACCACGTACTATTCGCTCGAACCAAACTTCGACCTCCGATGATGAGGGGACGTCTATACAAACCGGGAACCGATACATCTCGAATAGATCACGATTTCCAACACGAGCTGTAAAGTGGCACCAATATTTATTAAAGGTATTGTCGTTAACCGTGGAATAGGACTGTAAAGTATGACAAGGCATTAGTACAAGTTGACCTGGCTTAGGATGATAGACAGCGCCATCAACTTCAATACGTCCTTCGCCACTCCGAATATAATATAAGCGGTTAAAACTGTGAACAAAATTGCGGCGCTGCCAGTCAGGGCCGACAGTTTGCAGATTGGCGATGATGACGTCCACCTGGATGTTGGTCAACACATTACGAAGCGAATGGTAGGTTGACAGATCTGACAAGTTCAGCACTCATTTCTTAATAATGAAGTTAGTATTCACTACAAATAGGTTAACAAATCGAAAGATTGCTGTAAATAGAAAAGGTATGATTGAAGCGTAGTCAGTAGTTATAACAACTAACAGGGGGTTAAACATGTTACCAAGATTTCATGATGCGCGAGACCGTTTTTTCGAACTAAGATTCGGCATGTTTGTCCATTGGGGCTTGTATGCGATCCCTGCATGGCACGAACAACTTCTATGGAGGGGCAATATTACCAGAAGCAAATATGAACAATTCATTCATGAATTCAATCCGCAGGAATTCGACCCAAACGCGTGGATTGATCTAGCCGAAGAAGCTGGCATGCAGTATTTATGTTTTACGACGAAGCATCATGACGGCTTCTGTATGTGGGATACTGCACATTCGGAATACAAGGTGACGAATACACCCTACGGTAAAGATGTGTTAGCGATGTTAGCGGAGGCATGCCAGAAGCGGAACTTTCCGCTAAGCCTTTATTACTCTTGTCCAGATTGGCATCACCCGAATTATCCTAACCTTGGTCGACATCATGAAATGTTCGGGCCCCGTCCTGGAGATGAACCGGATATTGAACGATATTACGAGTATGTGAAGAAACAGTTGCAGGAACTTCTCACACAATATGGTCCGATCTATCAGTTCTTCTGGGATGTCAATGTAGCTGAATACCACAATCCAGCGCTGAATGAATTTGTACGGTCGTTACAGCCGGACATTCTTATCAATAACCGTGGACCAGATAAAGGTGATTACAGCACACCCGAGAGGCATGTGCCTGATGGCGGATATTTCCGGACGCCGACAGAAGCTTGTCAATCTTTAGGACGAGAAAGCTGGGGGTACCGCAAGGATGAAGATTACTATTCATCCAAGTTCCTTATGCAGAGTATGGATAAAATCATGGCTATGGGCGGAAATTATTTGCTGAATGTGGGTCCTACCGCGAATGGTGAGATCGTGCAGGATAATGTGGATACACTGAGACGTATTGGTCGTTGGTATAAGAAGGTGAAGGAAGCGTTAGTTGATGTAACTCCTGCTTCTTACTTAGGCGGGAAAGACGAGTTCATCGACGGGAATGAAGTAGCTAACCGTGTTCTCCGTGAAGAGGTGCTGCTGACTCGCAGAGGTAACACCATCTATGCTCACGCCTATCGTGATTTGCAAAGCTCAACCATCATCTTGAAGCCACTGAATATGCTACCCAAGCGTGCTGTCTTGCTAAATGATGGACGGGAGTTGGAGACAGCCGTAGAGCAACTGCCTTGGTATTGGCGGGAGAGGCCTTACCTAAGGATTCGCAATCTGCCAGTTAATGAGATCACGGATGAGGTGCTTGTGGTAAAGCTGGAGTTCGATGACGATGTAGCTGAATAGGAGGAGGATCACGATGCAGTTTGAATCTATTGAACTTCATAATGTTGCAGAGGCGGAGGAAAACAAGCTTATACATGGCTTGACACTACAACGTTATCCGAAGGCAGTTCGCGAAGCGATGAGCGAACGTGGAGGCTTCGTTTCACAACAGGCCAGTGGATGTGAAATGAGGTTTGTTACGGATTCCCAGAATGTTCGGATATCTTTAACAGCTGTTGAAGGTGATGGAGAGGTTATCGTCTATCAGGGTGACTTTTACCATTCTCAATATACGCTGAGAAGCGGTGTACAACACACCTTGCATCTCGTACAGCGGCTAGACACTAGCAAAGTAAATCTTGATGCCATCACAAAGAAGCGCTTTGCACCACAAGTATGGCGCGTCATCACGGGACGCTATGCAGTGAGGTTTCACGGAATTGAGGTATTCAACGATTCCGTTCGTCCGCCGTTGCCAGATGAGGTGCCCGCTGTTCGCTGGCTCGCTTATGGTTCTTCGATAACTCACGGAAGTTCCGCCGTGCATAATTACAATGCTTATGTGCATAAGGCTGCACAACGATTAGGCATTGATGTTTTGAACATGGGGCTAAGTGGTGCCTGCATGTGCGAGCAGCAGGTAGCCGACTACTTATCTTCGCGAACCGACTGGGACATTGCTACGCTGGAGATTGGTGTGAATATGAGGAACTCTTATTCGCCAGAGCAATTTCGGGAACGTGCGGAATATTTGATTCAAGCCATGTGTTCGAAGCATCCAAATAAGCCTGTTGTGGTCATAACTGTATTCCTAAACGCGTCTACATATGACAGCAAAGGAACTACAGTTGGCCAGAATCAGGCAGCATTCAACGCCATTCTTCGTGAGATTGTCGCTAGTAGCAAGTACCCCAAACTTTATCTGCTGGAAGGCAATGAAATTTTGACCGACTTCGCGGGACTCACTTGTGATCTCATTCATCCCTCAGATTATGGGCATGAACTTATGGGAGAAAATTTAAGTAGGATGCTTGGCCTTATATTAGAAAAATAAAGATTACGACTTACAACATGAAGCATAATAATATGTCAAATAGCTTGCCGACGATTCGGCAAGCTATTTCCTATGTGCGACTAGTGTTAGCGAGTACTTTAGTTACATCACTTCGCCTAAATCAGCAATAAATACTCGCCGTGCTCCGTTAACATAGCCATTAAACACAATATGGCGATGATCAGGAGCCCAAGCGGGATGAGCATCTACGCGAAGTGAGCCGTTGAGGTTCGAAGCGGCATGGGCGACATTTATCCGTACTAGTGTTTGCTCGGAGTTTGTCTGAAGATCAATCCAACGCAGCGGTATGGTGCCGTCTCCAAATGAAGTTGACTCTCCGGCATACGTATCTGTTAGTATGTGACGGCCGTTCGGATGGACGGTCGGATGACCGGAGCCAGGCATATCATCTGTGATTGTACACAAATTTGTTCCATCATATCGGACACGGACAAGCTTCATCTGTTTGTCTCCATGAATGGCTAAGTTCATGGAGAGATGCTCGCCATCTGGAAACCAGTTAATATGATGGCCACCTTTTTCCCATTGCTCAGGGCCTACCGCAACACATACATCGGTTCCATCCGGCTTCATTGTCAGCACCCAAAAGTCAAGATGCTGCTTGATCTGATTCCAGGGCTGAGTTTCTTGGGAATGGAACCAACGCATGGTAAAGATCAGCCGGTCCCCCTGAGGATTAAATTTACAATGGAACCCATAACATTCGCCATGCTCGTACTTTCCTTTGTCTATTTGAGGAACAGCACGTTCAAAAATCTCCCGGATTGAGATGACTAGTGATCGCTTGCCTGTCTTTGTATCGGTCATAAACAAACCATCGTCAGCACGAAATCCGAAATTTCGCGCGACTCGTTCGTCAGGAATGACGACCCCGTATCCGTTCTGAGTCCGTCGCATGGTCACTGTATTGGCACAAATGATTTGATTTCCGTCTGGAGATATACGGTAAATAGAGCCCTCCAATTTACGCGTCACACCAGTAAGTGGGTCCATACAGACAATATAGGGTTCCCAGTTCGAAGTGTCTACGTTGTTAAAATAGAGGGAATGATCATCTGCGCCCCAATTAATATTAGCCCCCAATTGATACTCCCAACCAAAAGTCTGTGCAATAACCTTCTCTTCAGCGGTATGCAAATCAACAAGAACAACATCGGCGGCTTCGCCGGGCATATTGACACGGTCATTATCGGGCATACGGAGTACGGCTAGATACTGGCCAGATGGACTGACCGGAGAGGTGTCAAAGAAACGATGCAATCCGCCTCCTTCTCCAGGTGTTACGCACCAGACAGGCACGCTTGGATTGTACTCGGTGTATCGTGGGAATTTCTCGCTAATCCGCATATGGCTTGTTCTCCTTTTCGTAAATACGAAGTCAACTTTCCTTCCTAAAGTATATAAAATACGGCAGTGTTCTTCTTTGTCTGAGATTATGACATTTTTACCTCAGATTACGATATAATACCGATTACAGAGACATAAGAAGGGGGAAGGCATGAGTAACTTTGGGATTCATCTATTGTGGACGGCGCGTTATGATTATGAAAAAGGCGAAAATAGGAATCTGCATCAGCATGCCTTTCATCAAATTTTTTGGATTGCTAGCGGCAGCGGAGTATTTCAATGTGAAGACGTTATATTCGAGCTGGAGCCTGACACTATTTTCTTTATAAAACCGAATCAATTGCATGGATTGACAGCCGTTGATCATGTGAAAACCTTGGACATTAAATTTCAGATTGTATCGGAAGAACTTGAAAGCGCTACAGGGCAAATACCTGCGCAGATGCGCATTCGCAATAAAGAGGTAGCGCGGCTTCTTGAACTTGTACGCAGCGAGGGGCTGCAACGACAAAGTTATTTTCGAGAGTTGGCAGCTCTTCATCTGGCTGAGCTACTCTATGTATTGACACGGGCTGCTGAGCACTTGGAAAATGATGCACAATCAAATATTTTGGAGGCTCGTTCCTTGGCACCTCGAGTTTCCAATGCCAATGCCACAGCAGCGGAAAAAGCAGAGCAATGGATCTTGGAGCATGCGGATCAGGATTGGACGATTACGGAAATGTCCAAGAAGCTTGGATATAGCCCAAGTTATATGTGCCAGCTTTTCAAAGATTATAAAGGTCTTACAATCGCAGCTTTTCTGAAGGAAGTCCGGATTCAGCGGGCCAAGGAATGGATGGCATATTCAGACTGCAGTATCAAGCATATTGCGCAAACGGTAGGGTTCAAAACGGTGCATCATTTCACACGCGTATTTAAGGAAGTAGAAGGAATTACACCCGGGCAGTGGATTGCTCGGGAGATTTCAGGCATTCGAAATGGGATTTTTTTTGATGATACTAATAATTGTCTTTAAGAATCACTCTACACGGGGGTACTCCAGTTGAAATATTGTAACACCATGAGAGAAAACAGAAGAAGCTCAGTCAATTGTTATTACATCGGTAGGAAAGCACCTCTGTGAGAAACAGGAAGGACTTAAGAAAAAAGCACTCGTAGACAGAACTGATTATGGTTTCGAGACTAACTCTAGCTAGGCAGATTCTTGCAAGTTATCAAGAATGACAGTAGTTATTTTTTATTAGGGACGAAAAGAACTTATATTGTGTATGACAACATTATTGATAATCTATCAATTGCACCTCGAAATGCTCGCTGTGAGCTTTATGATACAACGCCTCTTCCAATTGGGAGAGGTATTTTTTTTTATAAGAAAAATTATTTTGTAATTACAAAAATATTCAGAGTATTTACCGAAAACGTCTTGAACAAAAACATGGATAATGTTAAATTAAAATTATTAATTGATATACTGAATTTATTTTTGTTATTACAAAAATAATGGGATTTGAATGTAGGCAAGGAGGTGACTCGCCTCATTGGGGGCATGCCATGATACTGGACATTACAGGACCAATTCGAAATGGGATGTGGACATATGGCGACCCACTTCCTTCGGTAGAAATCGAACAAGTGGCAACGCTCGAGGGTGAAGGTTGGAAAGGCCACCGTTTACAGCTGCACACATTGGCCGGAACGTACATCGAGTCAGCTGATCACCTGCTGCCGGGGAGGAAGACGATCGGCGAGCTGCCAGTCGAGAGTTTCGTCCGCCGTGCGTGGGTAGCACAATTATCGGATAAGCGGGAGCTGGAGACAATTACGGCGACGGAACTTGCGGCAGCTTGTGAGGGTCATGCCCACCGACCGGGGGATGCGCTGCTGATCGCGACCGGTTGGGATAGGCGATGGCAGGAGCCTGGGTTCGTCACGCATTGCCCGTTCTTTACGAATGAAACGATGAACTGGGTGATCGAACGGGATGTCGGGCTGCTGGGGGTGGATGTTCCTTGCATACAGGATCCCCGCTCGGACGACGGGACGCTGGGCCGGCAGTTTTTCCAGCAGGAGAGATTATTGCTTGCGCCGCTAGTCGGCTTGCGGCAGGCGGCATCGGGGCCGTGGACGCTAGCGGCGTTGCCGCTGTCCATCCCCGGCGTCTGCGGCGCGCCTTGTCGGGCGATCCTTATGCCAATCCCGGACGGAGGATGACTGGCTCTATGAACATGCAGGTAACTACAGAAGAGCTTGCGCAAAGGAAGCAGGCCCTGCTCGAAGCGAAGGCCGAGCACGGATGAGATACAATTCGATTCGTCGTTCGCATCCACGGACCTGAGAATCTTACTCGGTTTGACGAAGGTTGGTAAACAAATATTTGGAGGGACGCGTCATGACATTAACAGGCAACATTCCTGTAATCCCAACGCCATTCCTGAATGGTGAAATAGAATACGCCGGCTTGGATCGGCTAATGGAACGAACGATTGACCAACTCGAAGGCTATGTCGTCTGCGGCAGCACGGGAGAAGCGCCAGCTTTGTCGATGCAGGAGCGGATCGACATCGTCAACTATATGGCCCCGAAGATGCCGGCGGGCAAAGAGCTCGTCATTGGTCTTGGCCACACGAATTTGCAGGAAGCGATTCGAATCGGAAATGCAGCCAAGGAGAGAGGCGTACGAGCTGCGCTTGTGCCAAGTCCGTATTATTTTCCGAATTCGCCAGCTATGGTGACCGATTATATAGGGCGGCTAGCAGAAGGCACGCAGCTTGACCTCGTCTTCTACGACAATCCAGTGACAACGAAGACGCACTTTACAGTTGATGAGCTCCTCCAATTGGCGAGCGACATTCCCCAGATCAAAGCGATCAAAATGACTGACCATCACTTCGAAAAAATCCGTCAGCTCAAAGCTCGTTCGAGCTTGACCGTTTTCGGCGGAGACGACATCATCTGCTTCCGTTCCTTCGAGGCGGGGGTGGACGGCAGCATGATCATTGCGCCGATCATTTATCCGGAAGAGTTCCGCGCTTGCTGGCAAAAGTTCCAGGCTGGAAAACGCGAAGAGAGCTATCGCATCTTCTCCGAAGTGATACTGCCATTCATTCATATGTTCGGGCCAGGGGATGAAATTCCAACGACAAAGGCGCTGTTCCAGCAGCTAGGCATCTTCACTAGCAACGAGACGAGGTCGCCACTGCTCCCGGTCACGGAGCACCGGCTGCAGGAGGTTATGCTCGGCTTTAATGCGCGGCTTGTGCATAAGTCTGTTTAGAAGGGATGGGTAAACCGATGAAAGCATTGGTGTATGAAGGTCCACGAGAGATGCATATCCGGCAGCTGGCAGCCCCCGAACCGATGGAAGACGAGGTGCTGATCCGGGTCGCGTACTCTGGGATATGCGGCTCTGAGCTGAGCGGGTTTTTGGGCCACAATGCGCTCCGCAAGCCGCCGATGGTGTTCGGTCACGAGTTTTCGGGTACGATCGAAGCGATTGGCGGGAGCGTAGTCCGTAACGGACTGCAAATTGGCGCACGCGTGACAGCGAACCCGCTCGTGACATGCGGAGAGTGCCGCTTCTGTTTGAGCGGCCGGCAACAGCTGTGTCCAACACGACGGTTGCTCAGCGCAGCGCTTCCTGGGAGCAACGCCGAGCTGGTCAAAATCCCGGCGCGCTTCGTATACCCGCTGCCTGATGGTATGCCGCTAAGGCGCGGGGCGCTCGTCGAACCGGTCGCCTGCGGCGTGCGGGTAGCGGAGCTGGCTGCTCCGAAGCCCGGCGAACGGGCGGTTGTGGCCGGCATGGGACCGATCGGACTATTCGCGTTGCAGGCACTGAAGCTGTATGGCGTCACGGATCTCTACGCGATTGACCTAAGTCCTGAGCGGCTCGAAATCGCCGAGTCGCTTGGTGCGGTCCCCATCATGCCGAACCGCTCCTCTGACGTGGCGGCTGAAGTGCGGCGCCTCACAGACGGTGGGGCGGACATTGCCGTGGATGCCGTCGGCGCAAGTGTTACGCGCCGGCAATGCATCGACTTTACCGCGCCGGGCGGCCGGGTCATCGTAACGGGACTGCACGAAGCAGAATCGCTGCTGCAGGTTAACACGATGATCCGCAGCGAAATTTCGCTGCTCGGCTCGTTCGCCTACTCAGCCGTTACATTCGAGAAGGCGCTTGCTTATCTCGCAAACGGTTCGTTCGTACTCGACGAGTGGGTAGAGGAAGCTTCTTTGGAGACAGGTGCTGCTTGGTTCGACCGGCTCATCGCAAAACCTGGGAAAACAGCGAAGGTGCTGCTCGTACCTTAAACCGAGCACGGATCCGCCGGAATGCGCTCATTCCGGCTCTTTGCGATTGGGCAGATCTGGAAGAAATAGTCTTGTCTCCGGAAAGAAGGCAGGTTATTATATTGGAATAGGAAGTCCGAGATGAATCAATCCGGACTTAAAAGTCAGACAATTCAGAATAGTTTTTAAATTTGTCGTAATTAGTATGTTCTCCTCGAAACATGACGAAATAGGGAGGGTGGTTTCTGTTGAATGGACTGCGTAAATCGAATCGAAGAAAAAGTATCCTGCTTACAATACTTATCTCGTATATCGCCATCCTCCTCTTTCCCGTCACGACCGGTGTATATCTATATCAGCGTGTAGAGCGCATCATGGTGGACAATGCGAACCGAACGAATCTAGGCTTGCTCGAGCAGATCACGCTCGTTGTGGAGGACCGGTTTAAAGAGGTCGATAGCATGGCCGTACAGCTCGCCTTTAATCCGAAGCTTCAGTGGTCCCTCAGCAACCTGGAAAGCGATTATACGAAAAACGAGTTCGATTTGGCCGACATCATGAAGGATTTCCGCAATGTCAATAAAGCCAGCAGCTTCATCTATGATTTTATGGTCTACTTCAAAAATTCGGATATGATTCTCACCTCCTCCGGCAAAGCCGATTCCTCCTTCTATTTTGATAAAATCCTCAACTTTAACGAAAAAGGCACTGCTTGGGTAAGAGATACGCTGTTAACTGGAGCTCATTACAAAACGTATTTGCCAGTCACTTCGATTAAAGAAGGCGAGCGGGTCACCAACGTCTTGACGTATGTCCAGTCCCTCCCGTTTGGAGAAACCGTGAATGTAAAGGGAAATATTGTCATTCTCATCAATGAAGCGGAGTTCGACCGACTGATTAAACAGATTGAAAAGGTGAACCAAAGCTCGATTTATATTCTCGACGAACACGGGCAGGTTATCATGACGACGGCAAAGCAGCCCCCATTGGAAAGCGGGGTGTTTGCGCAGCTTGGAAACGACTCTGGGTACCAAACCTTTCAGCAAAACTATAAATCGATGATGCTTTCCTACACGACAGGGCAGAACGGTTGGAAATTCGTCTCGGTCGTACCGATGCATGTGGTGTTAAAGCAGGTGAACACAGTAAAGGAAATCGCGCTGCTACTCCTCTTGCTGATCGTCGTTGCTGGAATTATTGCATCTTATATTATGGCCTACCGTAATTACTCTCCGATTCGTGATGTCGTCCAAACCATTATGAAGGAGAACACCGCGCATAAGCAGGATATTGATGAGAATGAGCTCGAGTACATTAAACATTCCTTCGTCCGCACATTTAGCGAGAATAAGGAAATGGGCCAAACATTAAAACGGCATGCGCCCGTCATCCAGGCAAATTTCCTGTCCCGACTGATCAAGGGACACATTGACGAATCGTCGCTAAGTGACGACTCCCTTGCCTTCATGGACGTTCAATTCGAATACGACTATTTCGGTGTAGTCGTGCTGGATATTGAGGATTGCCGCGATTTCATTAAGGATAATACGGAGCAGGAATGGGCTCACGTGCGATTTATACTGTCCAATATAAGCAATGAGCTGTTAGGCAGCAGAGGTTTGATCGTAGAGATGGATCGCAGCCGTATGGCCATCCTACTCAATGTTAGCGCCAAGGCCGGACCGATGAAGCAGGAAGTGTCGGAGTTCATCGACCAACTGCAGAAAACCGCGATCAATCGGTTTCATTTGAAAATATCGATCGCCATCAGCCAATTCCACAAGGGGCTTGAGGAAATCGGGCGATGCTATCGAGAGGCATTGATCGCACTCGACTATCGAATGATCAAGGGCTCTAACGCGATCATCTATCATGAAGAAATAGCGGGCTTTGAGCCGCGCTTTTACCATTATCAGCTGGAGGATGAAGTCCAGCTGATGAACTTTGCCAAGAGCGGCGATTTCACGAGCGCAGAACGACTCCTAAATCAGATTTATATCGCAAATTTCCAATCGATCGTCATGACCCCGGAGATGGGGAAGTTTCTTTTGATTGATCTGCTCAGCACGGTTGTGAAGGTGATGAATGGCTTGCAATTCGCCGACAAGTCGCCGTTTGAGGGCTCGTTCGATCCTGCGAGAGTCTTGGTTGAATGTACGACTGCCGAGGAAGCGATTCAGAGAACCAAAGACATTTACAAAACGATTTGCACGTTTACCCGAGAAGAAAAAACCGACCATGGAAATCGGTTGTATTACCGTATATGCCATTATATCGATGAGCATTATTCGGAAAACGGCTTAAGCCTTGCTTCTATGGCTGATCATTTCCAAATTAGCCTTCAATATTTGTCGACGTTCTTCAAGCGGCATAGCGGGGAAAATATTACAGACTATATCGCCAACGTACGGATTCGGCAGGCGAAAAACATGTTATCCGATCCGACTATCACCATTGCGGAAATCGCGATCAAGGTCGGCTATGCCAATGCGGTCGGCTTCGTCCGATTTTTTAAGAAGGTGGAGGGCGTGCCACCAGGCAAGTATCGCGAAATGCTGAGTCGATAGGCGGAAGAAAGGGGATGGGCGTATGTTCCGATATCGAGGGAAGGGGGGTGCCTCGTTGCTGAAATCGGCGTTGCTGGCCTGCGCGATGATCAGCCTGGTCGCGGCCTGTAAAGATACCGCTAAGCCGCCGGCCGGGCAGTCCCTGCTTGAAGAGTCGAGTCCATACCTATCTTCGATTACCTACTGGGTGCCAATGGATTCGGATGCGGCGGTTACACTTAAAAACTATGGTGAAATGGGACTATACAAGCAGTTGACGAAAATCACGGGAACCAGGGTCACCTTCCTGCATCCGCCCGCAGGGGCAGAGCAGGCGCAGGATCATTTCCATTTGATAATGGCGTCTGGCGAACTGCCTGATGTCATCTATACGGATTGGTCAAAGAATAGTCCGGATAAAGCGATTCAAGACGGAAAGATTGTACGGTTAAACGAGCTCATTGAACGGTACGCGCCGAACCTATCCAGACTTCTGGACGAGAAGCCATATCTTCGGAAAGAATTGACGAGCGACGAAGGGAATATTTACATGTTCCCCTCGATTGGCGACGATCCTCCGGTATTTGCGTACCACGGGTTAATGCTTCGCAAGGATTGGCTTGATAAACTGCATTTGAAGACGCCGGTTACAATCGACGACTGGGAGAAGGTGTTAACGGCTTTTCGCGATGGGGATCCTAACGGGAACGGACGGAAGGACGAAATTCCGTTTTTCTATCGTCAGACGGATTTGGAAACGAGCTATCCCTTCATTGGAGCATTCGGCATTACAACAGGCTTCTTTCAGGATGACGGCGTGGTCAAGTACGGTCCCGCCCAGCCTGGCTTCAAGAGTTTTCTGACCTTGATGAACAAATGGTATGCAGAGGGGCTGATTGATCGCAATTATTTGACCTCTGACATCAAAATTAGGGATGGGAGGATGCTGGATAATCAACTGGGTGCGGTGGCCGGTTGGGCTGGCAGCGGACTCGGCGCTTATATGCAGGCCATGAAGGAGAAGTTGCCCGATTTTAAGCTGATCGGCGTCCCATTCCCTGTGCACAAAGAAGGAGAAATGGCCGTATCGCTAGCAAGACCGCTCATTATTGGCCTCGGTGCAGCCATCTCGGCAAAAGCGAACCATCCGGAACGCATTGCGGCATGGCTTGATTACGGCTACAGTAAAGAGGGGGCGATCTTGTACAATTTCGGCGTGGAAGGTCAAAGCTACACCATAGCGAATGGAAAGCCTCAGTATACCGATCTGATTTTACATAATCCCATAGGATTGACAGTTTCTCAGGCTCTGTCGAACTACTCGCTACAATCGTCCAGCGGTCCGTTCGCTTCGGATTCGGATGCAGACAAACAATGGCATGCCGATCCCGAGCAGGCCGACGCGATGGTCAAGTGGACACAAGCCGATCATTCGAAAGCGCTGCCGAATGGGCTGCTGAATGCAGGGGAGCAGGAGCAATTTGCAGCAATCATGGCCGACCTTCTAACCTATAAAGATGAAATGGTCAATAAATTCATTATGGGTAAGGAACCTTTGTCAGGGTTCGACGATTATGTCCGTAAGTTAAATAAACTCGGGTTGCATGAAGTTGTTAGAATAAATCAGACCGCATACGACCGATATTCGAAGAAGTGAGAAAGAAGACGCTCCCAGGCGTCTTTTTTTGTTTTTGGAAGAAGTAAAGGGGATAACCGATGTTTAAAATGGACTATTTGGTGGGAAGCGCCTCCATTATATAGTCGTAGAGATGGCCTCATCCCGATCAGGCCTTTACAAAATTAGCGAGGAGTCGATAAGAGTATGGAAATGATGGAGCTTCTGCTGGGTACAGCGAAGGTGGATATTACGCCGCAGAGCCCGATGCCGCTGGCCGGATTCGGTCATCGGCACGGCAATTTCGAAGGTATTGCTCATCCGTTATATATGAAGGTTTGGTTTTTTGAACAAACGGAAGCCTCCGGCACGACAAGGAAAGCACTGCTGGTGCAGGCGGATATTCTTGCGTGGAGCACGGAACGGACGGAAGCGGCCCAGCGCCTCTTATCCGAACGTTACGGTCTGGAACCTGCGGCAATTATCCTGCATGCGACCCATACACACTGCGGTCCGAGAACGATCGATATTCTCGATCCTATAAACACCGGCTATGTGGAGGCTTTGGAGTACTGCCTGTTGGAAGCGGTCGAAGAGGCCTACCGGAAGCGGGAGCCCGTCACCATCGAGCGGGGAGAAGGTGAATGCCGGTTTGGCATTCACCGCCGTAGGCTCGTAGGCGGTGTGATGACCATGGCCCCGAACGAGGCGGGGCCGATCGATCCGGAGGTCAGTGTGATCCGATTCAGGTGCAGGCGAACGAACGAAACGGCAGGCGTATTGTTCCATTACGCCTGCCACCCGACCACAACCGATCATAATCTCATTAGCTCGGAATTTCCAGGCATTGCAATGGAGCTCGTGGAGCAGGCCATCGGAGGCGGGGCGATTGCCTCTTTCCTGCAGGGCTGCTGCGGCGATATCCGTCCCGCTTTGATCAACGGAGATGCCTTCTACCGTGGGGACGATGAGGACGTTCGGCGGCTCGGCACGCAGCTATCCGACGTCGTTCTGCAGGTGCTGCGACAGCCGATGCGGCAGCTATCGCCCGGACGGATCGAGGCGGAAGCCGTTGAGGTGCTGCTTCCATTCGAGTCGGTGCCAGAAGTCCCGCAACTGCAGCAGTCGGCGGACAAGTCGGGCATGGCTGGGGCATGGGGCCGGCGAATGCTGGAGGATCCTAAACGACTCACATCGCATATTCCGCTTAAGCTTAATCGGGTTATGATCGCGGACGATTTCGTCTTCTTGGCGATGAACGGAGAAGTGATGGTCGAGTACGGTCTGTTCGTCAAGAATCTGCATCCTGGTGGCGTACTTCCACTCGCTTACAGCAACGGCATGGTGGGTTATATTCCGACAGATCTGCAGCTTGCTGAAGGAGGCTATGAAGCAAAGGAGTCTATTTTATACTTTCTCTTGCCGGCACAGTTTTCCCCAGGAATCGAAAAAGCTATATGTGACGCGGCTTCCCGGCTTCTCAATAGAACAATGCTTAATCCGGATAACCCATATATAATTTAGGCTATTTGCATATGACTATGCTCTTTATATAGTGAAATCGAGCAGAACAGCTCACGTATTCACAATTTAAGGGGGGTTCACGGTATGAAGTTTAATCGTAAGAAACAGATTGCGGCAGTACTTTCAATTTCCATGCTTGGGGGGCTGGTGGTTGCCTGCAGCAACGACAACAAACCGGCAGAGGGCTCTGCGAGTCCGTCGAACGAAAGCCCGAAACCAACGGCGGCCCAGACGGTCTCGGGTCCGAAATATCCGGCTTCATTCTCTTATTGGACCACGATGGATACGGATGCGGCGGTTTCGATCAAAAATTACGGCGAGATGGGCATCTACAAACAACTAGAGAAGATTACGGGGACGAAGGTAGAGTTTCAGCATCCACCCGCAGGCGAGCAACAGGTTAAGGATCAATTCAATTTGATGATGGCGACCGGTAAGCTTCCCGATGTTATGGGTTACGCGTGGAAAGCGAATTCCCCAGACAAAGCGATCAAGGACGGCAAGATCCTCCGTTTGAATGAGATTATCGACAAATATGCCCCCAATTTATCGAAAATGCTTAAGGATAAGCCCGATTTGAAGCGTCAGCTAACCAGCGACGACGGCAATATATACGCATTCCCGTTCGTAGGCGAAGACAATCCGGTATTTACATTTCACGGTTTGTTTTTGCGTAAGGATTGGCTCGATAAGCTCAAACTTCAGCCGCCAACGACAGTTGACGATTGGGAGAAGGTTCTGACAGCTTTCCGCGACGGGGACCCGAACGGCAACGGCAAAAAGGATGAAGTCCCTTATTTCTACCGCCAGACGGATTACGAAACGAGCTATCCGTTCCTCGGCGCATACGGCCTCAACGCCGCTTTCTACCAGGAAAACGGCGTGGTCAAATACGGCCCATACCAGCCGAAGTTCAAGGATTACTTGACGCTGATGAATCGCTGGTACACTCAAGGCTTAATCGACAAGGATTATTTAACCTCGGATGTCAAGCTTAGAGACAGTAAGACACTGAACGATATTATCGGCGCGCAAGCCGGCTGGGGCGGAAGCGGATTAGGTGGGTATTTGCAGCTCAAGCGGCAGCAGGATCCGAACTCGAGCTTCAAATTAATCGGCGTTCAGGTCCCATCTCTTAATAAGGGCGAGCTGGCGGTATCAGCTGGCGCATCCACCGCCCAATGGAGCGGCATCGGCGTAGCCATCACCACTTCGGCCAAAAATCCGGAACAGATTGCAGCATGGCTCGATTATGGTTACAGCAAGGAAGGCAAGATCCTGTACAACTTCGGTGTAGAAGGTCAAAGCTATACACTTGATAACGGGAAGCCGAAATACACAGAGACGATTACGAAAAATCCGAACAAATTATCGATCACGCAAGCGCTCGGCATATATACGATTGTGGCCTCCAGCGGTCCGTTTCAAGCGGATGAAGACGCCGATCTGCAGTGGCATCCAGACCCTGATACGCAAAGTGCCATGAGAGAGTGGACGAAGGCGGATCACTCGAAATTCATGCCGTCCAATCTCAATTCGGATGAGCAGGCTAAAATCGCGTCCATTATGACGGATCTGCGGACGTACCAGTACGAAATGATCAACAAGTTCATTATGGGCCAAGAGCCGCTTTCAAAATTTGACGAGTTCATCGCTACGCTCAAAAAGCTGGGGATCGAAGACGCTACGAAAATTTATCAAGCGCAGTACGAAAGATACATGAAGAAATCGTAAGCATCATGCAGATGAAGGAGGCGGAAGTCCGTTATGTGATGCGGATTTCCCTTCCTCCTTCGTACTAGGAGGAATCGTCTATGCAGCTTGGATCGAAGGCGGTGACGACGCTCCCGAAAGTAGACCGAACGAAATACGGCTATCGGTTGAAGCGGGATTTGAAAGTGAATCGTTATCTGTATCTCATGGTATTGCCGGTTGTCATCTATTATTTATTGTTCCATTACGTTCCGATGTATGGCATCCAGATCGCTTTTAAGAACTATTCACCGGGCACGGGCATATGGCACAGCGATTGGGTAGGTTTTAAATATTTTAACGAGTTTTTCCATAGCTTTTATTTCGGAAGGCTGATTCGGAATACGCTGATCATCAGCTTCTACGAACTCATTTTTCAATTTACGGCCCCGATTGTACTGGCGTTCCTGCTGAACGAGCTTCGCAGCGCTTTGTTTAAACGGATCGTGCAAACGATCGCTTACCTGCCGTACTTTATCTCAATCGTCGTCGTGGTTGGCTTTATTGTCGATTTCTTGGCGAGAGACGGTTTGCTTACCAACATACTGCATTTCCTGTTCGGCATGGAGAAGGTGGCGTATCTGAGCAAGCCCGAATGGTTTCGCGCGATATTCGTCAGCTCAGGCGTCTGGCAGAACGTCGGATGGGGCACCATCATCTATTTGGCTGCGATGGCGAACATTGACCCTTCGCTCTACGAAGCGGCGAAAGTCGATGGGGCTAGTCGGCTGAAGATGAGCTACCATATCACGTTGCCCGGCATTATGCCGACTATTATCATCATTTTGATTCTGCAAATCGGCAGTCTGATGTCGGTGAATACCGATAAAATACTGCTCTTGTATAATACAGCCACCTATGAATCGGCAGATGTGATCGGTACCTATGTTTACCGAAAGGGCATATTGGAGGCTAACTTCAGCTACAGCGCCGCAATCGGATTATTTAACTCTGTCATTAACTTTATACTTCTCGTGATGGCGAATGCGCTCAGCAAACGCGTAACAGAAACAAAACTTTGGTAGAAGGGGGGAAACGCGATGATTAGGCGGTCCACGGGAGAACGAATTTTTGATATCGGCAATGTCCTTTTTATGCTGCTGCTCGTGTTTTTCACCTTATATCCGTTCTGGTACGTGTTCATCTCCTCGATCAGCGACCCAGCATGGGTGGCGCGTACACGCGGGTTGATCTGGCTGCCGCACGGTTTCAACCTGAACTCATATAAAGCAGTTTTTCAAAATCCGATCATTCGATCGGGTTACTTGAACACGCTGTTCATCGTGGTCGTTGGTACGACGCTCAACATCATCATGACCTCGCTGGGAGCCTATGTGCTTTCCAGACAGAATGTCATGCTTAAAAACGGCATTATGTTTTTGATCGTGTTTACGATGTTTTTTGGCGGTGGCTTGATTCCGAATTACATTCTTGTGACCAGCCTCGGCATGCTCGACACCTTGTGGGCGCTCATCATCCCGGTGGCCGTAGGCTCCTTCAATTTGATTATTATGCGAACCGCTTTTCAAGCGATACCCGTCAGCCTCGAGGAATCGGCGCGAATGGACGGAGCGAACGATTTCACGATTTTGTTCCGTATTGTGCTTCCGCTGTCGCTGCCTGTCGTAGCCGTCATGATCTTGTTTTACGGCGTCGCCCATTGGAATTCCTGGTTCGGTGCGCTCATTTATTTGCGGGACCGCACGCATTATCCGTTGCAGCTGATCTTAAGGGAGATCCTCATTAGCAACAGCACAGACAGCATGACGGCGGATTCCAGCGGGGATAAGTTGCAGGTCGCGCTGACGATCAAGTATGCGACGATCATCGTGGCCACGGGTCCGATACTCATTCTTTATCCTTACTTGCAAAAGTTCTTTGTGAAGGGCGTTATGATAGGCGCCATAAAGGAATGATGAGGAGAGTGAATTCATGTTCGTCCGAAAAATTATTACGGGAAGCTTAGGCCTTGCCATCATTTGCAGTCTAGCCTTTACGGGTGAGCCGAAGGCGAATGCAGCCGCAACGGATTATTATGTTTCCGCAACAGGCAGCGATTCCAATCCCGGCACACAAGCGCAGCCCTTTCTAACGATCCTTAAAGCGTCCCAAGTTGCGGCGCCAGGCACCACCGTTCATGTCGCGCCGGGGACGTACACGGGCGGTTATCAGACGAAAGCGAGCGGGACGGCTTCTGCCAGAATCAGGTATGTGTCCGATACATTGTGGGGAGCGCGTCTTGTACCACCTGCCGTGAACGCCAGTGGCTATGTCTGGGATAATCAGGGCAGCTATGTGGATATCGACGGCTTCGAGGTGGATGGGAACGGCAGCGACACGCGCAACGGCTTATATAATGAAGGTTCTTATGTAGCGATCAAGAACAATCACGTCCACGATATTGCAACGAACATCCCATGCACGGGGAGTGGCGGAGCGGCTATTAACACCGATTATTATCATTATGGTGTGGAAACAGAAATCAGCGGCAACATCGTCCATAACATCGGCTACGCCGGCTGTAGTTACATACAGGGCATCTATGTCAGCACGTCAGGTACGGTGAAGAATAACCTTGTCTACCAGAACGGCGGTGCTGCTATTCACCTATGGCATGACGCCAATCATGTAACGATTGCGAACAACACCGTTTTCTCTTCTTGGTTTGGCATGGTCATCGGCGGTGGTGACTTCTGGCATACGCAAGGCCCGGCCGATGATGTTCATGTGTCGAATAACATCGTATTGACAACAGTTATGGGATCTCAGAGCAGGGGAAAACCGGAACAAATAATACATACACAAACAATCTTATTTTCCAAAACAGTACTTACGACTTGAGTCTGCAGAATGGCTTAACGGCTGTCGGTACAATTACAGCCGATCCGCAGTTTGTGCATTACGACCCGGCTGGCGGTGGCAATTATCACCTGAAATATACATCGCCAGCTCTCGACGCGGGGGTGCCGGATGATGCGCCTGCGGTCGATTTGGATGGGAAACAACGGCCGCAGGGCACCGGCTTCGATATCGGGGCTTATGAATATGATCCGAACAGCTTTACGATTCAGGCGGTATCTCGTGCGCTTCGAATGGGGGAAACAACGCAAATTGTATCGTCCTCCAATTTGAGCGGTGCGCAGTATACGAGCGACAATCCAGCCGTCGCCGTAGTTAGCGATAATGGACTTGTCACAGCCGTCTCGAACGGCGTCGCGACGATCACAGCTGTCATCGGCGGAAATGGGACACCGAAGAGCAGTGCGGTTCAGATCAAAGTGGCGGAGCGTTTGCAGTCCATTGCGCTGCAAACGGGTGATCCAACGCCGGAAATCGGGCAAACCCAGAAGTATTCGGTATCCGGGTTGATGAGCGACGGCAGCGCCGCCAATCTGAGCGCCGCATCGATCCGCTACTATATGAAAGGCAACGCCATTGCTTCCGTCAGCTCGACCGGTTTGGTAACGGGACTGAATAGTGGAACGGACACGCTCAATGTTGATGTGACGTTGGACGGTGTAACGAAACGGACGAATAAGCCCGTCACCATCGCTACGCCAACGATTGCATCCGTCGCGCTTTCCGCTCCGGTCAGCTCTCTAGTCAAGGGACAGATAATGCAGCTGACCGTTTCGGGAACATCGACAAATGGGAAGCCGACATCGCTAAAGACGTCTACCATCGCCTACCATAGCAATAACGCCGCAGTCGCAACCGTCAGCACAGCGGGACTCGTCACGGCGGTATCCCCGGGGACAGCCGAAATGACAGCCAACGTGACGCTGAACGGAGCAACGCATTCGGCCTCATTCACAATTACCGTGCAACCTGGCTTATCGGTCGTATATGGGTTCACTAAGTTGCCGATCATCGCCAAGACCACTGGCACGATCATCTACGCACCAACGCTGCAATTCGAGGCCAATGCTGCAGGGCAATCCATCACATTCGGTGTGGATGTGCCGGAAACTCACCTTTACCAGCTTCGCATGACGGCCTTCAAGGCTACCAGCTATGGCAAGTATACGATCAGGCTGGACGGTCAGCCACTTTCTGACTATAACTTCTACGGTTCGACGGGAAAAGGAACAGTGTTCGAGCCGATCGGGTCGACGCTGCTGACGAAAGGTGTTCATCAGCTTACTTTCGAGAATATCGGGAAGAACGAGGAAGCCACCAATTACAAAATGGGGATCATCGATCTGGAGCTGCTCGCGTTGCCCGATACCACACCGCCAGTAACGATCGCAGCGGTACAGGGTGACTCCCATAACGGATGGTTTACGTCCGTCGTGAATATTAGCTTAAGTGCGGCGGACGGCGATACGGGTGTTAACCGGTTAGAGTATCGTCTGGACGATACTGTGGATTGGGCAGCGTACAGCGGACCGATCGCAATCTCGGCAGATGGTGCCCATACCCTCGCTTACCGTTCAATCGACGCAGCGGGCAACGTGGAACAGGCGAAGCTGCTACCGATCAAGATCGACCAAATGGCGCCAGGCTTAACCGTTACGCTGGACCCGTCGACACTGTGGCCTGCCAACCACAAGATGGTGACCATCCATGCGCAGCCGAACGCGGTCGACACGGCTTCTGGCTTAGCGGCGGTTACCTTAACCTCGATCACCAGCAATGAACCAGATAGCGATGGGGACATTGTCGCAAATATCGGCTCGTCGGACGTTACTTTCCAATTGAGGGCGGGACGCAACGGGAACGGAACCGGACGGATTTATACGATCACGTATACAGCCGTCGACCAAGCAGGTCATCAAACGTCGTCTTCGGCCACCGTATCCATACCTCACGATCGATCAAAAAATCAACAATAGACAACTAGGGGGACTTCGAAGCACATTCAAAATTCAATTAGAAAGGGGTGAGAATGATGTAGCGATTTAACCGGCTCGCTGAAGACAGTCGGACATCCGTGAATTGGCAGGGAAAAGATGTTTTTAAACCTGAAGGAGGAAACGTATGTTGATGAATGGTTATGTTGAAAGGAAATTGGGGCTTGGAAAAGTTTCGGCCGTCTTCTTGTGTCTGACGATGATGTTCAGCCTGCTCATGATGGTGCCGCTGAAAGCTTTTGCCGCAGCGGACATTTGGGTAGCGCCGTCGCCTGTAGGCAACGATTCGTCTCCGGGCGACGGTTCGCAGGCACATCCATACGCAACAATCGGCAAAGCGTATACCGTCGCGTCTTCAGGCGACACCATTAAAGTCAAAGCGGGGACGTATACGGTAGGCACATCATCGGCAGGGTTCAAAACAACAAAGAACAATATCAACTATGTGTCCATCGATGGACCCTATCAAGCTACCATCCTACCTACGGACTCCACCAAAGAATTTAACATTTGGGAGAACTGGGGAAACAATGTCGTTATCGATGGATTCGAAATTGACGGCACAGGCGCTAAGGCAAGAAACGGCCTTTTAAATCAAGGTTCGTACGTCACGATAAAGAATAACGATGTCCACAATATCATGCAATCATTTTGCGACAGCGGTGGAGGCGCCGGCATTAACATCACCGATTACAACACGACCACCACTAGCTTCATGGTAGGTACGGTAGTTACCGCCAATAGAGTTCACGACATCGGCAATGGAACTTGCGGTTATGTCCAAAGTATTTACATCAGCACAAGAGCGACTGTAACGAACAACGTTGTCTATAACAATCCAGGTGGGGCAGGCATTCATCTATGGCATGATGCCCATCAGGTCACAATTGTGGGAAACACAGTTGTCGACCATAAGTTCGGCATCGTAGTAGGCGCCACCAATGGTACCAGCGGTGGATACAAAGCCTGCACCGTAGAAAGTTGGGGTTGTTCAGCTGACAATGTCTATGTATCCAATAACATCGTGCAGAACAGCAATTCCGGCACTACTTATGGCATTGACTTATCCGGGACTGTGGGTTCAAGCAACACCTACGATTACAATCTGTTAAACGGTACCACCTACTATTGGTACCCAACTGCGATGACGCACGGTACCCACAACATAACAGGGCAAAATCCATCATTCGTGAACAGCGCAGGACATGATTACAAGCTTATTTCCACCTCTCCGGCAAAAGACGCGGGAAGCACGACGAATGCACCTTCTGTAGATTTTGACGGGAATAACCGTGACTCGTCACCTGACATTGGGGCTTATGAATACGGTGCATCCGGCAACAAGTCGCTGACGTTCTGGGAGAAAGACAGTGAAGCAGGTTCAACCTCTACTTACTGGTATAAACAGGCACTGGTGGACGGCGTGGTCGTCTGGGAAAGCGACGTAACGGCAGACGGGACGGCGTGGCAGTCGCATACAGTAACGATCAATCCGTCCAATCCGACCTTTTCATTGCAGTTTAGGCTGATCAGCAAGAAGGCTGTCACCAATTACCCGATTTCCCTGTACGTCGACGATGTTTCGGTGAGCGGAGCGACGATCACGAACGCGGACTTAGAGGGGACGACCGGCTGGACCTACAGCGAAACCCCGGCAAGTTCTCCGTTCACCGGCGCATATGATACGACGTTCCATGGCGGAGCCAAGTCATATAAGATTTCGTATCCCGGTTCAACCGCTACTTCTGCAGGCGATAACGCCTCGATCTCGCAGTCGGTGACGACCAACAGTCGGACGCTGATATTCTGGGAGAAGGACAGCGAAGCAGGTACCACTTCGACTTATTGGTATAAACAGGCGCTGGTGGACGGCGTAGTCGTTTGGGAAAGCGACGTAACGGCGGATGCGACGGTGTGGCAGTCGCATACCATCACGATAAACCCGTCAAGTTCGAGCTTTACACTGCAGTTCAGGATGATCAGCAAGAATGGCGTCACGAACTACCCGATTTCCCTCTACGTTGACGACGTTTCGGTGAGCGGAAAGACGATTACGAACACAGACTTCGAGGGGACGACGGGCTGGTCCTACAGTGAATCAAATTCTCCGTTCACCGGCGCATACGATACGACGTACCATGGCGGTGCTAAGTCGTATAAGATTTCGTATCCCGGTTCAACCGCTTCATCGGCAGGCGATAACGCCTCCATCTCGCAATCGCTGTAAATCTAACGGAGAAATCACGGAGTGAGTTTCAGAAGGGGGCAGGGCATAATCCTTGTGCTGCCTCCTACTGTTTCCCTATAAAACTTATGTAAAGGGTGGATACGTATGAAATTTGGCATGTCCAGAGCGGATATCACGCCGCAAACTCCTGTTTTTATGTCCGGCTTCGGAGATCGGACGCACGAAAGTGAGGGGATCCACGATCCTGTTTATGCGAAGGCTGTGCTTCTGCAGGCAAACAAAACGCTTCTCATCATTACCTTGGATTTGTCGGGGGGCGATCGTAGCTTCATCGATGGGATTAAAAGTACGCTAGAACATACGTTCGAACTGAAGCATGACGAAGTGCTCATCAATTTTTCTCATACGCACCATGCCATTGCCGCAAGAGGGGAAGGAAATGCGAGCACGAACAGCGTGGTTTACCGAAGCGCGATTGATTACAACTTTATTCGCGATACGATCGTGGGCCTCGTGAACGAATGCTATTCTCATTTGGAGGAAGGTCAGCTTCAGCTCGCGCGTGGAACCTCCGTATTCGGTGTCAGCCGCAGAAAACTGACAGACAGAGGCGTCCTGTGGAAGCCAGCCTACGATGTCGAGATTGATCATGATCTTTTCGTGCTGAAGTTAGTCGATCAGACGAACGATCTCAAGGGCATTCTGTATAGCTACGGCTGTCATCCGACCTCGATGAGCTCGGACAATTATTTGATTTCGAACGATTATCCCGGAAAAACGAACAGCTATCTCGAAGAAACCTACCCGGGCGTGACTGCTGTGTTTCTGCAGGGCTGCGCCGCCGAAATCAAGCCGCTGAAATGCGCGGTCGACGACGATTTTATCAGCTGTAACTTCGCGCAAATGGAGGAGGCGGGCGTGGATCTGGCCAAAGACATCATTCGTGTGCTGGAGGAGCAGAAGTTTAACCCGATCGAAGGTGTCTTCAAGACGATTTTGGTTGAAGCAAACCTACTTATGGAGCAAACGCCAATCGAATTTTTCGAAAACATCGTGGGCAATCCGGCAATTGGCGAAGTTCGGCGAAGAGGGGCGAAGCGCAAAATCGAGTTCATGAAGGAAGGCCTTACGAAGGATCGGACATCGATTTATATCAGTGTCTGGCAGCTTGACGAGGAGACGCGCCTGATTGCGATGGAAGGGGAAATATCGACCGAGTACTCGATCATGCTCAAGAAGCTATTCCCTGGCGGGAAAACGATCGTTCTCGGTTATTCGAACGGCGTTACCTTCTATGTCCCCACCCGCAAAATGATCAGCGAAGGCGGCTATGAAGTCGACTATAACCATATCGGTGGTACGTTCAGCGGCATCTTTTTACCGGAAATCGAAGATATCATCGTCGGACAAATTGCGAAGGCCGATTTAGCGCTTCGTCTGGCGGACACAGCAAAATAGAAGGGATGGATAGAGGATGCAGGTGGAAACCAATGCCGAGAAGTGGTTAAAGCGTCTGACGCTTGCGCAAAAAATCGCGCAGATGATCGTGGTTAGAGGACATGACTACGCGCAAAAAGCGAAACAAATGAACGCAGAAGGCCGATTAGGCGGCGTGGGGGCCGTCATGCTGACGATCAAGGGTTCGCGTGAGCTGGAAGATATCGTCTCGTGGGTCAATGAGTGCCATGCGCAATCCACCGCTCCGATTCTCTTTTATTTGGATGCGGAGCACGGCCTTGCCGACACGTTCAATTTCGGCACTCCGTTTCCGACGTTGATGGCGCTCGGCGCGACCCGCTCTAAGGAGTTGGCATATCAAATGGGGCGCTGCATTGCGAGAGAAGCCCGTTCTATCGGCTTCGGCGTCGTAAGCAATCCGACGGTCGACGTCAACTCCAATCCCGACAACCCGATCATCAATACGCGTGCGATCAGCGACCGGACGGAGCTCGTCGCTTCGCTTGCTGGGGAAGTGGTTCGCGGTATGCAGGAGGAGGGTGTCGTTCCGACTGCTAAGCATTTTCCCGGACATGGTGATACGCAGGAGGACTCCCATGTATCGATGCCCGTCGTGACGCGGGATAAAGCTTCCCTGTTGGAGCTGGAGCTGGCGCCGTACCGGGAGCTGATTGCCGAGGGACTGCTCGGCATCATGACCGCGCATATTCTGTATCCGGCGCTGCTAGGCCCGGATGAAGAGCGCGTACCCGCCACGCTGTCGAGGGCGATCATGACCGACCTGCTGCGAGACGAGCTCGGGTTCGAGGGGCTGCTCATCTCCGATAGCTTGACCATGCGCGGCATCAAGGTGGAATACGGTATCGAGCGGGCAGCCGTGTTAGCGGTGAAAGCCGGCCATGATATTATTCTGCAAGACTACGAGACAGATCCTGAAATTACGTTTCAAGCGCTTTACGCTGCGGTGCAGTCCGGAGAGATTCATATCGATCAGATCGATTCGTCCGTTAAACGTATATTAGAGATCAAAGAAAAGCTCCAGTTGCTCGAGCATCGCCCGATCTCGACGGAGGAAGCGTCGATCGTCGTCAATTCCCCGGAGCACGCGGCCGTTTCAGCTGAAATCGCTGACAAGTCCGTTACGGTGTTGGAGGCGGCCTCGTTGCCGTTTTCCAAAAAATCAACGTTGATCATTGCAACGATTGGCGAAGAAGAAGGATTGGAGGCGGAGGACCTCGGGTATGTTGTCAAAGGCAAAACTTCCTACCTCCGCGAGCAAATGAAGAAATATGTAAGTGATCTCGACATGCTGCTTGTCCGAGAGCATCCGACAGAAGAGGACTTCGCCAACGTTGGGCAAGCGCTTGCGGCACGCCCCTACGAGCATGTCGTATATGCGACATTCGTCCGCGTGTTGTCCTACAAAGAAGGGAGCGGTACGGTTCCGGACTCCCAGCTTGCATTGATCGAATCGATCAAGCGGCATGATCCTGAGGCGGCATTGCTCTTATTTGGAAGTCCCTATATTTTGCGGAAAATGACGCCGCCGGGCAATTGCATTTGCACATACGGCGACTGTGTATATTCGATCGATGCAGCACTTAAGGTCTTATATGGCCGACTTACGGCGGAAGGAAAGCTTCCGGTAACGGTGAACGAACAATATCCATTTGGCTACGGCTTATAAGGAAAGGGGAGCTGACGCATGAGCTTGTCTCCGATGACGCACTATTTGGCGCTTGTGACGGAGCATCTGTCACGGCTGCATGAAGAAGAGAAAGAGGCGGTTCTGAAGGCCGCCCGTTTGGTTGCAGATCACGTCAAACAGGACAAAATCGTATTCGCTTACGGTCCGGGGGGACACTCCAACCTTGGCTCACAGGAAATATTTTTCCGGGCTGGCGGCTTGATGCACGTCAGTGCAATCCTTGACGAAGGCACGCTGCTGAGCGGAGGTGCACTCCGATCGATGGCGGTCGAACGTACACCGGGCTATGGACGTATCGTGGTCGAAGACTATGGGCTTCAGGCAGGAGATCTTCTGATCATCATCAATGCATACGGGATCAATTCGGCTGTCATCGATACAGCGCTTGAAGCGAAGAAAAGGGGGGTGACGACGATTGGCGTCACCTCGGTTGGACACGCGAGTCAAACGCCGGCGGAACATCCAGCACGCCATCCGTCAAAGCAGAATCTGCATGACCTAGTCGACGTCGTGCTGGATTGTAAAGTAGGCGTTGGCGACGCCGTTTTGGAAATCGATGGTTTGGAGCAGCGGGTAGCCGCGATATCGACGTTTGCCAACGCGTTTCTACTAAATGCGCTGGTTGCGGAGACCGTTAACTTGCTTGTGGCGGAAGGCGTTAAACCGCCGATTTGGATGAGCGGTAACGCATCCGGCGGCGACGATTGGAACAGGCAGTTTATCGAGCGATTTAAAGGCAGGATCAAAAAGCTTTAGCTGGTAGGAGCTTGTCCTTCATAACCCAACTGTTCGGAAATCCGTAGTGCGGCATCCCGAACCTTCAGTCCGACATCCTGATAAGACATGCTGGGCAACTCGCTTCGCAGTGCCGTAATGCTAATGGCGGCATAGATTTGACCCAAATGATCAAAAATGGGCGCCGCCAAGCAGCGGATACCGACTTCACCTTCCTCGTCCTCGATCGCATAGCCGACTTCTCGAACGTTCACGAGGAATCTACGGAACGTGTCAAGGTTCGTGATTGTATGCTCAGTCATGGCAGGCAGACCGTGCATCTCCACATATTGCGCCAGGGAGTCCTCCGGAACGTACGCGGCAAGCGCCTTACCCACTCCGGAGTTATGCAGATGGAAGGATTGCCCCACTTCAGTTGAGAATTGCACGAAGCCAGGACCTTTAACCTTCTCGATGTAGCTGGCTTTGCCGTTCTCCAACATGGCTAGATGCACCGTAAAGCGGAGCTCAGAGGCGAGCTTCTCCATGTAGGGGCGCGCGATATTGCGTATATCCAGCCTGGACAACATTTCCATGCCGAAGTTGTATAGCCGGAGTGTAAGCCAATACTTGCCGTCATTGGCCTTTTGCACGTATTTTAAGTCTTCCAAAGTTGTGAGAATCATAAAAATCGTAGATTTCGGGATCTTGTTCATCTCGTAAATATCGGTAACGCCGAGCGGGACCGGAGAACGGGCAAGCATCTCGATGATCGCAAGACCTTTCTCGAGCGCAGGGACTGTATACTTCCTTTTCATCATATCAATCGTCCTTTTGTAATTTTGAATAGATTCAACCTAATTATAAACCTGAGTTCCATCTCTTACAACAACCGTAGAGGAGAGGCTATCGTTGGATTTCGATGTGATGAATGATCCGTACTCATCCCGCCGTTCCGCCATATTTGCTGGAAACGGGATGGTTGCAACTTCGCAGCCGCTTGCGGCCCAAGCAGGTCTTGACATGTTGAAAAAGGGCGGAAACGCCGTTGATGCAGCGATTGCTGCAGCAGCGGCCCTGACCGTTGTGGAGCCCACCTCCAACGGGATTGGAGGAGATGCATTCGCCTTGGTCTGGTATCAAGGAAAGCTCCACGGCTTGAATGCTAGCGGGCCAGCTCCACAGCGTATATCAATTGATTCGTTACGGGAAGCGGGATTTGATCGAATGCCCATGTATGGTTTCAGCCCGGTTACCGTTCCGGGTGCTCCTGCCGCTTGGGCGGAATTGGCTGCAGCATTCGGGAAGCTACCCTTAGCGGAAGTGATGCAGCCAGCCATTCGATATGCGGAAGAGGGATTCCCGCTTTCCCCTGTTGTTGGGAGCTCCTGGCAAGGAGCGATCGGATATTTTCGCGAAAGACTGCAAGGACCTGAATTTCAAGCATTGTTTGATACGTTCGCACCGAAAGGCAAGGTTCCGGGAATCGGAGAAATCTGGTCTTCTCCGGATCATGCTAAGACCCTTAGGATCATCGCGGAAACGAACGCCGAAGCTTTCTACCGCGGTGAATTAGCAGAAAAGCTCGACCAATTCTCCAAACAGTACAATGGGTATTTACACATAGAGGATCTAGTGGCTTACAAGCCGGAATGGGTCGAGCCGATCAGTGTGAACTATCGCGGGTATGACGTATGGGAGCTTCCGCCTAATGGGAGCGGGTTGGTGACTTTGATGGCGCTCAATATTCTCAAAGGATTCGAGTTTACGCAGCGCGATACCGTCGATACGTACCATAAGCAGCTAGAAGCAATGAAGCTCGCGTATGCGGACGGAAAGGCGTACATATCCGATCCGCGGACCATGTCCGTACGGCCGGAAGAGCTGCTTTCGGATGCCTATGCAAAAGAGCGCCGCCGCCTCATTGGATCGTCGGCGCTGCAACCGGCGCCCGGTCGACCGCCGCAAGGCGGGACGGTTTATCTATGCACTGCGGATGGGGACGGAAATATGGTTTCCTTCATCCAAAGCAATTACATGGGTTTTGGGTCCGGTCTTGTCGTTCCGGGTACGGGAATCGCTCTGCACAACCGGGGGTACAGCTTTTCGCTGGAGAAGGACCATTGCAACTCGCTTGAACCGGGCAAGAAGCCATATCACACCATCATACCCGGTTTTCTCAGCAAAAATGGCCTGGCAGTCGGACCGTTCGGAGTGATGGGGGGAGCAATGCAGCCGCAGGGCCATCTGCAGGTCCTGATGAATACCATCGATTTCCATCTCCATCCTCAGGCGGCATTGGACGCCCCGCGGTGGCAATGGGTAGAAGGGAAAACCGTAGAGTTTGAACTTACAACTCCCCGCAGCATCGTCGACAAGCTCGCCAGAATGGGCCACGATATCCGATGGTCCCCAAACTCCGGAAGCTTTGGCAGGGGCCAGATCATCTGGCGTTTGGAGAACGGCACGTTGATTGGAGGTACCGAGCCCCGGACGGACGGTCAGATTGCGGCTTGGTGAATTGTGACAATCTTTTCATTCAGGAGGCCAACATCATGCAAATTAAGGAACTGGACACCCCGTTCGTCTTGATCGATCTAGAACGCTTGGACGCAAATATCCGCGACATGCAGCAGATCGCAGATTTGGGAAGGGTCAGGCTGCGGCCACATGCCAAAACACATAAGCTGCCCGAGGTCGCCCGCCTGCAAATCGAGGCTGGGGCGGCGGGCATCACCGTCGCTAAGCTTGGGGAGGCGGAGGTGATGGTGGACGGGGGCGTTCGCGACATCCTGATCGCCTATCCGATCATTGGTCGCCGAAAGATCGAGCGACTGGCCGCGCTACTGCCGCGGGCGGCGATTACCGTTGCGGTGGAAAGCGAGGAAGGTATTGAGGCGGCGGCGGAAGCCGGCCGGCTTGCGGGACGCCGAGTTGCAGTCCTGATCGAAGTGGACAGCGGCTTCGGGCGGGTAGGTGTAAAGCCGGATTCAGGCCTCTTGCGCGCGATGGCAGCCCGCATTACGAAGGAGCCGTCGCTTGAGTTGAAAGGGCTTCTTACGTTCGCCGGCCAGTCTTATGATACAGAAAGCGACGAGGAGCGTCGGCGGATTGCAGCTCATGAGGCGGGGACCGTCGAACGGCTGGCCGCCTTGCTGGAGGCGGAAGGCTACCAGATGGAGATTGTAAGCGCGGGATCGACGCCTTCCAGTCGTTTTGTCGCCGGCTTGCCCGGTGTTACGGAGCTTCGGCCGGGTACGTACGTGTTCGGTGATCTGATGCAAGTGAAGCTCGGCGCACATCAGCTGGACCATTGCGCGCTTTCCGTATACACCACCATAATCAGTAGGCCTGCGCCGGACCGTGCGGTTGTCGATGCTGGAACGAAGCTGTTCACGAGCGACGGAGATGACTCGCCAATTGGGACGGGACGCGGCTATGCGATCGGTCATCCGGACGTGACGCTCGAATGGATGACTGAGGAGCACGGTATGCTGCATCTTGGAGAAGCCGCACGCGGACTGCGCATCGGCGACCGGCTGGCCTTCATACCAGTCCATTGCTGCGGGGTTATCAACATGACGGACCGTGTAGCCACCGTGCGTGGCGGCGAGGTCGAAGCATTCTGGAACGTCACTGCGAGGGGGAAATTTCAATGACACTATTCGAACACATCTTACCCGATCTGGATGCGCGCATTGCCGAATGGGTGTCTTCGAACAAGGATGACCTGATCGAGTTGACATCCGTTCTTATCCGCCAATCGACGGTAAATCAGGTGTTCGACGGGACCGAGCAGGAATGTCAGGAGTTGCTGTATGACTTGATGCGGCGATGGGGACTCAAGACGGAGCTGTATTCGCCGGAGGATGTACCAGGCTTCCGGGAGCATCCCGCGTATTTCCCCGGCAAAGATTACCGACATAGACCGAACGTGCACGGCAGGCACCGAGGGACGGGCGGTGGCCGTTCGCTTCTATTCTCGAGCCACATCGATACAGCGGTCGTTGCTCCCGGATGGTCTGTTTCCCCGTGGGAGCCTTATGTAAGCGAGGGGCGCCTGTACGGGCTGGGCTCATACGATATGAAGGGGGGCTTGGCAGCTTCAATGATGGCCTTACGCTGCGTAAGGGAGCTCGGCGTGCCGCTGGCTGGCGACGTCATCGTGGAGTCAGTCGTCGACGAGGAGTTCGGCGGAGCGAACGGTACGCTAGCCGGGCGCCTGAAGGACGTTCATGCCGATGCGGCTATCGTGCCGGAGCCGACGAATTTGGTTGTCTGTCCCGCTGCGCGTGGCGGAGCCTTATGGCGATTGACGTTCTGCGGAAATACCGGGCTTTCGTTCAATGGGGAAGCGATCCATAACCCGCTTTTCGACGTCGGCCGCTTTCTCGTCTTCTTGGAGCGGCATGAACGTGAACGGAGTGGGCTGCCCGGTCCTTCGCCATGGTATGGGGAGCCGGCGTCGCTGCCGATCATCCCCACCCGGCTGGAGGCGGGCGACTTGAGTGCTGCGCTGTGCGACGTTGGTCCCGAAGTCAGCCTTCTCGACATTTGGGTCGAGTGCTATCCGGGCGTGACCGAGGAAGAACTACGCAGTGAGCTGGTTGCCGGCTACCGGGAGATGTTCGGCGATATGGTATCAATTCCCGAATTTGCGAAGCTCATCCGTTTTCTGCCGGGCTCGGCGCTACCGCCGGAATCGCCCATTCTGGCAACCGCCATTCAGCAGACACAAAAGGTTCTGAACGCCGCCCCGGTCGTGCGCGGGGCACCCTTCGCTTGCGACTCATTTATGTTCAACCTGTACAGTCCAACGCCTGCACTCGTGCTTGGCCCAAGCGGTGCCAAAGCGCATGCGGCTGATGAATATGTCGAGCTGGAGTCCCTTTACCGTCTTACGGAGATATACGCCCGCATCATCGTGGAGTGGTGCGGCCCTAGGCACGACTAACGAAATTTTTCTGAGGAGGTACCCTACAATGAGAAAACCGGTTGTAACCGAGACCACTTCCAAGGGAGACGGCCCGTATTCGCAGGCGATCATATCAGGCGGACATGTGTACATATCCGGACAAGGTCCGCTTGATCTGGAAGGTCAGATCATCGGTGTCTCGATCGAGGAACAGGCGGAGAAAACGCTGGAGAACGTGCGTCGGATTCTGGAGGCCGCGGGCAGTTCGCTGGACGACGTTGTGAAAGCGAACGTGATATTGTCCGATATGGCCGACTTTGAGCGGTTTAATTCGGTGTATCGAAGTGTATTCTCTGCGCCTTACCCCGCTCGCACCTGCTTCGGCGGTCAGTTAGACGGCATACTCGTCGAGATAGACGTCGTCGCCGAGCTAGCGGAAGGGAAGGGATGACGATGCGCAGATTTGAAGGAAAAGTCGTCCTTGTCACTGGGGCAGGGCGGGGAATTGGCAGGGCTGTGGCTGAGCGGTTCGCCCTGGAAGGTGCGGCACTGGCCTTGGTCTCGAACGACGAGGCCAATTTAACGGAAGCTGTCAAAGAGCTGGAGGCGGTCGCAGCGGACATTTTTGCAGTTACGGCTGACGTGTCTGATACCGAACAAGTCCGTGAAGCAGTGGAACGGACCGTGAGCCGCTTCGGCCGAATCGATATATTGGTCAACAATGCTGGGATAGCTTGGGAAGAGCCGGTTCTGGATATTACCCCGGAGCATTGGCGCCGGATCATCGACGTGAATTTGAACGGCATGTTCTGGGTGGCTCAAGAGACGGCCAAAGTCATGGTTCGTCAACGGGAGGGCGTCATCCTGAATATGGCCTCCACCAACGGCCTCGTGGGTGAGGCGAAGTACGCACATTATAATGCGTCTAAAGGCGGCGTTGTGTTACTGACGAAGACGATGGCGATCGAGTTGGGTGCAAGCGGTATCCGTGTAAACGCGGTTTGCCCGGGCTACATACAGACGCCGATGTCCGAAACGATAGATGACACGCAATTTATCGAACAATATATTCGGGAAAAAATCCCGCTTGGACGTACCGGCAAACCAAGCGACGTGGCTGGCGTATTCGCATTCCTCGCTTCGGAGGATGCGGCGTTCGTTACCGGTGAGTGTCTTGTCGTGGACGGCGGGCAACTCGCCTTCTAAAGAAAGGGGGAGCACATGTGAAACAGGTAGAAGAAAAGCTCGCTCTACTGGGCGGACCGAAGACGGTTACAAAGGCGCACGAGGAGTTGTTTCGTTGGCCGATCATTACGAAAGAGGATGAAGAAGCAGTGCTGGAGGTGCTGCGTCGCGGCGGGATGTCGGGTACAGATGTCACCGAGCAGTTCGAACGGGAAATCGCCGATTGGCTCGGGGTTCCGTTTGCGCTTGGCTTCCATAACGGAACCGCTTCGCTGCAAGCGGCTATGTTCGGCTGCGGGGTCGGAGTCGGCGATGAGGTCATTGCTCCGGCGCTCACCTACTGGGCGACCGCGATGCCAGCGTTCTCGCTAGGTGCCTCCGTCGTATTTGCCGACATCGATCCCGTAACGCTAGGCCTCGATGCGACGGATATCGAGCGGAGGATCACGAGCCGCACGAAAGCGATCGTGGTGGTCCATTACCTGAGCCATCCAGCAGATATGGACCCGATTCTAAGTGTAGCAGCTAAGCACGGGGTGAAGGTGATTGAGGATGTCTCCCATGCGATAGGGGGACTCTATAAAGGACGTCCGCTCGGCACGATCGGGGACGTCGGCGCCATGTCCATGATGACCGGCAAAGCGTTCGCGATCGGCGAAGGCGGCATGCTGGTGACGAGGGACCGGACTGTGTATGAGCGGGCGATTGCCTTCGGCCATTACGAGCGGTATGGAACGAAGATCGAGACGCCGGAGCTCCAGCCGTATATGGGGCTTCCGCTCGGCGGCATTAAGTACAGGATGCATCAGCTCAGCTCGGCTGTCGGCCGCGTGCAGCTGAAGTATTATGAAAAGCGCATCGCCGAAATCGAGCGGGCGATGTCTTACTTCTGGGAAGGGCTGAGCGGGCTGCCCGGAGTCAAACCTCATCGTCCGGAAGCAGGATCCGGCAGTCGCAACGGAGGGTGGTACGCCGCCCGCGGTCGATATGAGCCGGAGGCGCTAGGCGGCTTGTCTGTGACCGGCTTTTGCGCCGCCTTGCGAGCAGAGGGAGTGTTTAGTGTAAGTCCAGGATGCAATTTGCCTTTGCATTTGCATCCCTTTTTCCAGAATGCAGATGTATACGGACATGGCAAACCGACGATTTTAGCCCATGCGAACCGCGATTTGAGGCAACCCGAGGGCAGTCTGCCGGTGACGGAGTCAATCTCAGCGCGACTGTTCGCGCTTCCCTGGTTCAAGCACGAGTGGCGCGACCAAATCGATGAATACGTGCTAGCCTTCCGCAAAGTGATCGCCCAGCATCGGGAGCTGCTAACCGTCGACACCGGCAACCCGCCTACTTTAGGTGGCTGGCACTTTTTTAATCACAGCTCGGAAAATTAATAAATAGGTCGCCGCAGGCAAGTTTGCAGAGAATACTACAAAGAGAGAAGTAGTAAGGTGATAATTCCGCAGGAAGTGTCCAATGACACAAATGTGCCTACATAATTTTAAATGCAAATGCCTGAGGAATCAGGCTTTTTTATTTTTATGTGAGAGGATTTGTGCCATTAAAAAATGAGCAATTGTTTTAGCATGTAGTATTGCGACACAAATTCACCTACTTTATAGGATTTCGATTTTGGGATTGGATCACACAAGGAATTCTCCGATTGCCAACAAGATAAACTTAACCGATCCGCTAACGAGTAGAATAACTCAACTTCAGTCGGATAAACTATCCAGTAATAATGAGCTTTCCTTCTATTGTATTGATATTTCATATTTCATATTTCATTGTGATCTCCTGACGCATAACCTTTTTATCATCGTCGAGAAAAACGCTCTCATCCGAAAATAGAAGTAAATATGTTAACATGGAGTAAACTCCATATCTTAAGATACGGATACGGTTGAAAAAGAACAGCTTAACGGGGATTAGAGAGGAGGCAGAAGTTGGAGCTTACATTTTCAATCGCAGAGATTTCGGAAAAGTCAGGACTCAGTTACGACACGATACGGTATTATGTAAAGATTGGCCTACTACCGCCGACGAAGCGAAAGGAAAACGGACAGAGGGAATATGGCACAATTCATCTCGAACGTCTAGTTTTTATTTCACATCTCAAACGAACCGGCATGCCGTTAAGCGAAATTAAACATTACATGTCCTTGGCAACTGTTCAAAATTATGAGAAATGCTATGACGTACTTTATAAGCATAAACTCGAAATTGAATCGCAAATGGTGGAAATAAAGGCAACGTTGGAATTAATGAATTATAAGCTTGATCATTTTATGGACCTAATGAAGAAATCCAGACTAGGAGGAGAATGAACATGCAAGAAGATAACAACTATCAAATTACACCTCAAGAACCAATCCATTCGGGCTTTGGTTCCCAAACAACAGCACGGAAAGTACTTGAAGGCTATGATTTGAATGGGAAAATCGTCATCGTAACTGGCGGGTACTCAGGCGTTGGACTTGAAACAACCCGCGCCCTAGCTGAGGCTGGTGCAACAGTCATTGTACCCGCACGTACACCAGAGAAAGCTCTGACATCGGTTGCAGGCATCCCAAGAGTTGAGCTAGAAGAGTTGGATCTGATCGATCCAGCTTCAATCGAGGCATTTGCGCAGAAGTTTCTGGACTCTGGACGGCCGCTGGATATCCTTATTAATAATGCCGGTATCATGGCTCCTCCCTTAGAACGTGACGCACGCGGTTACGAATCCCAATTTGCAACCAATCATTTGGGTCACTTTCAGTTAACGTTACTACTATGGCCGGCCTTGAAAAAGGCAAAAAACGCGCGGGTAGTTTCTGTTTCGTCAACAGGTATCCGCTTCGGTGGCGTTGATTTCGAGGATCCAAATTTTGAACACAGGGAATACGATAAATGGAAGGCCTATGGCCAGTCCAAATCTGCTAACGCGCTTTTTGCCGTTGCACTGGACAAGCGCGGTCAAGCGCATGGTATCCGAGCGTTTTCTGTACATCCAGGAAGAATTATGACCGATTTAGTGCGTTTTATGTCAGAAGAGGAAAGGGCTGCAGCAACTGGAGAACTAAAGACAACTGAGCAGGGTGCTGCTACTAGCGTGTGGTGCGCAACCAGTCCTCAACTTGAGGGCAAAGGAGGCGTTTTCTGCTTAGATGTTGATATTGCCGAAGTCATTACGGCAGAAGCTCCACAAGGATTGAGTCAAAAGTTAACAGGTGTATTTCCTTGGGCGATTGATCCGGAATTTGCGGAACGACTTTGGCAAATTAGCGAGAAGTTGACCCGCATAAAATTTACGGATTAAGCAGTTATGTTTGAAGATTGAAAAATGTCCGAGATTTAATCAAACTAACGACGTAACTTATCAGAAATGTTATTTCGCTAACATAGCTTTCCAGCACTAGAGAAACGAAGTCACTATGAAAGACTTGATTATTAGAGGAAATCTAATACAAAATACAGAACATATGCAAAACTTAGGTTATCTAAGTTCACGATATAATTCTTGCTTCTTATTTTAATGAAATAACGTATGTGAAATTTTTAAACAGGGGGAGATAATATGTTGCTTTTAATAGCAGCCATCGTATCTATTGTTACATGGATTGCGGTATCCCGAGAACTTGTAAAATCTTCAGAAGAGAAAAACAAAGGAAAAATAATAACTTTAATATCCGCATGTACCTTATCAACGATAGTTCTGACCATTTCATTTTTTTGAAATATCCAGTATTAAAAATCACCTATAAATAGTTAGATGTATTACTAAAGGATAGGTTAATATAATAAGCAAAAAAATAAAAATAGAACTTCCAATTTTATGGAAGTTCTATTTTTAACTAGTTCATAGACAGAAATTATAAGAAATTTGTTGAAAGTGATGGTCATTTGTTTAAAGGTATTCAAGATACTCAATTTCCGTCGGATCTTGAAGAATTAGGTCGCTGAAAGACACCACTTCAAAATATAAATTACAAATCAATTTTATAAGAAAAGCCAGCAAACCCTTGAGCCCTTGAGTTTGCTGGCTTCTTGCGCTTCAAAACTATTTGTCATCGAACACAACCACCCATCATCATCCCGTGAACGCCTATTTATTTTCTTGTATGTATGGAGGAAGTCATTAGTCATAACACCACCTATTATATCGTTTAGGGAGTTCTAGTTAAAAACAGTGATCCATGGTAATATCTTTTTTGAACGGAGGAGACTCATGAATCTAAACTCATTAGCAGCTCGCTTCAAACAGGTCACTTTTAAGAAAAGAATTATTTCTATTTTTCTCCTCAGCATTCTAATTCCTTTTATATGTCTTGGAGTTGTATCTCTCTACACGATTAATTCGATCATTACCAATAAAGTTGAAAGCTCCATCCAGAGCAGCTTGAAGCAGGAATTGTTGGCAATGGAAAACACATTGAATAACGTAAACCATGTTTCACAACAGATCGCTTTTGGCGGTGGGACCAATAGGCTGTCTGAACAGCTGCAGCATGAGACCGACCCCTATGAGCTGATAAGACTTCGTAATGAGATTAAGAGTGAACTGAATGTTATTACCTTCTCCAATCCGAATGTAGGTTTAACGATGTATTACTACCCGGATAATGGTTCATACGATTTCGAGAATTTTGTAGTCAGGGATCAATTTAATCCGGAACAGCTTCCAATTATGTCTAAATATCCGGAAATTACTTACTATGGTCCTCACAAAAGCTACAACAGGTCCATTAATCAGTTGGTATTTAGCACAATGAGGAAAGTAAATTTACCGGAACAAAACGTTTATTTATACATTGAGACAGGTTTTAACGCCACCAAAAATTTATTTGCTTCTGAAAGCCAGCAAAATAAATCGCGACGGCTAGTTATTCTGGATAATGACGGAAGAATTGCTTTTAGTCAAGATAACCAAAATTTCCATGAAAATAGTTTGTTTCCCGATTTTAGCCCAGAGGACGAATCAGGTACTTATGGTCAATACGTTTGGTATAAAGAAACAAGTAATCAAGGTTGGAGCATCGTTTCGATTCTCCCCAAGAATATATTGAATCAGGAGAAGAACCAATGGTTATTCCAAATGACCGGTTTCTTCTTGATATTCGTTTTAGCAGCGGTACTGATGGCATGGTTATTGTGGAAAATGTTATATAAGCCTTTGGACAAGTTCAATACGGAAATTAAGTCCTTTATTCAGTCTAATTCCGAGGAACGCACAGATTTAACGTTTATACCGGAATTTGATTATTTGCTCTATCAAATACGTAACATGAAAAGGAAAATATGGGAATTATATGGGGAGATTGAACAGAAAGAAAAGCGGAGAGCGGATCTGGAGGTTGAGAAGCTACTGTATCAAATTAATCCGCATTTCCTTATGAATACGTTGGATACCGTCCATTGGCTGGCTATGATGAATGGGCAGGAAGAAATCGATAAACTAGTTCTATCCTTAAATAAACTGTTGAATTATAATCTTGGTAAAATGGGTGAAGCAACTACCATTGGCGGTGAGATTCAAGCCTTAAAGGAGTATCTGCAACTGCAAAAAATCCGATATGATTTCCAATTCGATGTCGACATTGATGTAGATGACGATGCGATGGCGTTTTCGATCCCCCGTTTTATTCTTCAGCCTTTGGTAGAGAATGCCCTTTATCATGGTGTTAGCGATGATGGATATATTCATGTAGCTATCCAGTTAAACGATGAGCTTGAGATTACCATCCAAGATAATGGCGCGGGGATGTCGCAAGAAAGGATCGATCAGTTGCTGCAAGATGATACGATGGAAAGTCAGAAAGTAGGAATGGGAATCGGCATGAAGTATGTGAAGCGTATCCTAGAAGCAAACTACGGGGAAAAGTCAAGATTTGAAATTAAAAGCGAGATTGGAAAAGGGACTGTCGTTTCTCTGCGCGTTCCTGTTTCAGGAGGTAATTAAAACTATGATTCGCGTGCTGATCGTAGACGATGAGAAGATCGTTCGTAAGGGACTGGTCTCCTTCATGCCCTGGCAGGATTTCGGAATGGTTGTTGCGGGTGAGGCCAATAATGGGGAGAACGCCCTGCAATTCATGGAGTCCAACAGGGTTGATTTATTACTTACAGACTTGTCTATGCCTGTTATGTCAGGAATCGAATTAATGAGAGAAGTGCGGCAAAGACATCCACATATTCAGATTGTGGTTTTGACGCTGCATCAGGATTTTGAATATGTGCAGGAGGCACTTCGACTGGGAGCCATTGATTATATTGCGAAGACTCAGCTGGAGAAAGAACAGTTTGAAGATGTATTGAGTAGAATTGCTTCACTCATGGTTATGAAGGATTCGTTAAATGGCCCTCCTATCCAACAGTATGAAATCGGCCGCGTGGATGAGTTGTTTGTATTATACGCATTACATCAACAAAGTGATGATTTGAAGTCGGCTATTTCCCTGCCTAAAGAAGCGGTTGAGGCCGATGTTGGCGTATGGTATTGGACGGACATGATGTCGAATGCTGTCGCGCCAAATCCGAATTATGCTCTTATTTGCTTTAAGGATCTGAAAGATATGGACCGGAAATCGCTTCTACGGCTTCTTCGGGTCTATCGAAAGAACGACTTGTTTTATGATTATGATCCATCCCTGCCCATTCAGTTCGTTAACAGCAGAATCATACTGAGTAGGGGAAATGATGAAATGGGTTATGAAATGAATACGGTGAAACAAAGATGGTTATCCTCAGAATGGATATTGGACGATCAAATTTTTGAACATATGATTCAAGAGCTAAGATTAATGAAGCTTCAACCTATTAGATTGACTAGAATTTTCTTTAGCTTAACGGATGAATGGAACCGACTTTATTATCAAATTCTTTCTAACCCCATAGTAGTGGAAGATTTCTTCTCCAGTTGGGTTCAATTTGAAGCATGGTTAAGAGCTTCAAGGGAAACGATACGACAAGCAAATTCAAAGCCTCAATATTCCATTGAGATTCAGAACAGCATTACGAAGGCGATGAATTTGGCACAACAAATGATGGATCAGCCTGTCAGCGCTGGAGAAATGGCGAAGATGGTCAATATGAGCAGCAGCTATTTTAGCCAGTGTTTCAAACAGATCGCAGGACAAAACTACACCGATTATATTCGGTATATACGCATGGAGAGAGCAAAGGAATATTTGAAAAATACAACAAAAACCATACAATGGATTGCGGAACAGGTCGGTTACAATGATGAAAAATATTTCAGCCGTTTATTTCGAGATCAGGTTGGTGTGCTGCCAAGCGATTATAGACAAAAAAAATAATAATAGGGTAGACATTCGTCCGAAAAAGAGGTAGAAATCTTTCGGGCGTTTTTTCTATTTTTGTGTATTTGTCAACCTGATTAGATATGGTCATCTAACTTGAGAATATGTGTTCAATGATAAAATGAGATTGTAAAGACGAATCGTTAGAGGGGGAAGGGCAATGAAAAAGATTTTGATGACGATAATAGCTGGGCTGCTTGTAACCACAAGTTTAAGTGCATGTGCCGATAAAAACGAAAGTACTAGCCCAAGTAGCAGTCCAACAAGTAAAGATGCCGAGGTGAAAGTGGATCTCATGGCGAAATTCCCAGAGCCTGTACAGGTTGCAATAGGTAGAGGAATTGACCCAAATTATAAGTATGGAGGCAGCGATACTGCAGAAAGCAACATTTACACGCGATGGATGAAAGATACGTATAACATTGCTGTCACACATGCGTGGGAAGCATCAAATACAGATTACAGTCAAAAAGTAAGCTTGGCTATCGCCAGCAATGATCTGCCGGATGCGATGTTGGTTAACGAATCCCAATTAAGGCAAATGGTGAAGGCAGGACAATTGGCCGATTTATCGGAAGTTTACAAAAAGTATGGAACCGACAGATTGAAAAAAATCTATGATTCAAATCCAGGACTGTTGGATGGAGTGACCTTTGACGGCAAATTGTATGCACTTCCTGAAACTACGCTGCCTTCAGCGCCGATGACCTGGATCCGGAAAGACTGGCTCGACAAGCTAGGGCTGCAGCCGCCTAAAACACTGAAAGATCTTGAGATCATTGCGAAAGCATTTATAGACAACAAAATGGGTGGAGAGAACACGCTTGGCATCGTTGGTACACAACAGGGAGGAGCTCTGTATTCCAACTTCCTTACTTCTGGAGACCATTATTTAAATTTCTCGCCGATGTTCTTTGCTAATAACGCTTACCCAGGTATCTGGGTCAAAGATAAGGACGGTAGTGCTGTATACGGATCCACCCTGCCGGAGACTAAACAATCGTTAGCCACAATGCGCGATTGGTATGCCAAAGGAATCCTGGATAAGGAAATGGGACTCCGGAAAAGCACGCAAGAGGTCATCTCAAGCGGGAAAACGGGAATATTCTTCGGACCATGGTGGTCTCCTTACAATTTGACGGATTCAATCAAGAACGATCCGAAAGCTAACTGGCGGCCATATGCGGCACCATTGGACGCATCAGGGAAATTTAACTCCAATCAAGCAACTGGTAGTTCGTTTATTGTTGTGAAGAAGGGATATAAACATCCAGAAGCCGTTATGAAAATGCTCAATATCCATGTAAACGAAAAAGATCCTAGTTATAAAACAGCTGTCGGCAAAGAAATGACTTCCCAGGAAATTCCTTTGTTCCTCATCATGGGTCATGGTGATCAATTGCAATATGCGGTCAAATCCAGCCAGAAGGTTCTGAAGGGCGAGATGAAGCTCGAGGAAGTTGATAAACTGAACTATGGGTTTGCTTTTGAACTAGCTTCTCATGTCAAAGCTGTTAAGAAAGAGCCTTTTGACAACTATGACATTCCAAATTGGAACCAAAATGATGAGTTCTTCACTCACCTGTATGCGCATTTGAACGGTGGATCTGCATTCGTTGATGCTCTTCCCAAAATCAATTGGGTGAAAAGCCTTGCAACTGCCCAAACGAAAACGATGCAATCCAGATGGGCAAACTTGAAGAAGATCGAAGACGAGACTTTCCTGAAAATCATTATGGGAAGCGCTCCAATCGATGAGTTTGATTCTTTCGTGAAAAAATGGAATGAACAAGGCGGCGATCAGATCACTAAGGAAGTAAATGAGTTGAAATAAAAATAGAATGAACAAGACGGGTGCCTTGCTCACTCGTCTTGTTCGATTTATTAAGGGGAGATTGACATGCTTAAACGAGGAGTCTACAAGCATTACTACCTCATGCTTCTGCCTGGATTGTTATGGCTTTTCTTTTGTAATCTGCTCCCAATGTACGGAATACTGATTGCATTTAAAGATTTTAACCCAGGTATTGGCTTATGGAAGTCATCTTGGATCGGATTGGAAAATTTCCGTTATATGTTCGAACTTGATGATAGTAAACAAATATTTCAGAATACGATTGTTATTGCTTTAATGAAAATGATTGGTAACTTGATCGTTCCCTTAGTATTTGCTCTTATGTTAAATGAAGTGAAAAACAGGTTGTTCAGCCGTTCGGTTCAAACAATTGTGTATTTGCCTCACTTTTTATCGTGGGTCATAATTGCTGGCATCATGCTGGATATTTTCTCTCTGACGGGTCCAATCAACCAGATGTTGTCTGGTCTCGGTGTTGACCCCATTCTGTTCTTTGCAAATGCTAATATTTTCCCTGGTCTCGTAGTCGCAAGTGATATTTGGAAGGAATTTGGTTTTGCCGCAATTATTTTTTTCGCGGCACTGACGTCCATTAACCCTGAAATGTACGAAGCCGCAGCCATAGATGGGGCTTCCCAGTTTAAACGGCTGATTAGCATTACGCTTCCGAGTATATTACCGGTTGCTGTTCTGCTGGGCACATTAAGCTTGGGAAACATTCTAAATGCCGGGTTCGATCAAATATTCAATCTATATAATCCGATCGTATATTCGACAGGTGATATTATTGATACCTGGGTCTATCGGGCAGGCTTACTTGATATGCAGTATGGATTGGCTACAGCGGTTGGACTTCTTAAATCGGTTGTCGGTCTAGTCTTGATATCCATCTCGTACGGATTAGCATACCGCTTTGCGAATTATCGAATTTTCTAATAGAAAGGTTTGATGATGATGATTGAAGAACGCTCATTTCTTTCTAGGATAGGAAATGGTGTTAATGTACTGCTTCTTATATTGATTACGCTCCTTTGTGTTTTACCCGTTTGGTACACATTAGTGGTCTCTCTGAGCGATAAAGCGGCAGTAGCTGCAGGGCACGTGTTTCTTTGGCCTCAAGGTTTTACATTTGGCTCATACCTAACAATTATTAGTGACGAGCAATTTTTTAGATCGTTCTTTATTTCCGTACAGCGTGTACTCTATGCAACCGTCATTACATTTTTCGTCGTGTTATTAATGGCATATCCGCTGGCCAAAACATCGAAAGATTTTAAACCGAGAAATGTCATCATGTGGCTTCTAATTTTTTGTATGCTATTTAACGGCGGGTTGATTCCGTGGTATATGACAATGAAAAGCCTCGGTATGATTAATAGTATTTGGGGTCTTGTGCTCGGAGGCGGCTTACCTGTTTTTAATGTCATACTGGTCATGAATTACTTCCGGAACTTGCCGAAGGAAATGGAAGAATCCGCTCTGATGGATGGCGCGGGACCGTGGCGTATTCTATTCGGCATATTTTTACCTTTATCAACACCTGTGCTGGCAACGATTCTGGTGTTTACCATTGTAGGTCATTGGAATGAATTTTTTCAAGCTCTCGTATTAATGACGAAGAATGAGAATTACCCTCTGCAGTCTTATATTCGGCAAGTAGCGCTCGTTATTGACCCTTCCAAAATGGACGCGGAATCCGCCAAGAGAATGACAACCTTATCCAACCAGACGTTGAATTCGGCGAAAATTTTCATTTCCATGCTTCCTCTATTGATGATTTATCCGTTTTTCCAAAAATACTTTGTTAAAGGAATAACGCTTGGTTCCGTCAAAGGCTAAATGTTTAGATTGGAGTTCATACCTATGCAAACTAGCGAAACGATTCATCCGGATAAAGGTAGTCTAAAATCGGTACAAACCAATGATTGGGAAATCGGTGAACGATAGCTAAACATCTGAAGGGCTGCCGACGTGGTAGCCCTTCACTCCGCTAACTGGCAGTTATCTTCAATTTTCAATTATATTTATTGAAGAGTGAGAAGGATATAAATAGTTACTTATCAGAGCTTAGAGAGATAATAAGCATATTCCAATGGTCTACTATGAATTAGTTTTTTATTTTTAAAATTCTTTAAGTCATTGTATATACTTTTTTGTGGTTGTCCATTAAGTTCTATAATCCTAAGATTACTATCTTGGTCAATGCCAAAATCCACGCTCAATTCTCCCAATGTACCCAAATGAATTTCTGCTTCTTGTGCGGCTTTTACACTTACATCTAGCAGTGATTGAAGAATGTCATTCACTTTTTCCTGCGAAAATAATTGGAGGAGAACCTCATCAACATTATAAATATGTTCACACATACTAGTGTTAAAATATCGTTTGTGCGCTACTCTACATGTTATTGTGGGGATCGTCCATTCTCCCGTAATTCCCTTTTGAACTAGGACGCGGACATCAAAATACTGATGATCAAGTTGACACATTGGAATCCCTTGCTGGACTATGTATGTCGTTGGTCCGAGAAGTTCATCCAATTTCTCCTGAATGCTTTCATTTTTTCTACAAATATATCTTGGAGCTAAGCTATGCAATGAAATGTGTATATCTTCATTTTCCATTATCTCAACCCGATATACCGACGTTCCTTTATTTCCATAAATTGGTTTTAAGTAGACGAGTTTATAGGACTCTAATAGTTCTGATATGTTCACTTCATTATATAGAAATGTCTCTGGTACATATGGTTCTAGATTAGATTGTACTAATAGGTTATAGAGATCCCATTTGTTGAAAAAATTGATAGTGTTGAAACACTTATTCCTGCCTATTGCTGCTTCAAAGCGTTGAATGTTGATTGGTTTTTTATTATAACAGCGGTTGTAGACGGCATTAGGAAATGGGAATGAACTTTGTGTCCATTTGCCTTTTTTTAAGCTAATTCCTATAATACGTTTTTTTTTCCACTGTATATCTGTTGGCGTGAAGGCGTAAAGTTTAATGTTGAGATTCACATATCTATGACAAAGATTCAATATCCTTTTTCTGCTACGCCTATTACTTACCATAATACCTATCAATGGGCGCTCGTCCATTCTTTTCACTCCCTAGTCATCTATCCTAAAATTATATAATGCAAACGCCATTAACTTTGTATGGGACACTCACATAGAAGGTCTAAAATATAAGAAAAATGGGTTTTATTCCCACTATTTTATTTTGGTAGGCATATACTGTGTCTATCTTTTTAGGCTATTAATATGATGAAATAGACTGACTACAGGGAGATGAGATTAGTATGGGAAAATGTAATTGCCCTCCAGGACCTCCGGGTCCTGAAGGACCGCGAGGCCCCCAAGGAGCAACAGGATCAACAGGACCAACAGGACCCGAAGGACCGCGAGGACTCCAAGGAGCAATAGGGCCAACAGGACCAAGAGGAGCAGAAGGACCACGAGGACCCGAAGGGCCAACAGGACCAAAAGGACCAACAGGAGCAGAAGGGCCGAGAGGACACCAAGGACCAGAAGGACCGCGTGGACCACGAGGATTCCAAGGCGAAACAGGAGCAGAAGGACCACGAGGATTCCAAGGTGCAACAGGAGCAGAAGGACCACGAGGATTCCAAGGTGCAACAGGTGGAACTGGAGCAACTGGAGCAACTGGAGCAACGGGTGGAGGAGCAACTGGAGCAACAGGAGCAACTGGTGCCACTGGACCTGCGGGTGGCCCAACCGGCCCAACTGGCCCAACTGGGGCAACAGGTGGAACAGGAGCAACAGGTGGAACAGGAGCAACAGGGGCAACAGGTGGAACAGGAGCAACTGGAGAAGCGGGAGCAGCAGGAGCAACGGGTGGAACAGGAGCAACAGGGACAACAGGTGGAACAGGAGCAACTGGAGAAGCGGGAGAAGCAGGAGCAACAGGGGCAACAGGTGGAACAGGAGCAACAGGTGGAACAGGAGCAACAGGGGCAACAGGTGGAACAGGAGCAACTGGAGCAACTGGAGAAGCGGGAGAAGCAGGAGCAACAGGGGCAACAGGTGGAACAGGAGCAACAGGGGCAACAGGTGGAACAGGAGCAACAGGGGCAACAGGTGGAACAGGAGCAACAGGGGCAACAGGTGGAACAGGAGCAACAGGGGCAACAGGTGGAACAGGAGCAACAGGGGCAACGGGTGGAACCGGAGCAACTGGGGCAACAGGTGGAACAGGAGCTACGGGAACATCAGGAGGACTTATTCCATTCTCTACAGGCATCATTCTGAGTGGTGCTACTGTAGTATCTGCTGCTCCAATTTTAATGGGATTTGGTAATCACACGGTTGAAGTTATCAACGGCTCTGGAGAATCAACGAGTCCACCCGAAGCAGGTGGTTTTGCATTCCCAATTCCCTTTGCGGGAACTATTCGGAATTTACAAATAAGCGCAGATTTACTGGTTGCTTCAGTGGTTTCAATAAATACGCTCGGTCTTCAATATGATTTTACTGTATTCCTAGCACCTTCCGTTCCAAATAATGGCATTGATCATATTTCTTCACCTTACGTGACAACTCCGCTGACTAGTTCAGTTAGATTCGGATTTCCAAATAATATAATTACTGCCGGCACTTTCCGTACAGCAACCAATATAAATCTGGTGGGAACATTAACAGTCGCAGCGGGTGATCGTATTGGAATTCGTGTAAGGACACTTGCTTCGACCGATCCCTCAGCAGCTGATGTTACTCAACTCTCATTTAGCGCTAGTTTATCTTATACTCCTTCTTAATAATAGCGTGCCCACCAAAATATGGGCTCCTTAATCAACAACCTTTAAAGAAAACGATTATTTTGTGTGATATGAGAAGGATCTGTCGTGGCAGATCCTTTTGTATTTACTTCTCAATAAGTATCTGTCATGAAGCCATTGTAATTTTTAAGAAATAGCACAAAAACTCCAAATATTATTTAATTTCGAAATATATTTTCACTAATATCTTCTAAAATAACGGAGTATTATAGCTCAATAAATATCAAAGTAGATTTTTCTTACCTTTGGAATATTAACCAAAAAAGAATTTTTTCTTAATTGTGTTAAACTGTCGGTTGTTATTCTTAACTGGAATTTATTGGAAATATCTGATTTATTTTTAAGTTATATCCAAAAATAAGGATAATTGCACGTATAGCAAACCGTAGCACAAGAAAAACACCATTATCTTTTCTAATTGAGACAAGTGTCTATTCCAGTCAACGATTGTCCACATACTTTATTGCTATGGAGGTGACATATGTTGAGTGTGTTCAGTACTGTAGAAAAAAAAGATCGAATATCTCAAAAATCTAAAATAATTCAAAGTACAAAATCAAAACTTAATAAAAAAGAGACTAGCCCAAAAAAAAAGAAAAAAACATCTGTAAGGTGTATGAAATGCCGTGTGAAGCCTTGTAAGTGTAAATCGTTTAAGAAGAAGGAAATGAATAAGTGTTGTAAAAGAGGCCCAAGAGGTTTACGTGGGGTTAAAGGCGATACGGGTACCGCTGGTACAACTGGTGCCACAGGAGCTATGGGAAAAGCTGGAGCCAATGGTGCGGCAGGAACTGCGGGTGTCACGGGTCTAACAGGATCCACTGGTGCAACTGGTGCCATGGGAGCTACGGGAAAAGCTGGAGCCACCGGTGCTACAGGAGGATTAGGTAGGACAGGAACTACGGGGGACACGGGTCCAAAGGGATTCATTGGTGCAACAGGTGCCTCAGGTGTAACAGGAGCAACAGGTTCCACTGGAGCTACCGGTGCAACTGGTGCAACTGGAGAAGCAGGAGGAGCGACAGGGAACACAGGTGCAACAGGTGCCACAGGTTCCACAGGTGTAACTGGAGCTACAGGAGCTACAGGGGTATCAGGAGCAACAGGATCTACTGGTGACACAGGCCCAATGGGATCTATTGGTGCAACTGGGGCAACAGGATCTACTGGTGCAACAGGGGTCACTGGTGCAACTGGA